>NZ_DFQB01000060.1:149782-314786 GCF_002377545.1 Thalassolituus sp. UBA3500 | reverse complement strand
GGAACTCAACTACGGAGTCGATCTATCAACCATCTGAGGGTGGTATCAGATTGATGGGGTGAAGGTGCCCCATCGACCATTAAATCCGTATACCCAATAAAGCAAAGACAGCAATAACAGTCACAACGAAAAAGGGCGCTCATTGAGCGCCCTTTGACTGGCTGATCTTGCGATCAGTTTTCCTGTGCCGGTGGTCAGTTCCAACCCACGCGGTCAAAGATTTTAACTGCCGTCACCTGATGCTCGCCCAAGGCGCTTGCATTAATGGTGTCTTCTTTGAAGTCTCCCATCGCCTCAAGTACGGAGTCTGTTTCCGCGCCCTCAACCACAGAATATTCGTGGTTTGCTTCGACAAAATACTTCTGTGCCTCAGGCTCCGTCAGGTACTCTAGAAATGCAATTGCATTAGCACGGTTAGGTGCATGCTTTAATACACCCGCACCACTGATGTTAACGTGTGCTCCGTATCCGCCTTCTTCCTGATTCGGGAACAATACACCCACCGCTTTCACGCTTTCATCGCCTTCAGCCTGCAAACGCGCAACATAATAGGTATTTACGATACTGATCCGACACTCACCCGACGCCACTGCACGAATATTAGAAACGTCATTGCCTTGTGGTTTCTTCAGCAGGTTATCCATCACCCCTTGTGCCCACGCCTCTGCGGCTTCTTCACCATCGTGTTCAACCAATGATGCCAGCAATGAAATATTGTAAATGTTAGATGATGAACGAACGCAGATCTGCTTGCTGAACTTTGGGTCAGCCATATCTTCATAGGAATTCAGGCCTTCAGGCAGACCGCGCTCTTTGTTGTAAATAATAATTCGCGCACGCTTCGACAAGCCGTACCACAAGCCATCCGGATGACGGAGGTGAGCGGGAATACGAGCATCCAGCACGTCTGATTCTACCGGACTGAAAATGCCACGCTGCTCCGCGCGAAATAGGCGCCCCGCATCGACCGTTACCAGAATATCGGCTGGAGAGTATTTGCCTTCGTTAACGATTCGTTCAATCAGAGTATCACTTGGTGCTTCGATCAGATTGACCTTCACGCCTGTGCGCTTTTCGAAGTTTTCATACAAAGCGATGTCTGTGTCGTAGTGACGCGCGCTGTAAATATTCACCACGTCAGCAGCAAACACAGGTAGGCTCAGTGCTACAGCCATCGTGCTGGCTAGCAGTTTTCTGCTAAAAGAAATCATACGTTCTCCAGATTTATTTAAATAGAAAGACGCCGGTCTGGTTCGCGATCAAATCCACGCGATCCCCCAGCTGATACTGACTCACATCATCGATCAGTACTCTCAATGGCTCAGTTGCAGATGGCGTATTGTTGTTAGTAAGAAAAGCCAGCCAATCGTGGCCAATATATCTGAGACCGGAAATAACGACGTCCGACTTTTCATTTTTTTTCAAACTTAATCCTTTTGGCCTGACCACAAGGGTGTGTGCGTCGCGATAGCTACTCAATCGCTCAGCCTCTGCCTGAATTCTGCCGAACGCAGTATCAAACCCATGTTCATCTGCTGCAGTAATAGCCAGTCGTTGAGACCCGCCGAACAGTGTCGCCACGGCCACGGTCGCGGGTGACTCAAACACTTCTTGCGGAGTCCCGACCTGCGCAATCACACCCTGATCGAGCACGGCAATGCTGTCTGCCATTTCCATTGCTTCGTCAGGATCATGAGTAACCAGAATGGCCGTCGTACCTTTTTCTTTGATAGTACGGCGAGCCGCTTCCCGTAATGTCCGGCGCAGCGTGATGTCGATACTCGCGTAGGGTTCGTCCATCAGCAGAATTTTTGGTTCCGGTGCCAATGAACGCACCAGTGCAATTCGCTGTTGCTGTCCACCAGACAATTGATGCGGATAGCGCTGTCCATATTCGTCCAAGCCAACCAGCTCGAGAAGCTCTTTCACTTTTTCCTGCTGCTCGCGTCGGCTCAGATCCCGAATACCGAAGGCAATGTTTTCTGCCACTGTCATATTCGGAAACAGTGCATTCTCCTGAAACATCAGCCCCACCGGGCGAGCTTCCGGGGGCGGGTGCAGACCATCATTCGCCAGCACTTCATTATCCACGTGGATCTCACCACGCTGAACTTTCTCCAACCCAGCGGCAAGGCGGAGCAGGGTGCTTTTGCCACCGCCCGATGGCCCCAATAAACAAGTAATCTGACCAGGCTCGACGGCAAAATCCAGCTCGTGAAGTACGGGAGTAGCACCGTAACTGTGGCTTATCTGAGAAAAAACTAACGGCATACAGGCGGGCTCGAATAACAGGTGTCACATATGCGAATGGTTCTTTATACTACACCAACCTCACGCGTAATATTAGAGCCGGCATGCAAAACCAACAGACGCAATGGCGTTGGCTAATCAGCAGTTTTCTTATTTCTGTTTTTACGCTTGTTCCCGTTATTGTCATTCTGACCTCCCTGTTCGCTCCAACGACATCAACATGGTCACATATCAGCAGTAGCGTTCTGCCCGGATACGTAGGTAACACTCTGCTCCTGATGGTTCAGGTCGCGCTCTATACCACTGTAATTGGCGTGGGAACGGCGTGGCTCACCGCTGCAACCGAGTTCCCCGGACGTCGAATTCTGACCTGGGCGTTAATGCTGCCACTCGCCGCCCCTGCTTATATCGTCGCCTATGTTTATACCGATCTGCTGGATTACAGTGGCCCGGTGCAGACCCTGATCAGAAGCCTGACTGGCTTGTATGCTGGTGAGTATTACTTTCCTGAAATACGCTCGTTGAGTGGTGCGGCCTTCATTATCAGTCTGGTGCTGTACCCCTATGTGTACCTACTGGTTCGTGTGGCCTTTATCCAACGCTCGGCGACACTTTATGATGCAGCGCGCACCTTGGGGGCCAGTCCGTTTTTTGCATTCTGGCGCATCGCCTTACCAGCAGCCCGACCCGCCTTAGTGGGTGGCCTAGCATTGGTCTTGATGGAAACGCTGGCGGATTACGGCACGGTTGATTACTTCGCCGTACCCACCTTCTCGACGGGCATATTCCGAACCTGGTTTTCAATGGGGGATAAGGCTGCGGCACTGAAGTTAGCGGCGGTCATGTTCAGCTTTGTTGTTCTGCTCATCGTGATCGAAAAGTACAACCGGCGCCCGTCTCAGGCTCAAGCCATCGCCCGCGACGGTAACCTTCAGCGCACCCAGCTGACAGGCCTAGTAGCAGCAGGCGCGACATTACTGTGCGTTCTGCCTGTCGTATTGGGCAGCTTGATCCCTGGTGGCACCCTCGCGTATTTCGCACTGACCACAGGTGATCCACTGCTAGGACATGGCTTTACCGGGTTTATCGGCAATAGCCTGCAAGTGGCTTTGTCAGCGACACTGGCCGCTGTCATCATCGCGCTTGTCCTGACGTACGCTAAGCGTCTGACTGACAGCAAAGCCGTGAACCTTTCTATCCAACTATCAACACTGGGTTATGCGCTACCCGGTGCCTTGCTGGCAGTAGGCTTGTTCGCCCCGGTATCGCAATTCGATCGCGCCATCGCTACCTTCTTTGACGAGCAGTTTGATATTCAGACTGGGCTACTACTGACCGGTACGGTTGCCATCGTTGTATATGCTTATGTCGTGCGCTTTCTCACCGTGGCGTTCAACTCGACCAACAGTGGCATGGAAGCTATTCCTCCGATATACGATCAAGCCGCTCGCAGCCTGGGAGCGACTCCATGGCGCGTATTGAAAAGTATCCACCTGCCATTGATGAGCCGCTCAATACTGGCAGCGGGCATCCTTGTCTTCGTCGACAGTATGCGCGAGCTACCCGCTACCTTGCTGTTGCGCCCGTTCGATTTTGAAACGCTGGCGACCCGCGTCTATAAGCTGGCCAGCGATGAGCGCATCGCCGAGGCCTCCACCGCATCTTTACTCATTGTCGTTATCGGCCTCGTGCCTGTCCTGCTGCTCAACAAGCTATCCGATAAGCGCTGACGAGACTGCCGTTCTGATAGCCGAGTCTCGTCCTGATTGTCAGGAGACACACATAGTATCGAGTTGAATATTGGCCTCTTTGAACTAAACCTTGAGAACAGGCCAACGTTCACGAGAGGCAGCCCCATGTTTCTGAGGCACACGAGCAAACAGCAGCAAGCTGCCTATATACGACCACAAACCATGGTACTCGGCCTGCTTCTCTTGCTCACACTCGTGACAGTCGGCCAATACTACTTGTCTGAACAGCGCGTGTTTGATCAGTATCAGCAGGCTTCAGGCGAGCAGCAGAGCGCCATCATCGATGAACTCGCCAAGCAGTTCGAAAGGGACTATCACCAGCTACGCTTCCTTTATGCGACTCCACCCATACATGGCATAGTGCGGTCCTCAGGCAACGGCGGTATCGATCCGCTCGACAATACCCGGCAGGCACAATGGAAAGCCCGTCTGGAAACCATCTTTCAAGCTTACATTGAAAATAACGCTCACGCGTTGCAGGCGCGCTATCTGATCAATGACGGCAACTGGTCGGAAATTATTCGTGTGCAGCGCACCGGCAGCAGCACCCGGGTTGCAAACAGTACCGAACTTCAGGAGAAGCGGGGCCGCGATTACGTTGAAATACTGCCCTATATCCGAGCCAACGACTTCTACCTATCCGATATTGAACTGAATAAAGAATACGGGCGCGTTTCCTATCCACATCAATCAGTTTACCGACTCGTCATGCCGATATATGCGCAAGATGGCCATCTTTTCGGCGCACTGGTTCTTAACTTTGACGCCTATTTCCTGCTGTCTCGTCTCAGTAACCTGGCAGCCAATACAAGCAAAGTGTACCTGTACGATCACGATGGCCATATCCTTGTGTCACCCACATCGGGAGAGGCCTTCAGCTTTGAATTCGCAAACGCCACGCTCTGGAGCGACCTGTACAGCGCAGAGCAAAACTCTATTCACCGCGGTACCGCACTCGTATCAGCAAACAGCGACGGAGCGCACTACTACCTGACGCAGCGCCAGCTGAACATGCCCGGCTCCAATGGTGATCGGTTTATCAAGGTTGCCATAGCGACCCCAACGCGGCTTATCCAGCAACAAACGATCTCAGACACGTTGCGGTTCAGCGCCGCCGCCTTAGTTGTTTCTTTCGTACTGAGTGTGCTGTTCCTGTTCTACCAGCGGCAGGTACGTAAAACCTTAAATCTGAGTGATACCGAAGCACGCTTCCGTGCCATTGTGGATGACTCAACGGATGCCATCATAGGGATGCGCACGGACGGAACCATAACAAGCTGGAACAGCGCTGCAACCAGCATCCTGGGTTATAGCAGCCGCCAGATTGAAAACAGTGACTTTACCGAGACCTTTGCCACTGGCGAGCATCAGGAATGGGTCAAAGAAGTGATCGCCAGCGTTGCTGAAGGTGGTCAACCTGAGACATTACGCGTACCTCTTGTCTCAAAAAATCAGCACACTCTGACCACCCAACTCAGCGTATCACCCATCAAAACGGCCAAGGGAGCGGCCATCGGTGTTTCTGCAATCATTCGGGACATCAGCGAACAGGAACGAGCAGAACAACGAATCCGCGATTTAAACACTAACCTCGAAGCCGTCGTCGAACAGAGAACCGAAGAACTCGAGCAGGCACGAAATATGGCACTGTCCGCAAGCCGCGCCAAGAGCCAGTTTATTGCTAATGTCAGCCATGAAATCCGGACACCTCTTAATGGCATTATTGGTATGCTTCAGTTGATTCGCCGCGGCGAACTCAGAGTTCAGGAAAAGCGGTATCTTGATCTTGCAGATACCAGCTCACAATTATTGGCAGCGATCGTTAATGATGTCCTCGATTTTTCAAAGATCGAAGCAGGAAAACTCGATATTGATAATATCCCCTACGACCTCAATCGCTTGATCTCAGATCTGGTGCTATCCATGTCAGTCCCGGCGTCAGAAAAAGGTCTGGAGATCATTCTCGATGTTTCAGAAGTACAGTCACCTTCGCTTTCCGGTGATGCAAACCGTATCCGCCAAATACTCACCAACCTGATTAATAACGCGATCAAGTTTACGCTGAAAGGGCATATTCTTGTACGGCTGACTACGCAGAATACAAACGCAGAAAGCACCACATTGAGCATCGAAGTAGAGGATACCGGTGTCGGTATAAGCAAAGAAAAACTGCCAACCATTTTCGACGCCTTTGTTCAGGAGGATGCGGCGGTAACAAGAGAATTTGGTGGTACAGGCTTGGGACTCACTATTACCAATAAACTCTGTAAGTTAATGGGTGGCAGACTGGATGTTCAGAGCGAAAAAGGATCAGGCACTAAATTCACAGCCACTTTTGTTCAGAAATTGGCAGTAGGTTCAGAAGCTGAAAAACAAAACCCCGATTTTTCCGGGCTCAACTTCCATGTCATTGACCGCTCCGATGATTCAGCGGCAAACCTGGTAAAACTTCTCAAAAGCTGGGGTGCTCAAGCAATCAGCTCACGTCACCCACGGCCTGATGCGCATATCCGGAAAGGTAGCTACATAATCATTGATGCCACTCTGGCCGAAAACTTCGTACCTCATGAAAACGTCGCTGGAGTCATCATCACCGTGCCTCACGTAAAGCGCACAGAGATCGAACTTCCCGACTTGCATGGAGCCTTCCGTTTATCGAAACCCATTACTCCGGTGCAACTGGAGTATGCGGTTCGCCGATTAAAAACAGGATCTGCTGACGAAAAAAGTTCCAATCTGGAGAGCAGCGGTAAAACTGCCGCCCTGGCAGGGCGAAGAATTCTCGCGGTTGACGACAACCAGATTAACCTGGCGGTAATAGAGGGAATGGTGCGTCACCTTGGCGCTGAAGTCGTTTCCGCCGGAAATGGCGTAGAAGCCATCGATATGCTGCGTCGCTCCGGCCACCTGATTGATCTTATCCTTATGGATTGTCAGATGCCTTCCATGGACGGCTATGAGTGTACTCGCCAGATTCGCGGGGGATATGCCGGCGATAGTGCCTGCAGAATCCCTGTCATCGCAATGACTGCAAGTGCTATGGCAGGAGATCGTGAGAAATGCCTGCTCTCCGGTATGGACGATTATTTAGCCAAACCGATTGATAACGAAGAGCTGCGGAAAGCACTGACTCAATGGATGTCAGCCGTCACCTCTGCCGAATATCAGCCTGTAGAGCAGCTGGTGGTTGAAAAAAGCACTGACCTGGATATATACCCCGTGTGGGATAAGCCAACCGTCATGAAGCTGGTAAGTAATCAGGAAGAGCGACTAGGAAGATTAATTGATGTATTTCATGAAGCCAGTGAAGAAAAAGTCGCTAAATTGAAGAGCGCGCTGGCGCGGACTGATACCGCAGAGGTCGTGTCGCTCGCTAAGTTCCTGCAAGGCTCGTCGGCCAGTGTTGCGGCGACGCGGTTGCAACATATCTGCAAAACCCTGGAAGCCGAAGCCCGCGAGGGGCACATGGATACGCTGAAGAAATATAAGCACATGTTTGAGGATGAATACGACAAGCTGGAAGAGGCTTTCAGCGAGTTTCTGAGCAAGCGCAATCAGGCCTGAAGACGCTAAGTTTTCACAAATAAGTCATATGACGATGGCATATTAAAAAGCTTTAGCAAACCTTCAGGGAATGATATGCGCTTAATCGTTACTGCCGTTTTTATTCTTGGTCTCGTCGCTTGCGCGAGAGGGCCTCATTACGGAACGCCTGGTACCCAGGTGCATGACTCAGCGGAACTGGAACTGTCTGCACGCTTTGAGGGAGACCTCTGCAATGATCACTTCAGTTACCTGCGCATTGCCGTCGTTAACCCCAGCTCGGAATGGCAGACAGTCTCATCGACGGCTATACGACTTCCTTATGCCTCCACTCAGTTTGAGATTATGACTGGTGACCGCCTGGAATCATGGGCTAAAGCGACGATAAACCGCAAACGAAGAGAAATACTTAATGAAGTTCTGATGACGTCCTCCGCTCTGAAGATTGCCTCAATAGGGCTGAATTCGGACTCTCAGCTTAGCAAGAGTGCGGGAGCGGCGCTCGCAACTGGAATCCTTTTGACGCGAGCGGACGAAGCAATAGATCAGGCCTCTTATGGCCCTAGATCACTGGAGGACAGCTCACACATTCTCGCGCGGGATTTTGAAGTTCCTCCTGGAGGGGACCTTAATTTCTGGGTGGTGATGTATGCGGAGGCTGATGCACCATTAATGTCCTACCTGCCAATAAGTTACACTGACAAACACCAGATACGTCAGAGTGTCGTCATGCCACTCGATAACTACCGTAGCTGTAGCTGGCAAATGGACCGCCGTCGTTTTCTCAGTAGCTGGTGGGAAGAAAATGATCACGGCTACCGGACCCGGGACGAACGAAAACCCTCATACTCCGTACTTGAGCGTATGTATCAGGAAAATAGTGAAAACACGGTTAGCCAGTACCCCTGATACAGTGAAAAGCCCCGTGTATGCGGGGCTTCTTGAAACGATCAGAATAATACTCTGCCGCCAACGGTGAAGAGCCCCATTGAATGGCTTGTCTCAATTTCAGTATCAAAGACCTCGACCGTCTCCCAGCCGATTACCTTGATACGATAAGAGGCATCGAGCTCCACTACCTCACTTACGGGCATTGAAATGCCAGCACCTAGCTGAAGAGAAACACCTGACAGATCATCACCTTCAAGCACGTCTCCCGTATCTTCATAGGTCGCGAGGCCCAAACCAGCGGTAACGTAAGGTGTTACCCCATCGGCGGGAAAAAGTAAGTAGCCGTCAAACTCAAACGTTGTGATTTCTGAATCTTCAAAGTCATCAAATTCCAGATCATAGCCACCGTATGAAGCCTCGATACGAATATTTTCATCAACGATAAAGCCTACTGCCAGCCTCATAGTTGAAATATCCGTATCGTAGTCCTCCTCATCACCATCAATCGAGATAGTCTCTTCACCTGAGCCGACGCCCAGGTTGGCTCCGATATAGAACTGTTTGTCTGCCTCAGTAGCAAAAAGCTGTGGAGAAAGAAGTGAGAGCGCCAGAGCCGGCACCAGTGCATATTCTTTCATTGTAGCTCTATTTCCTTATTTTCCCTGAGTAAAACGTCGTAAATCCGTAAGCCTTGGCTATAAAAATAATTGTACCAAGCAGCCCTCGGAAGTCCGGCTATAAAAAACCCGCCTCAGCGGGTTATTTCTGATCCGGATGACTCTGTGCTTACCAAGCTTCTCACGGATCTGATAACCACTGTACGCCGGTCGCAGCTAAGCTGCGTTTCAGTAGTCAAAAAAAAGCCTCGCAAGAGGCGAGGCTTTCTGTACCGCAAAAACTCAGTGTTTACCAAGCTTCTCGCGGATCTGCTGAATCGTACGCAGCTGCGCTGCCGCTTCAGCAAGCTGAGACATTGCGCGGGAGTAATCAAAGTCTGCACCCTGATTTTCCATCGCCTGTTCAGCGTGTTTCTTCGCCTCCAGTGCCGCGGCTTCATCGATGTCGTTTGCACGAACAGCGGTGTCGGCCAGGATAGACACTGAATTTGGCTGTACTTCGAGATAGCCGCCAGAGACGTAGACAATCTCTTCTTCGCCGCCTTGCTTAACAATGCGGACAGGACCCGGCTTGAGCGGAGTCAGCAGGGCTGCGTGACCAGGTTCAACACCCAGATCACCCAGAGCACCTGCAGCAATTACTCGCTCGACCAGACCAGAGAAGAGGTTCTCTTCAGCGCTGACGATATCGCAGTGGACGGTCATTGCCATGTTCTATTCCTCTGTTCAGAGGAGGCAGAGCGCTGCACAAGTACAGCGCCTGCCCGCCCATTACATGTTGTTGGCTTTCTCGATGGCTTCGTCGATAGTACCTACCATGTAGAACGCCTGTTCTGGCAGGTTATCGTAGTCACCATTCAGAATGCCCTGGAAACCACGGATGGTTTCTTTCAGAGACACGTACTTACCAGGCGCGCCTGTGAAGATCTCTGCCACGTGGAATGGCTGAGACAGGAAACGCTCGATCTTACGTGCACGGGCAACCAGCTGCTTATCTTCGTCGGACAGTTCGTCCATACCCAGAATCGCGATGATGTCTTTCAGCTCTTTGTAGCGCTGCAGAACACCCTGAACGCCACGAGCGATGTCGTAGTGTTCGTTACCGATAACCAGTGGGTCCAGCTGACGAGAGGTGGAATCCAGTGGGTCGATCGCTGGGTAAATACCTTTAGACGCGATATCACGTGACAGTACAACAGTAGAGTCAAGGTGCGCGAAGGTGGTCGCAGGAGACGGGTCAGTCAAGTCATCCGCAGGTACGTATACGGCCTGGATCGAGGTGATCGAACCAGTCTTAGTAGAAGTAATACGCTCCTGAAGAACACCCATCTCTTCTGCCAGTGTAGGCTGATAACCTACCGCAGATGGCATACGACCCAGCAGTGCAGATACCTCAGTACCAGCAAGGGTGTAACGATAGATGTTATCAACGAACAGCAGTACGTCTTTGCCTTCGTCACGGAACTTCTCTGCCATGGTCAGACCAGTCAGTGCTACACGCAGACGGTTGCCTGGTGGCTCATTCATCTGGCCGTATACCATTGCTACTTTAGACTGTGCTTTGTCGTCGAGGTTTACAACGCCAGACTCAGCCATCTCGTAGTAGAAGTCGTTACCTTCACGAGTACGCTCACCAACACCTGCGAATACAGACAGACCGGAGTGTGCCTTCGCAATGTTGTTGATCAGCTCCATCATGTTTACGGTTTTACCAACACCGGCACCACCGAACAGACCTACTTTACCACCCTTAGCGAATGGGCAAATCAGGTCAATAACCTTGATGCCGGTTTCCAGCAGATCATTGCTGTTCGCCTGCTCATCGAACGATGGCGCATCACGGTGAATTTCATAACGCTCTTCTTCGCCGATCTCACCACATTCATCGATCGGGCGACCGAGAACGTCCATGATACGACCCAGAGTTGCATTACCTACTGGTACACGGATAGGTGCGCCAGTGCTAGTTACTGGAAGGCCACGCTTAAGACCTTCAGTTGAGCCCATCGCAATGGTACGAACAATACCGTCGCCCAGCTGCTGCTGAACTTCGAGAGTTGTCTCAGTACCATCTACGGTCAGGGCGTCGTAGACCTTAGGTACATCTTCGCGTGGGTATTCCACGTCGATGACGGCACCGATGATCTGTACGATACGTCCGCTCATTTTCGGTTCCTCTTAACTTAAAACCTGTTCGCTGCCCGGCTTATACAGCCGCGGCACCGCTGACGATTTCTGAAATTTCCTGGGTGATAGCCGCCTGACGAGCCTTGTTATACAGCAAGTTCAGCTCGGTGATCATGTTGCCGGCGTTATCGGTGGCGTTTTTCATCGCCAGCATACGCGCAGCCTGCTCACAGGCATTGTTTTCTACTACACCCTGATAGACCTGAGATTCTACGTAACGCACCAGCAGACCTTCGAGGATCTCTTTCGCGTCTGGTTCGTAGATGTAATCCCAGTGACCTTTCAGTTCTTCGTCCTTTTGTGCCTTGAGTGGCAATAACTGCACCGCTTCAGGCGATTGGGTCATGGTGTTCACGAAACGGTTATAAATGATGTACAGACGATCGATACGACCTTCGTCATACGCTTCTAACATCACTTTCACCGAGCCGATCAGGCTGGCCAGCTCTGGAGCGTCACCCAGGTGAGACTGGGAGGCGACAACATTGCCACCGAAGCTGTTAAAGAACAGAGATGCTTTTGAGCCGATTGCACAGTAATCAACTTCAACACCCTTTTCTTTCCACTCTCCGGCTTGCTGGGCGAGGCGCTTGAACATGTTGTTGTTCAGGCCACCGCACAGGCCACGGTCGGAAGACACCACGATATAGCCAACACGCTTGACGTCGCGGTCCTGCAGATAACGATGACGGTATTCAGATGTCGCATTCGCCAGGTGACCGATCACATCACGGATTTTATCCGCGTATGGACGGCTCTGTTGCATGCGCAGCTGAGCACGACGCATTTTACTTACGGCAACTTTTTCCATTGCTGAAGTAATTTTCTGCGTGCTTTTTACGCTCGTAATCTGCTCTTTAATTTCTTTACCGACTGCCATAGTGCAACCTATTTAACTGAGTGAATCCAGCTGGCGGTGATTCCTTTTCAGGAAGCCGCCAGCACCGGACTTACCAGGTCTGAGTGCTCTTGAACTTCTCGATACACTCTTTCAGACCTGCCGCGATCTCATCATTGAAGTCGCCCTTCACGTTGATCTTCGCCATCAGTTCAGCGTATTCGCTGTTGGCGTAGCTCAGCAGAGCAGCTTCGAATGCCTGGATCTTGGCCACTTCAACGTCTTCAAGGAAGCCTTCAGTAGCAGCGAAAATCGACAGACCCATGTCCGCAGTAGACATTGGAGCGTACTGACCCTGTTTCATCAGTTCAGTAACGGCTTTACCGTGCTCCAGCTGCTTACGGGTAGCTTCATCAAGGTCAGATGCAAACTGTGCGAATGCCGCCAGTTCACGGTACTGAGCCAGCGCCAGACGGATACCACCGCCGAGCTTCTTGATGATCTTGGTCTGTGCAGCACCACCTACACGGGATACAGAGATACCCGCGTTCATCGCCGGACGGATACCGGAGTTGAACAGGTTGGTTTCCAGGAAGATCTGACCATCGGTAATGGAGATCACGTTCGTAGGTACGAACGCAGATACGTCACCACCCTGGGTTTCAATGATCGGCAGAGCCGTCAGTGAGCCAGTCTTACCTTCAACACCGCTGACCTGCTTAACGTAGTCAGCGTTTACGCGACATGCGCGCTCAAGCAGACGTGAGTGCAGGTAGAATACGTCACCTGGGTATGCTTCACGGCCCGGTGGGCGCTTCAGCAGCAGGGAGATCTGACGGTAAGCCCAGGCTTGTTTCGTCAGGTCATCGTATACGATCAGAGCGTCTTCACCGTTGTCCAGGAAGTACTCACCCATCGCACAACCACCGTATGGAGCCAGGAACTGCATTGCTGCAGGATCAGCGGCGCCAGCGGCTACGATAATGGTGTGCTCCAGGGCACCGTGTTCTTCCAGCTTACGTACAACGTTAGCGATAGAAGACTGCTTCTGACCTACGGCAACGTAGATACATTTAACGCCAGTACCTTTCTGGTTGATGATGGCATCGATCGCCATCGCCGTTTTACCAGTCTGACGGTCACCAATGATCAGCTCACGCTGACCACGGCCAACCGGAACCATGGAGTCAACAGCTTTGTAACCAGTCTGCAGAGGCTGATCAACACCCTGACGTGCAATTACGCCTGGTGCAACGCGCTCAACAGGAGCGGTGGTATCAGTCTCAATAGGACCTTTACCATCGATTGGGTTACCCAGTGCGTCAACCACACGACCCAGCAATGCTTTGCCAGTAGGTACTTCAAGAATACGGCCAGTACACTTCGCAGTCTGACCTTCAGCCAGACCTTTGTAGTCACCCAGTACAACTGCACCAACAGAGTCACGCTCCAGGTTCATTGCCAGGCCGAATACGCCGCCTTCAAATTCAATCATCTCACCGTACATAGCGTCGGCAAGACCGTGGATTCGAACGATACCGTCGGATACAGATACGACGGTGCCCTCGTTCTGGGCTTGAGAAGTAACATCAAGGCTTTCAATACGCTTCTTGATTACTTCACTGATCTCAGATGGATTCAGTTGCTGCATGAATCGTCCCTCAAACTAGGATTTCATCGCTTCGGCTAACTTTGACAGTTTGCCAGTTAAGCTACCGTCTATAACCAAGTCCCCGGCACGGATAATAGCGCCACCGATGAGAGACTCATCGACTTCGCTGGTTACCCGTACGTCACATTGCAATTTGGCTTTTAAGGCAGCTGCCAGTTTCTCTGCCTGGGCATCGCTCAGCTCGTATGCTGAAGTGACGACAACATCCACTGCATTCTGCAGTTTTGCCTTCAGTTCTTCATAGAGTTCAGCGATTTCAGGCAGTAATGCCAAACGCTTGTTTTCGGCCAATACGGCCACCAGGTTTTTGGCTGCTTCGTTCAGCTTGTCGCCACATACGTCAATAAGTGCCTGTGCCTGCTGTTCAGACGTCAGGGAAGGATGCACCAGTACCTTCGCCAGATCGGCGTCGGCTGCGAAAGCCGACAGGACTGCCAGGTCATCAGACCAGGCATCGAGTGCACTCTTCTCACTTGCTTCAGCAAACACTGCCTTTGCGTATGGCCGAGCGAGAGTTGTTAATTCAGCCATGGAAAACCTCGCTTAGAGCTCTTTGGCCAGTGTATCCAGCAGCTCATCGTGAGCTGATGCATCTACTGATTTGCCAAGGATTTTCGCTGCACCGGCTACTGCCAGTTCAGACACCTGCTTACGCAGAGCTTCTTTAGCGCGGTTTGCCTCTTGCTCAACTTCAGCTTGAGCAGCAGCTACGATGCGCTCACCTTCGGAACGAGCATTATCTTTTGCTTCGTCCACGATCTGGTTAGCACGTTTGTTCGCCTGTTCGATGATTTCAGCAGCTTTCTCTTTTGCTTCACGCAGCTGGTCCGCGGCTTCTTTCTGAGCCAGTTCCAGATCACGTGCAGCGCGGTTAGCTGCGTCCAGACCATCGGCAATTTTCTTTTCGCGTTCTTGCATAGCCGTCAGCAGGTGAGGCCATACAAACTTCATGCAGAACCACACGAAGACGCCAAAAGTGATGATCTGGCCGATCAGAGTCAAATTTAAGTTCACGCCAGAGCCCTCATGTTCGTTGATTAAGGAAGTTCGTTAAGAAATGAACCCTTAAGCTGCGAACATCAGGTACAGGCCCAGACCAACGCCGATCATAGGCACGGCGTCAAGCAGACCAGCGATCAGGAACATTTTACCCTGAAGCATTGGACCCAGTTCAGGCTGGCGAGCAGTACCTTCCAGCAGACGACCACCCAGCAGACCAAAACCGATAGCTGTACCCAGAGCACCCAGACCAATCATCAGAGCCGCAGCCAGGAATACCAGACCTTGTTCCATAATTTTCTCCAAATAGAAGTTAAGTTAGTTAAGTGAATTTAAGGTTTAAAAATTAATGATCTTCGTGCGCCATGCTCAGATACACGATGGTCAACATCATGAAAATGAACGCTTGCAGTGTGATCACCAAAATGTGGAATACCGCCCACGCCCACTGCAGAACACCAGCCATCAGACCCAGTGCAATACCCGCAGAGAACATCAGTGCGATAAGAATAAAGATCATCTCGCCGGCGTACATGTTTCCGAACAGACGCAGACCCAGAGAGATAGGCTTAGCGATCAGGGCAACGATCTCCAGGAAGAAGTTCACTGGGATGAAGATGGCCTGAACGACAGGATTTTTAGCGCTGAATGGCTGCAGCGTCAGCTCAGCAACGAAGCCGCCAATGCCCTTGATTTTGATCGAGTAGAAGATCATCAGAGCGAATACGAAGATTGCCATACCCAGTGTGACGTTAACGTCAGTAGACGGTACGACCTTCATGTAATCGATACCCACGGCCATGGCCAGAGTAGGCAGAACGTCAACCGGGATAAGGTCCATGAAGTTCATCATGAATACCCAGGTAAAGATGGTCAGAGCCAGCGGTGCGACGAGCGCGCTGCGGCCGTGGAAAGATTCTTTTACGGTGTTGTCGATGAACTCAACAATCATTTCAACGAAGTTCAGGAAGCCGCTTGGCACGCCTGTGGTCGCTTTCTTAGCCATGCGCCAGAACAGGAACATAATCAGGGCGCCCAGACCAAAAGACCAGCCCAGTGAATCAACATGAACCGCGTTGAAACCCATTGCAGACGCTTCAGCGCCGCCGTGAGCGAAAGTCCAGGTTGCTTCAGTCAGCTCAGTGGTTGTGCCGTCTTCGTTTTCACGAACATAGCCCGCTGGCAGCTTGCCATAGGTCAGGTTCGTAAGGTGGTGCGAAATATACTCTTGGGAGTTACCAGCCATCGTACACTCTCAGATTTTAAGGTTTATAAATTGGCGATTCTTGCTGAGGCAATGTGCCCCAGCTGCACTGTTATGAAACCAGCAAACAGTGCCAGAACATTCAGAGGCTCAACGCGTTGGAAGATGACACCAAAACACAACGCTGTGAGCACAAACTTCCAGGATTCACCCTGGTAAAACGATTGCACCACCTGAGTGGCTGCCCTTGCACCGGTGTAGCGGAACGCTCGCCAAATAAAGTAGGCATTCGGGAGGGCGCATGTCAGTCCTCCGAGCAATGCCGATTTGGCGGCCACATCGCTGTGAATCCAGGCCAGAGCTGCAGCTATCAGGGTCAGGACCAGCTGTAAAATAATGATCCTGTAAACCGGTGGACGCGGTATCGACGACAACCTGTGCTCCACTTCTTTGATGCTGAATTTGCAACGCTCTGTTTGAGCAACCCATTTTCAGGGCGCGAGGATTATAGGGGCTACGGCCCCGCGCATCAACAGCAAGCAGGCCGAATCAATGAGATATTTGTAAGACAGGGCCGACATGGCCGTAGATGATGGGCTGACTGCAGAAATCAACCCCTTATAACCGTATTTAACGCGGGGTGATCTGCACAGAAACCCCTTTCGCTGGCAAGGGTATTGAGGTAGGAATAGATGCCGGAGTCACCACAGGAAGCTCGCTGCGCACATCAGGCTTCGGCGCTGTACCGATTTCCGACTCTTCTTTGCCGGTTTCTTCGTTCGAGCGCTGTTGCTCCAGCCCGGTGAGGTAATCAACCCGCGTATTACTCAGGGATGAATCATCGAGCATCATCATGGGGCGCGGTGTCGCCAGCGCGGCTGCCGACAGCAGCAGGGTACTGCAAATCAGAATTTTCATAGGCAAGTCCTCTGTTACTAACAGTCTAGTAATCAGAGGCTCGCCTGCAGCGATGTGTCAGTTAAGGCACGGCATTTAGGACAGCCCGACGGTGCGACTCACTGAATGTGATCGAGAATTCCGTCGAGCTCATCAAGACTGGTGTAGTTAATCACCAGCTTACCTTTGCCCTTGGCAGAGTGCTGAATAGCAACCTTCGCCCCGAGGCGCTCGCCTAACATGCGTTCGAGGCGCTGAATATCCGGGTTCACCGGCTGTTTGCTGTCGGCTTTCTGGTCTTTGCCATCCAGCAGGTTACGAACCAGCGCTTCGGTCTGACGCACGGTAAGCGCCCGGGCCACAACATCAGCGGCAGCACTACTCTGCTGCTCAACCGGCAAACCCAGCAGGGCGCGGGCATGGCCCATTTCAATGTCGCCGTGCTCAAGTAATACCTTCACGTCGTCATTCAGATTCATCAGACGCAGGAGGTTGGCGACTGTCGCGCGGTTTTTGCCTACGGCTTCGGCCACTTCCATCTGAGTCAGTTCAAACTCGTGCTGCAGGCGATGAAGTGCCATCGCTTCTTCCATCGGATTCAGGTTTTCGCGCTGGATATTTTCAATCAGCGCCATAGCGATGGCGGCTTCGTCGGGTACGTCACGGATCAGCGCGGGGACCCGATCCAGCTGCGCCAGCTGACTGGCACGCCAACGACGCTCACCGGCGATAATCTCGAAACGATCAGTCTGCTCTGGCAATGGACGCACCACGATTGGCTGCATCAGCCCCTGAGCTTTAATAGAGGCGGCCAGTTCTTCCAGAGCTTCTGGTTGAATGTCGCGGCGTGGTTGATAGCGGCCTGGCTGAATCCACTCAACCGGGAGGTGACGCAGTTCACTCTCCTTCGCTGTCGCTGAGTGCACTTCACTACTTTCAGATGCGCTGACGCTTTCGTCTGTTTCTACAGACTCACTGACAGGCACTGCCGCACTGTTGGAGCTTGCCAGCAGTGCATCAAGGCCACGGCCTAAGCCACGTTTTTTCTTTGTTGCCATCTATCGTTTCCATCTGCCCACAGGGCGGTAATTATTTGCTCGCGGTCATACGCCGGTTGAGTTCGCCTGCCAACGCCAGGTAAGCCAAAGCGCCTTTTGATGCCTTATCGTACATCAACACCGGCAGGCCATGGCTCGGCGCTTCTGCCAGTCGTACATTGCGAGGAATCACTGACGTAAACAGCTTGTCGCCAAAGTGCTCTGTCAGTTGATCAGATACATCTTTGGTCAAACTGTTGCGCGGATCGTACATGGTGCGGATCAGACCGGTAATCTCGAGCTGCGGATTTGGACCAGACTGAATCGAGGTGATGGTCTGCATCAGTGCGCTCAGTCCTTCCAGTGCGTAATACTCACACTGCATCGGAATCAGAATGCCCTGCGCGGCGACAAGCGCATTCAGTGTCAGCATATTCAGCGACGGCGGGCAGTCGATCAGGATATAGTCGTACTCTGGAAGCAGCGGCCTGAGCGCGTTATTCAACTTCTGTTCACGGCCACTGACTTCCATCAGCTCGACTTCCGCTGCCGTCAGATCGCCATTTGCAGGAAGTACATCGAAATTGGCTTCTGGCGCCGGGGTTAATGCCTGCCCGGCACTGCAGTTAGAAACCAGAACGTCGTACATAGAACGTTCGATTTCGTACTTATCCACACCACAACCCATGGTGGCGTTGCCCTGAGGGTCGAGATCAATCAGCAACACCCGGCGCTTGGTCGCTGCCAGCGACGCCGCCAGATTGACTGCCGTCGTCGTTTTACCAACACCACCTTTCTGGTTAGCAATAGCAAAAATGTGAGTCACGCTGTTTGATCCTTATGAGACAACCGGTAGCAGGCGTAGCAGATGACGCTCGCCATCCACGCCCGGTATTCGAAGTTCGGTGACCTGAGTAACCTCAAACTGGCCTTTCAGATCATCTATTTCCTGCTGTGGATATTGCCCTTTCATGGCCAGAAAACAACCATGTTCTGCCCGCAGATGCTGACACCAGCCAGTCATGTCGGCCAAAGAAGCAAAGGCACGGCTGACAATCATATCGAAAGGTTCAGGGGGATGATATGCCTCGACTCTGTCATTGACGATAGTAACGTTTTCAAGTGACAGAGACGTCTTTGCCTGAAAAAGGAAGCGAGTCTTTTTTCCATTGCTGTCGAGCAGCGTAAATCGTTTCTGCGGATTCATAATCGCCAGAACGATGCCCGGAAGGCCAGGTCCAGTACCAACGTCGATGATATTGTCCGCATCCTGAACAGCGGGATGGACAGCAAGGCTGTCGAGCAGGTGCAAAGCGACCATGCCGGACTCATCACGAATGGCCGTCAGGTTATAGGCTTTGTTCCACTTCTGCAGAAGCGCCAGATAGTGGAGGAGGGCCGCAAACTCATTGTCGGAGACCTTGATACCAAGGGCCTCTGCGCCCGCGCGGAGCTGCTGTTCAGATGTACTCATTGCCGGATTATTCAGGAAGAGGAAAAGGCCGCGAGTTTATCACAGGTTAGCGATCAGTCAGACTCAGCAATGATAAATCCGGACGAATAAGCAAAGCGTTGACCTCCTGCGAGCGTAACCAGTCTTCTCCAGATTCTTGCTTTAGCATCGCGATGCTTGAGAGCGTGCCAGCGAGAAGACACGACGGAGCAATGACGGTCACCGATGCCCAGTATTCCACCGGTAATCCCGTTCTGGCATTCAGAAGATGACAGTATCGCTTGCCGTCGATTTCAAAGAAGCGTTCATAGTCCCCACTACTGGCCATTCCGCCCTGATATACGGGCAATGATGCGATTGCACTTTCCGTGTCACGCGGATTACGGACGCCTAACTGCCAGGGGCTGCCATCTGCATGCGGCCCGAGAACGCAAAGATCGCCACCCAGATCGACCACACCGCGGTTAATGCCTGCCTCGCGAGCGATCTTGGCGGCGGCATCGACTGCGTACTCTTTACCGATACCGCCAAGATCCAGCTCCATATCAGGCGGCATCGTCAGGTGCGCCTCTGATATTTCAATGCGGCTTAGTCCGATCCGCGGGAGTAACCGCGCCAGCGTGGCCTCTGAAGGTAACTGCCCTGCGCGGAAATCCCAGGCCTGACGCAGAACCCCAGAAGAAATATCAAACAGGCCATCACTCTGCTCGAAGCAGGCACAGGCATAGTTAATCAACCAGAGCGTTTCGTTATCCAGGCCCACTTTCTGACCTGCGCGCTGGTTAATATCAGAAAGAACGCTGTCATCACGATAGCGACTGTATTTAGCTTCGATACGACGGACCTCTGCCTCCATGGCGTGGATCACATCAGTTGGTGTGCCGGCCGGGAGATGGAAGCAGCAGGGCGACGCCATGGCACGAAACTCATGTGCCAGATAGGTCGCTCTGGCGTCAGAGTGTTTTGTACTCAATCCCAAGGCTCACTATTGAATAGTCCACCAGCGCCGGAGCTTCGTCGTCCGGCGTCTGCAGCAACATCATATCTTCGGATGACATATATTGCTGAATGTCCCCACTGATCTGCCAGCGCCCATAACCCGCACTCGCTGCAAGGCCGACGTTAAACGCGCCGTAGGAAGACAATCGGTAATCCGAACTGCTGTACTCACCGGCTTCAGCAGGCGTCAGCCGATAAAAACTGGCCTGCGTTTGCCGGTAGTAGCGTAACGAAGGGGTCAGTTTAAAACTGAAGCGCCCGGCATTCAGTGCCTGCGCCCAACGGGTTTCCAGCGTGTTGGAATAAATGCCCCAGCTGTCGGTATAAAAGCGATAATCCAGGTGCAAAGCAGCACCGCCACCCACCGCAAAGTAGTGGCGCGCCCGCGCATCAATCAGATACTGAGAGCGCTCTCCGGGGCGGTGGTCGTCCAGTTTATAAGGATCAGACAGGTAACCGGAGAGCCGGGTAAATCCAGCGCCGACCTGTAGAGCCAGATTCTTATTGATCACCTGAGATACGCCCTCGTAGAGAGAAACGCTACGTTTCACCCGACCGTCAGCTCTGCGCCTGGCTTCTGACAGAAACTCATCCGTCGGTGCCAGTACGTCATATGACAAGGTCAGCGAGCCCATCAGGGTCGTGTGTTTATTCATCAGGTTGAGGGAACCTTCAGCGCCGACGGCCACCGAGTCATAATCATTCTCGGTCGAGATCGCCAGCAGACCGCCCAGGGTGCCATCAACAGTATCCTCGAAGTAGCGGGTAGGAGCGAGCTTCAGGTCAATCCTGCTCTCATCAATGCTGGCACCGCTCATCAGCACGGCACTCTGGCCTTCTGAGTTTTTGTATGTCTGCATAGGCGATGCGCCTGACATCGTCTCGTACTGCAGTTCGCTATTCAGATACCATTGACCGGCTAATGGCCGGCGATAGCCGAGCTGGTGAATATCAATACTGTACCGCGTCGTTTCGTCAGAAAAGGTTCGCGACTCAGGTATATCGGCTTCCTGATACTGGCTGAACCGATAGCTTACTGCCTGCTCGGTGGGTACTGGCTCGGCTTGTCCGGCAAGTGGCGCCGCTGCCGCTGCCAGGGCTGCCAGAGAATTCATAGTTTTCTTCATCAGTTACAGCCGCAGCCGCCTCCTGCCGCTGCGCCCCCGCCGGACGAGCCTTCCTTAGAATGGTGAATGTGATTATCGAGTGAGGCTTTCAACGGGTCGGTATCCCAGGCCATCACATCATGCGCGAGTCGCCCGCGGTCCCAGGGCTCAACGGCAGAGCAGCCTGAAAGAACAGGTAACAACACAGACAGCAGACCTGTAAACAGCAGCGGCTTCATCCAAATATCCTGAAGTCAGGTACGTTAAGTGGGTAATTGTCAGCCAGTGAGGTACTGCCTACGCCCATCAGATTTCGTATGGCCCGGTTCACATGTTGTGGCGTCAGAGTCTGGCCCGAGGCATCCGGCTGCCCAGTTGTAAGGTTCACCGGCTGTGCCATAAACTCATTTGTCGATGCGCCAAACACGCGGCCTCCGGTACTCCCCGATTTGAGCACCATCATACTGGTGACGGGCCAATGATCTTTGCCATTGCCCGAGTTGTAATAGGGAGTACGGCCGAAGTCAGAGCCCATTACGACGGTTGTACGATCAGCGATACCGGCATATTCAATCGCAACCATCAAAAAGTGAACACCTTCCAGCAGATCGCCCAGATCAGGGTAAGCATTGGCGTCGTGATTCCCGTGGGTGTCGAACCCACCTACATTCAGGTTCGCACTGGCGGTCAGGCCTGCAGCCATTGATGCAACCACCACCTCGGCCTGACTCTTAAGACTGTTGGCACGGTTGGTATTCCAGTGATCATCACGCAGTACGTTGGCCTGCAGATCATCCAGGCGCACCGTCAGCTCGCCAAGGTTACTGTCGGTATTGCGGATACCAAACAACTGCTGGAGCTGTTTCCGTCTTAATGGCAGCTGTTCGCTGTCCAGCTGACGCTGAATCCGTGCTCGCTGCGCCGTCTCAATGTGAGAATACTGATCCACTCCACGGTTAGCCGTGCGAAAGTGAAAACCACGATCATCGTAATAGCTATTCGGGTCAGCGACTTCACTGACAAACCCGGCGCTGCTGGCACGCGCTCGGGCGACCAGAGAGTCGGTAAAGTCATACCCACCGTTACTGATATACGCCATGGGCAAGGTTGGCGCGACAGATGCCGCAAAATACGCAGCCAGACTGGGGTAGCCGGTCTCATCGTTACCAGACCAGACAAAGCGATTGCCAGTGTCATGATTGTTAGTGCCAGTATCGATGCCATTGATCACCGTCAGGCGATTACCGTAGGTCGTAAAGAAGCCATCAAACTGGTCGTTAATACGCTGGCGCACCAGTTCGTCGTTAGAGACCCCTTCAGGAATCGCACTCCACTGAATATTACCGAAGGTTTTATTGCTGTCGAGGTCAACCGAATTGGTAGAACCTTCGTAGCGGTCTGATCGATCCTGGTAGGCTTGATTAAGCCCCTTAGGGTCGCATATCGATGTCGGGTCCCAGCCACCACTGGCATTCACCACAATCAAAAAGCGGTCGGGTGGCGCTGCCTGTACTTTTGGCGCCCATAAGGGTGCTTGTGCAGTCAGGCCTGCGGCCGCCATCATCTGCAGAAAATTACGACGTTTCATTGCGGCCTCCTTATTCGTACACGAAACGGTAGTCAGACATGAGATAAGTCAGCACCGCCATCCAGGCACGGATGCTGTAGTACTCGTCCTGCTCAATGCGTTCTTCTGATGGCAGGTCGCCATCTGTGCGTCCGTCCGCCTGACGCATCCAACGTGCCCGGCACTCCCACTCAAGCCAGTCACTCGGTTGAGGATCATACTGCTCGCGGTTGGCCAGCATGGTCTGGCCTTCACTTAGTACCGCCAGGAACAAATCATACGTCGCCTGCTCTTCAACACTTCCCGCAGAGATGTCCTCACCCAGCAGTACCCAATGCAGGTAGCGGATGTTTTCTTTGATGCGATCAACGGCTGAGGGGTTGGCCACTCCCTCAAGGTCGAAAGGTAGCGTCTCGACCTCTACGTGCGGAAAGAGACGACGTTGCGAGGGCGAATTAAGGAAATCATACGCCGTTGAACGGCATGCCATCTCGGTCGCCATACGATTCTGGATCGCAATAACTAAGCCGCCCGGCTCACGAATTCGCTCTGTCACACTGTCCGAGTCCATCCCACCATACATAATGCGGTTGTCTTCCCAGCGCAGCTCATCCCAGCCAAAACCAAAAATCGCCTGTAACTTAGTCTGCATCTGTTCCGGGCTGATGAATTGACTGGCACCGATATGATCGTTCACCGCCAGCTCTTCCGCATCCACGCTCGCCGCACGGTAGTAGGGGCTCATGACCAGGGCTTTGACGGCAGCTTTGATATCCCAACCATCTGCAACCATGGCGTCGGCCACACTGTTGAGAATGGCGCGCTGACTGTTATACGCGAGCTTCTCATCGTCTGACGCATCGGCAGCCGGCGCTGGCAGTACCTCCTGGCCGATCATACCCTCATAGAGCGTGCGTACCGTGGCACGGGCAAATCTTGGATCGGCTGCAATCTCGCTACCGAGCCATTGCAATAAAGTACGGAACTGGCCTTCTGACCCTGACAGGGGTGCCTGCTTACCACCCAGCCCCGGTGGCTCAATATCCGAACCATCCCAATCATTCACCGAAGAGCTGCCCGTTACGATGTATCGACCACGGTCTGTCCAATGCTGGAATGAAGAAGACACCGGGTCCATGACCTGATGGCAGGCGTAACACGCCGGGTCGAGGAGAGTAGGATTGCTGACACCAGAACCAATACCGTCTTCAGGGCGATCCCCCTCGATGGCCAGAATGTCAGTATCGAGGAAGTAATCGAACACGATACGCGCACGGTGACGGTTTCTGTTCGTTCGGGTCGTCGGGTAGCGATTCAGAAACATCGGCGAAGTCAGAACACCGGCATGGGGAATACCGCCCAGCTCATACTCAAGCTGTTTGGTGACGCGGGCAGGGCGGAAGTCACTCGGGTCGTAGTAAATCTGCACGCCATTTTCATCGCATACCGGTTCGGCCAGCTGCCTGAATTCGTCAGACTGAATCAGCTCCGCTTCGTACACCTGCTGGCTGTACCAGTTCACCATCATAAAGTCGGCGGTCATGTATAAGGTATGGGGCAGATCATTTATCGCCGCGTAACGGATAAGCTCCAGCGGTTCACGGGCGACTGAGTCGTTCGTGACATCACGGACGCAGCGGCGAATGCTGCTTTGCTCATCAGCGGCATACACATCGTTGTACCATTTGCGATTCGGGTAATCGTCGCTGTCGAGCAGGTTGATGCCGCCTTCATTCAGGTTGCTTGAAAGGTACTTATCGGTGAGAAGCTGTTCGTTAAAAAAGCCCATCAGGTTGTCGTAAAAACCCGGCTCCAGCTGCATAGCGTCCAACGAGGTACTGAGCCCGGTATCCGCACTTTCCGCAACCTGAGCTAACTCAGTTCCGGTAGGTAAGCGGCCCACTAACTGAAGTGATGCTTTGCGCAACGTCAGCGCAGCCGACTGGTTTTCCACACCCTGAATAGTGGCCAGCGCATCCGCCAGGTTCTGCCCGTTAAACGCATAAAGAATATATTCGGCGGTGTCAGAGGCACAATCATCGACGCACGCTTCGACATCACCAATGGGCATCGTGCGGCTGATTTCATCTGCTAACACCGAAAAAGAAGAGCAGGTCGCACAACCGACGAGAGAGGGGCCGACAGAGGTACCGTTGCCATCAAGGCCGTGGCAGGACGCACACATCTGCTGATAATGTGCATGCCCGGCGGCGTTATAGCCGTCATCGGCAAGCTCGCCGCTGTAGTTTTTATCACACCCGGCCAGCCAGAATATGGCCATTCCGACTGCCAGCAATTTTAGGAGATTCATACCCTGTCCCGCGCTGTGTCCGCTCAGTTCCTGTAATCGCCCGATGTTATAGCAGTGGCCCTGACGAAAAAATGTGACCCGCTACGAAAAACCCTGTTTAGCACAGGGATACTTACTCTCCGATGACACAAATGCGCCACTCGGTTCGATATGCCGTTATCCTGAGACGAATTACGCCGTCGTCGAGTTGGATAAAGAACAGAGTGTTCATCCAAAGTCGGGATGCCCAGCCTGAGCCGCATCTATATACTGTCGGCCTCAGTAACGAGGACCATCATGTCAGCCCGTAGCCCCTTCTGGCCTCTTGTCGCCGCCGCCACCACCCTGATCGTCGTTCATGGGTTTGGTCGTTTTATTTATACCCCTTTGATTCCACTGCTAGTAAGTGATGGTTTACTCACGCTTCAGCAAGCAGCACAGCTGGCTACATGGAATTACGTCGGTTATCTCGCAGGCGCCATGATTGCGCTGTTAGCGTATCAGAATGGCTGGGGACGGAGTGCCCTGCTTACCGGCGTGCTCGGCAACGCAGTCATCACGCTGCTGCAAGTGGGTGGCGATTACTTTCCGTACATGGCAGGTCTGCGTTTAGGCAACGGCATTACCAATGGGGTGGTCTTTGTGCTTGCTCCGGCGCTGGTGCTGGAGTGGCTCGCCGCCCGCAACAAAGCGACGTTAAGCGGCCTGATGTATCTGGGTGTGGGAGCTGGTCTGCTGTTAAGCAACCAGATCGTTGAAAGCACTGCGATCTGGTTACAGGGCAACGACCGCTGGATACCTGCGGCCATCATCAGCATTCCCCTGGCTCTCTGGTCCGGTGTTTACCTGTTCCGCCTCAGCTCAGGCGATGCACCTGTCAGCCGGGATGACCACTCAGCCCTCTGGGACAAACAGAGCACGCCGCTGTTTCTGTCGTATTTTGGCGCCGGCCTTGGCTACATTCTGCCGATGACCTTTCTGCCTGCAGTTGCACAGGAGTGGAGCATCGACGTCAGCCCCAGTCCCTGGCTGATCGCCGCTATTGCCTCTGTTCCCTCAATTTTCGTCTGGAATTCTCTGGGCAACCGGCTTGGCGACCGCAACGCCCTGATTCTCAACTACGCCGTTCAGGCGATATCCATCGCGGCGATACTGGTACTGCCATTTCAGGTCAGCGGGCTGTGGATCTGTGCCGCGATGATAGGTGGAAGCTTTTTAGGCGCCGTGTTCCTGACGCAACGGCTGGCGCGCTCCATTCATCCTCATCAGGGACCACGCCTGAGTGCCGCCCTGATCGCACTGTATGGTGTCGCACAACTGCTCGGCCCCATTGTCGCAGAAGCGGGCATTCACATGGGCGCCACACTGGCGTCCACCTTTGTCTGGGGGCTGGGCGCCTGCGTGTGGGCTTTATTGCTCATGCTCAGAGTTCCGGTAAAGCCTCGCCAAACCAAGCTGCAGTCCAAACAGTTTCAATAATTGGTTAACCGTCTGAATCGTCGGGTTACCTTCGTCGGATTCGATCGCTACCAGTGTCCGGCGGGAAAGGCCACAGAGCTTTGCAAAGTCAGCCTGATTCTGACGTGCGATATGACGGCGAAGCACCCGTATGGCACCGCCCAGAGATAATTCGCCCGTTGAGACAGAGCGTTCAACCCAGGTCAGCACTTCTGTACGCGTCATCGCTTTAAAATCAGGGAGATTCTTTGTCATGACAAATGTGCTCTCAGGTCAACTCTCAAAGCAGCCCCCACTGTTTCAGACGATCAGGTACTCTTTTCAGATTGAGTGCATGGAGCTCGTAATCCATCACCTGTTCAGGCACTCCGAATTCACTCGCATACTCAGGTAAATCGAAGAGTGTTAAGGCAAAATCGCGCAACCCCGACCATAGGCGCTGACCATCAAGATGTGTTGCCGCTGCCGCTTCGTCGCAGATTTCCCGCCAGCGGAAATTGCCTCCAATTTCGTTGTCATTGCTCCAACGGCTGGTACGGGTAATGCCCGCTTCATCCAGCACCATCGGGGCAAGGTCGTAGACCGGGGCAAGGCAGATTCCGGAGTTAAGGCGCATTACGGATGTATTTCGCCCATGATTATCGCTATTGCCTGAAACCACGTTTAACAGATCTCTGCGCAGGTACTCCTGCACCATATTCTCTATGTCATCGCTCTGGGCATATTCATTCCAGAGATGGGTAAGCGCCTTAAGATACGTCGTATGATGAATTGTCGCGCCCGGAACAATCACACCTGACAAAGAATACAGGGATTCGACCGCCAATCGCTCTGTTGCTCCATGAGCTGTAACCCGATCAAACCTGGGCATCCACAAGCTGGCTATTTCTCTTCCTGGCTGGCCTGATTCAATGTGTATGGTTGACGAAATCGTATCGAAACCTAGCCGCTGAGCCACTTTGTAATACGCGTGTTCGGTTTCAAGAATCAGGCTGTCGCTGGCCAGAGAGCGCCCCTGGCGGGAGCTGCGGCGAGGAAATTTAACCAGAAAGTACTCCTCCGCCTGACTGTCTGGCAGCGAGCCATCCGGATAACAAAGCCCATCGGCACCGCGAGTCAGCAGGTACTTAGGCGCATCACCGCCAGCACCGGTTGCCCCCCCTACAGCCGCACCTTGTGCGCGGGCATAGTCAAGAAACTCTGTCGCCTGTTCGAGCACGTCAGACATTTGGAAACCAATCATCGGAAGCTCTGAACTTTCTGTCACGCTTTCTTTGATACGCAGATTGCCAATAGGAGCTCGGGTACATTCAGCCAGCAACTGGAAGTCATACTTTGGCTGCTCGATGTCCGGCAAATTAAGCTGCTGTCCCCAATAACGACGAGCGGCGCCCATGGGTACGATGTCCAAAAGAAATGCGGGCCAGTGAGGCGTTTCATGCGGGAAAAAGTCGAGCGGATAGCGGGCGCTGACCCGCGCCGCAGGATTTCCCTGAAAGCGTGCAACATACCCGGCGTCGTATTCCAGCGTAACAGCACCATGACGACCAGCATCAGGGTCACTGAAATACAGTTCACAGGCGTCCTGCCAGGCACCACCAAGATAGGTCTGAAGCGTTAGTCGTGACATATTCTGCCCATAATGAATGCGCACTAAGTTGCACTATTTATACGATACTAAGAGTTAATGTGCAATATATTGATCATTACATCCAGAAATATCACAAAATGAGCACTTTACTGCGCAATCCGATTGTCGGTTGCCACACATCCTTTTTTTAAGTTCTTGGAGCCCACGACACAACAGATCAGCAGTACTCTACCGCGCGGCTGCCCGGCGCAGACGATCATTAACGGCCTGCCAACGCTCTGTTTGCGGAGGGCATTCAATACACAACTCCCAGTGGCCTTCCATATCCGCACTGGCAGCGTGCCACTCAGAGCAGAGCGCCAGAACCTGTTCACGATCCATCAGGCCTTTGTGAACACCCGCTTCCGAGTGCACCATCCAGCCCTGAGCCGGGTAGCGTTCCAACAGGGTTTCCAATGCCGTCGCATCAACTACCTTGGCCGCTGAGCTTTCGGGTCCCATCCATGCGTCGGCGTGCGCACCGAGAATACCTGTTCTTTGGCCCGCGACTTTTCTTCGTCGCGGCGGGCACCCCCCAGGGCGGCATCAAAGCCGTATTTATCTAACGCCTGCTTTAGCGCCACCGTTTTCATCTGGTCGTTGTATTTCACCGAGCCGGATTCAATCGGGTGTACCCCAAGCTCAAGCGCTTCCTCGTTAATATGCACCAGCACATTCAGATCAAGCTCTTCTGCGAGGCGGTCGCGGAACTGCGCCATTTCAGCAAATTCCCACGTGGTATCAATATGCAGCAGCGGGAAGGGGACCTTGCCGGGGTAAAACGCTTTCCGCGCCAGATGCAGCATGACGGTGGAGTCTTTGCCAATCGAGTAGAACATACAGGGGTTATCGAACCCCGCAGCGACTTCGCGAATGATATGGATGGCCTCAGCCTCCAGCATCTGCAGGTGGGTAAGGCGCTTCTCTGCCATCTCAGTCATTGATCACCTCCTCCCAACCGTGCGGCGCACAACGGCTGACTAAGCCGTTATCGCGCAGCGCGAACAGGTTGATCCACTCGTTGTGGACCAGATCCCGCACCGTTTCATGACGATCAATCACATCGCTGATTGCGGCTTCAGGTGCCGCAATGTAGACACTCAGCCGCAGTGGCTCATGCATCCAGCGCTGACCGTTGTGTACCGACTGGAAAGGCAGGCCAATCCGCAGATCCCCGCCGTTGCCCTCAAACACGCCGAGGTGACCGCCAACTACGTTGTGCAGCAACTTATTACCGCTGCCAAATTTCAGCGGGTCGGTGACCGAGGCGTTGTATTGCATGTTGATCCAGTGAGTCACGACCATCGGTGCTGTCATGATGGCTTCCAGTATCGAGAAGTCGCTGTCGAGTGAGGCGTCGTAGTCGTGCAGAAACGCCCGGCCACCGAAGTTCACGCCACGGGTCATTCTGCGCGGTGCCACGATGAACGCACTGTTGCCTGCCAATCCCCACTCAGGACGAACCTCAGACCAGTCTGCGGCGCGCTTTCTGATTTCGCGGTCAAGAGCATCCGGGTTGTTAAAAGCCGGCTGATCTTTCAGGCCCAGATTCCCGGCACGTTCACGCTGCGCCAGCAGAGTCGCATCTTTCAGCCACTGGCCAACGTCCTCCGGCAGCTCACCGAAACAGTCGAGGTCGTCTGTGGTGGTATTGTGCAACGCCGCATAAAAGTGGGTGGCATCAGGAATCCGCTGCCCACGCTCTGCCAGCGCCTTCCGGACCGCCTGGTTATTCAGCAGTTGTGCTACGACCTGCACATTGATGGCCCCGGTCTGTCCGCCACAGGCGCCACAGTCCAGACCTGCCGCATGCGGGTTGTTCGTCGTATGACTGCCGTGGCCAACCAACATGACCGAACGCGCGAGGCGACGCAGGCCGAGACCCTTGAGCACCTGGCCCGCGATATCGGCTTTCTCAGAAATCGTCAGCGGTCGCTCGCCCTGATACAGGTCCCAATGACCCGTCGTCGCCAGGTCATTCACCGGATGATCATCGCGCTGCCAACCAAACGTCCGCTTTAACAACTTACCGGCGTAGGTCAGCCCTAACGCTTCGACCATACTGAATGCCGTGCTGGCACCGCGACTGAAATCATTCCATGCGGCCTGCTGCTGGTGACGAACCGCCCGGACCTGACCGAGTTCCTGAGCCTCATGGCCACCTTCGGTGACACTGAAACCAGCGCTGAAAAGCCCCGGCAGCTGTGGCCGCTTCAGGCCTGTTCCGACAGGTGCGTAGGCCGCTGACAAGCCAAAGAAGCCTGCAAAACCATGGGTAGTAATCGTCGGGCTCTGCGACTCCAGTGCGCGCCGGATGATCTCCGAGCGAACATCGATGCAAAAAACGGCCTGCAGGCTGGTCTGCGGCGCCGCTTTTAAAGCCGGCGAGCGCAGTAAACGCTGCTCTTCTTCCTGACGCGCCCGCTCTGCAGCACGCTGCCATACCCAAAGTAACTGCTGACTGTAGCGATGACGCTCTTTCAATAAACCAATCTGAGGCAGTTGCATGAACCACGCCGCCTGCAGACGCTTGGCCGCTTGCGGATGACGCCATTGCCAGTGCCGCCAGAGGGCAAGTTCCCACCCCAGACGTATAGCGACCAGCTGTGGCAGGGCATCTTCTTCCTGCCCATTAAGGCGAGCTTCCCAACGCTCAAACGACAGCCGCGAGGCCCAGCCATTGATATCCAGTAGTAAGGCCTTTGCATACTGCTCTGCCTGATGCGCCGACGTGACCCCCAGCTCTGAGAAAGCAGCAAGAATCAATGCGCCCGGATCATCTGGCAGCTCCTGAAAAGCGCGGGCCAGGCCAGGCTCGCCCATCAGGATGGTAATGCCCTTGTCAGCCCGGGCCTGGCTCACCCATGCCTGATACAGAGGCTTAACCTGAGAGTGCGGCTGATTACCGGTCTGCACTTTTGACTGGGTATAGTCCGCCATAAACTGACTGATCTGGTGTGTAATCTCATCACGCCAGGCCATCTTATTCTGCCGCTGAGGAGATTCATCAAGCCAGTCAGACACGTTCTGCCAGTGCTCAGAGGCCAGCGGTGCTTTCAATGCCTGAAGCAGATCCTCAGGTGTCGCCGTGACTCCCTGATCTGATGCCGCCGCGACCAGGTGGCGATTTTTTATGACACTGCGCTGCCATAGCCGGAGGTAATAATCGCCCGGCATCAGGCAACGGATGCCTCCCAGCGCGCCGAGCTCTGCGGCAACTTCAGAAATATGCTCGCTGCGTTGCTCCCACACCGGGTTCACAGCAATGGAGCGATCCAGTGGCCAGACCGGGGCGATACTCTGTCCGGCGGCCTCGACTGCAGCGAACATGGCTTCGAAATGAAACGAACTGGACTGTACCGTCATGACACCTTCTCCTCATACTCTTTAAGCTGAATCGATTTCTTCGGATTGGCACGTTGCGGTAACCGCGCTGGCCAGATCATCAATGTGGTACGGGTAAACCATTCATCCAGATACAGACCGGCGAACAGCGCAGTCGATAACTTCTGTACCCAGCGCCAGTAGGCACGCCAGCGTAATGCCCACCAAAGAGCGAAGAGCAACGCGAACAGTCCGAGTGCCCAGAGGTCCGGCGCACTGAACATCGTAGGTAACAGGTCGGAGCTCAGTGGCTCAGAGACAAAGTGCAGGCCCGTTTTCAGGAGTGTGTAAGCGCTGGTCACGCCCGTTGCGATCACCAGGCTTCCCAGCCAACCGGTCGCCGCACTGCGAACAGCCACTAAGACCGTCAGAGCCAGTGCGAGTAACAACCAGCCACTCACAGGCTGGTACACAGCGTGAAGGGAGAGAGTCGCCCACCAGGCAGCCAACGTCATTGCCGAGGCAGCGACCAGAGCCAGCGCCCAATGACGCAGTGTCGGCGGAACCACAGACACCATAGATTGACGAACATGCGCCTGTACCTCTGAGCCGGTGCTGAGAAACGCGTGGGCCTTGTAGGCTGAATGAGCCAGCAGATGCAGCAGTGCCAGTTCGACCAACCCCAGTGCACATTCAACCAGCATCAGGCCCATCTGCGCACTGGTCGACCAGGCCAGGCGTACCTTGATACTGATGCGCGTTGTCATGATCAGCGCAGCCAGTACTGTCGTCAGACCCGCTACAATCAACACAAGCCATTGCGCCGCCGGCACCTGCAGAAACAAAGGCGCAAACAGAATCAGCAGGAAGCCACCTAGATTAATAACCCCCGCATGCAGCAGCGCCGACACAGGTGTCGGCGCCTCAACGACCTGAATCAGCCAACCATGCATCGGCAACTGCGCACACTTAATCAACGCCGTCACAGCAATCAGAACTGCCGCAAGCTGCTCCTGCCAGCTGAGCGTCACCGGCACCTGATACGTCGCGACGATATCACTGATGATGGCAGTACCGTGCTGCTGATACAGCAGGTAAAAAGCCGCAATGAGTGAGGCCTCCGCGACGCGGGCAAGCAGGAATTTTTTATGCGCTGCGAGCGCCGCGCGCGGCCGCTCTGGGAAAAACATCAACAGCTGATGCAGTGACAGACTGATCGCAGTCCAGCCTGCGGCAAACAACAACAGATGATCACTGATGAACACCAGCGCGACAGCCGCCAGCGTCAGCAACAACCAGCGCAGATAGCGGCCAAAACCGGGATCAGATGCCAGATAGCGACGCGAAAATTTCACGACCACCAACGCCATCACCGACAGTAAGGTCAACAGCGCCAGTCTCAGGGGGTCAATACTGAAGAAAGGCAATTCCGGGCTGCCATACCAGGCGACGCCGGCGATCAGTAACGCAGTAAATACAGCCACCAACTGCGATGCACGCCAGGCACACTGCCAGCGCATGGATTCAGTGATTGTTACAGACCGGCTCTGCAAACTAGCGAGGGAGGCTCCTGCCAGCAATAGAAGCGGGATTGCCGCTACTACCATTACAGAAACCAGCAGAGGGGAAATACTCATGGTACGCATCCTCCTGTTCAGATGTGCGTAGAGTATCCAGCCGCGAAGGTATTCATGTAAAATAGATATAAACTCACACATCGTTCTCTTTTTATGAACGAAGACAACCAGTCCACTGACCGCCAACAGAGAACTGCCCCCGATGAGCCGTCTGAATTATCACCACCTGTATTACTTCTGGCGAGTTGCCACGCTGGGCAACCTGACTGAAGCGGCGCGTCAGCTTCACGTATCGCAGTCGGCGCTGTCCGCACAGATACGCACACTGGAAGAGAGCATGAACACGCCACTGTTTGCGCGGCAGGGCCGCAGACTGGTTCTGACTGATGCGGGTCAGCGTGTACTCACTTACGCCGGTGATATATTCAGTCGTGGAGAAGAGCTTGAAGCCCTGATCAAGCGGGGCATTACCCCAGAGGTGCAACAACTCCGTATTGGTGTGTTATCCACCATGTCCCGTAACTTCATTGAGGGCTTTATTACCCCCCTGATAGAGCGCCGGGATGTGCGCTTCAGTCTGCACGCCCAAGGCATGGCGAACCTGCTCAATGGTCTGCGCAACCATCAACTCGACCTGATTCTGACCAACGCCAACGTGGTCAACGAAGGGCAAAGTGACCTCTGGCAAAGTCAGCTACTAGCTCAACAGCCGGTCGCTATTGTCGGCCCAGATGATCTGCAAAATAAGAAATTTCCCGACGGTTACAGCAACATGCGCTGGGTGCTACCGGCACCCAATACCGAAATGCGCGCGGCCTTTGATGGCTTCTGCAGTCGCTGGCAGTACGAACCGGCTATCCTCGCAGAAGCAGACGACATGGCCATGTTGCGCCTGCTCGCGCGGGACACCGGCGCGCTGACTGTGCTGCCCACGGTTGTTGTAAAAGATGAGATTGAGCAAGGCACTCTGAAGGTGCATATGACGCTGCCGAATGTGTTCGAAAATTTCTACGCAGTCACCGTGAAGCGGCAGTTTATTCCGCCGGTGTTAACCGACCTGCTGGAGTCGCAGTAGAGGGGATTCTGACCGCTTCAAACCCAGAACCAACGCTGATTCACAGAAATGACTGAACGTCTGGTACTTCCCTATGTTCAGCTGCCCATGTGTCGTAAGCCGCCTGCAAGTTTATCCACATGGCAATGCCTGAGTCCGTCGCGGCCGCAATTCGTTGGGCAAGGTCGGTTGAGCAAGGCACGTGTGCGTTGCAGAAGTTCGTCAGGTGTTTGCGAGAAACCCCCAAGCGACGGGCAGCTTCAGAAATGGATAAGTCATAACGACTCAAAATCTGGTTTTTAAAAATTTCGCCCGGATGGGAGGGCTGAAAAGCTGGTCCTGCAACAGGCTCTGCATTCATTGACATAATTACTTCACCGCTCTGATATTTTTGCCGTGGTAATCAAGATAGTCGACAAGAATGGCACCATCGGTTTCGATCTGAAACGTCACTCGCCAGTTGCCATTCACCTGAATAGAAAAAACTCCCGCGCCGGAACCTTTCTTTTCTTCAAACGAAGGAAACACAGCTTTGAGATCCTGCGGATGATGCGAAGCATGCATGACGGACAAGATGTCTTTGATCTTATCCACATGGTCGGCTTTCACCTTGCTGACATCGCCCTGCCAGAACTTTTTGAGCGCTTTACTCTTAAAACTCTTGATTGCCATCGAATATCCTTATTCTCACAGCATTGTAACCTGTCTGGTTACACTTTCAACCCAACCGGGAATCAGGCGCTCATCTTCCCTGCCAGATTGCGCTTCTTGAGATGAATCAGAATCTGACTGATCGCTGCCGGAGTCAGGCCGGAAATGCGTGACGCAACACCCAGAGTGGCCGGGCGTACGGTATTGAGTTTCTGCTTCACTTCGTTCGACAGGCCGCCGATCGCATCGTAGTCGAGGTCTTCTGGCAGCAGGGTGTTTTCATAGCGGCGCAGCTGTTCGATTTCTTCCAGCTGACGGGCGATATAACCATCGTACTTCGCCTGAATCTCAACCTGTTCGGCAACCTGCTGATCGCTGACGGGTTCACCTTTCAGATTCGCGACCTGAGAATACGTCAGCTTCGGACGTTTCAGCAGGTCGTGCAGGTTGTACTCACGCGCGATCGCCGCTTCACCCATGCCTTCGAGCGCTTTGGCCTCGTCGGTATTGGGCTGCACCCAGGTCGTTTTTAAACGCTGAGCTTCGGTCTCGATGGCTTCCCGCTTAGCGGTAAACGCGGCCCAACGCTCGTCATCAACCAGGCCCAGCTCGCGACCAACTTCGGTTAAGCGCAAATCGGCGTTATCTTCGCGCAGCACCAGACGGTACTCCGCTCGGGAAGTAAACATACGATACGGCTCTTTGGTGCCCATCGTGATCAGGTCGTCAACCAGCACGCCGATATAAGACTGATCACGACGCGGTACCCAGGCGTCTTTCTCCAGAGCGCGCAGCGCCGCATTGGCACCGGCCAGCAGGCCCTGAGCACCGGCTTCTTCATAACCTGTGGTGCCGTTGATCTGGCCAGCAAACCAGAGGTTATTCACAAACTTGGTTTCAAGGCTGTGTTTGAGATCTTGTGGGTCGAAATAATCGTATTCGATAGCGTAACCCGGGCGCGTAATGTGGGCGTTTTCGAAGCCGGCCATGCTGTGGATAAGATCCAGCTGCACATCAAAAGGCAGTGAGGTCGAAATACCGTTCGGGTACAGCTCGTTGCTGTTCAGGCCTTCTGGCTCCACAAAAATCTGGTGGCTGGTCTTATCCGCAAAGCGGGTGACTTTGTCTTCAATCGACGGGCAGTAACGCGGGCCGACGCCTTCAATCACGCCCGCAAACATCGGCGAACGATCGAGATTATTACGAATAATGTCGTGGGTGCGCTCGTTGGTGTGCGTGATGTAGCAGCTGACCTGCTCAGGGTGTTCATCCACAGAACCCATAAAAGACATCACCGGCAGCGGCGTATCGCCCGGCTGCTCCTGCATCACAGAAAAATCCACAGAGCGGCGGTCAATACGCGCAGGCGTACCGGTTTTCAGACGGCCGACGTTAAACGGCATTTCACGCAGACGCTGCGCCAGGGCAATCGCAGGCGGATCACCGGCACGACCACCTGAGTGGTTTTCCATACCAATGTGGATAAGTCCGCCAAGGAAGGTGCCGGCTGTTAACACCACGCTGGTCGCGTGAATACGCATGTTGGTATTGGTGACGATGCCCGCCACGGTCGAGCCAACGCCGTCGCCCTGCATGATGAGGTCATCACAGGCGGCCTGAAAGATATCCAGATTCGGCTGGTTTTCGACAATATTGCGGATCGCACTGCGGTACAGCGCGCGGTCGGCCTGGGCACGGGTGGCACGCACGGCCGGACCTTTACGGCTGTTAAGCGTACGGAACTGAATACCGGCTTTGTCGGTAGCGCGCGCCATGGCACCGCCGAGGGCATCAATTTCTTTCACCAGATGGCTTTTGCCGATGCCGCCAATCGCCGGATTACATGACATCACGCCCACGGTGTCGGTGTTGTGGGTCAGCAGCAGTGTCTTCGCGCCGGTACGCGCCGACGCCAGCGCCGCCTCCGTACCTGCATGGCCACCACCAACAACAATCACGTCATAACGAACGGGATAATCCACAACACACCTCAATTCAGTTGTTCACATCTGCCGGGCAGATGAAAAAGGGCGCGCATTGTAACACCACTACACACCAGCCGATAGATACTGTTTGAATTTTAACCAAGGAGTTTATTCACAGCACAAAATACCGCTGTATAGAACGGGATAAAGATTTCCACAGATCAGGAATAATTTGATAAAACCCAGTAATAGCAAGGGTTATCAATGTGGATAACCCTGTACATTAATGTGGATATTTATTGAGTGGTTTATCAGATATTTTAGTTATTCTGAAGATTAAACATCTTTTCCTGAAATTTTATTCAGGTTTTCTACAGACTTATTCACAACTATTCGGTGGGTTCGGCAGTCTCGTCGGTTGTTTCATCTGTTGGCGTCTCAGTCGTGGTGTCGGTAGTCGCCGTTGCCGGGGTGTAACGCGCATACAAAAGCTCTTCTTCCTTCCGGATAAACAGCTCAAGCTCACCATTAGCGTTCACCGTGGCATAACCGGGGGCATTGGTGACATTAAAACCGGGACAGTTCTTCCGCTCAGACAGCTGAACGGTGTAGAGGTTAACCTCTTCATTGAGAATCCGGATCGTTCCTCGCGTCGTGCAACCTGTTGCTGGGGTCGCGACACTGACCTCACGGAATGAAAGCTCATCGCCTACCTCTGTCAGGTAAAGCTCATAGCCGGTCGACGTCCACTTGCCGCGCAAGGTCGCCAGCCGTGAATTCGTATCCCAGGTGCCGTCATTACTCAGAGCAAAGCCGCCGGGGGCAGTATCGCTGTCGTAATCACCAACCAGAGTGTCATCAGTCGTAGTAGTGGGATAAAGCAAACCCGACAAGGTAAAATCTTCCGGTGCTCCGCCAGCAACAAACTGATTGGCAGCAGTATCACTGTTCGAGTAGGTGTAACCGCTCAGGGTCATCGTGGCGGTCGCACTGTCGTTATCGAGTGCGACCGTACCGTAGAAGGCAATGGTTTCATCGAAGCCAAACACATTACCGTTATACATCAACATCCTCAGCGCCCCTGCCTGATCCAGCTGACCATTCCACAGACCGTTCAGTCGTAATGTCGGATCGGAGACGGTATCTCCCTGATCGTTAACAATGTCGTCTGATTCCTCCTCCTCCAGGCAGCCAGTCGCAAACAGAGGTAGCAGTATGAAAATAAGCACGCGTAACATGGTCAGTCCTGATCGAGTCAATCTCATCAAAGCTTAGTTCATCTGCTGGATTTTTCCGGTAAAGAACAGGAGACAGGGAGGCACCATGTCCGAGACGCGCGCCCAGCTGAAACACATTGCAATCGACCAGATTCAACAAGCGAATCTGGCGGCCGCCAGCTTTCGTGAACTGGGAAAAGCCGCAGGCATCAAATCCAGCTCTGTGCACTATCACTTCCAGAGCCGCGAGAGACTGCTTACCGAGCTACTTCAGGACTACGACCTCAAATTCTTCAGTGAACTGGATGCGGCCACTGCTGGCACCCATCGGCCACGGCAGCGGCTGGGTGCATTGATTGATGTATTCGAGAGCTATCATAAACACCGTCGCCAATGCATGAGCCTGGCCTACGCCGCGTCACCTCATGAGCTCAGCGACGCCAGCCTTGGCGCTGTGAATACCTTCCTGGAGCACATGGAGCGCTGGGTCGAAGACGCCCTGCAGAAAGCCAGCCTGTTGCCCATCCCAAAAGACGAGCTCGCCTGCGTTATCGTTTCAGCACTCGAGGGCTCACTACTCTTCGACCGCCTCAGTGATAGTCCGCGACACCTGCACGCTGCGCGTAGCTGGATTGCCTCTCTCAGCAGCTACTGACTCTTTTTATTACTTTTCATGGCTTGAAACGACACATCAAATTAAGCAACTTTGTCCGAACTCCACCTGTCACAAGACTTATACAGCGACTATCGTGGTTATCAAATGCACAGATAACTACTGAGCTAACCGCAGTAAGGCAGGTAATTTATGAGCAAGACAGCACGCGAAATCAGCGCTGATATTGAGTTTCCTGGCCGAAAAATGGACTTTGGCTTCAACTTTGAAGACTTGCCTCGTTACTGGAACGATAACGACGCATTCAAGACCCACTTCATGAACGCACTCTCCTGCCTGTTCCTGGAAGGCGAACGTATGTTCATCGATGCCGTGCGCGACAGCCAGCATCTGGTCAAAGACGAAAAATTGCTATCGCAAGTGAAGAGCTTCATCAAACAAGAGGCTATTCACGGGCATGAACATCATAAGTTCAGTGAATATCTGGATTCTATGGGCTATCCGGCGACCAAAGTGGAAGACTTTGAGCGCAAAGAGAAAAAGCTCATGCGCAAATACATGCCGGCGCGCCGCCGTCTGGCCATTACCTGCGCGGTTGAGCACTTCACGGCGATTCTTGCCCATCAGGTGCTGACGAACCCTGAGGCTACCGAAGGCATGGACCCACGCTTCAAAGAAATGTGGACATGGCACGCCATCGAAGAAACCGAACACAAAGGCGTATGCTACGACGTATATGAGCAGACAGGCGGCAGCTATGCACTGCGCGTCTTCGCCATGTTCAATGTCACCTGGATGTTCCTGCTGCGCACAGCCATCGTGCAAGGCATCTTCCTGTGGAAAGACGGCAAACTGTTCAAGCCATCCACCTGGAAATCAGGCTTCAACTTCTTCTGGAAGAAGCCCGGGCTGATCCCGAGCATCTGGAGCGACTACAAAGATTACTACCGCCGCGACTTTCACCCATGGGATCACGACAACCGTGAGCTGCTGAGTGAATGGCAGGCAGACCACAATAACTATAAGACCGTATAAAACTATGACTGATAAACAAGCGACCGCCCGCAAAGTAAGCGCGGGCATTGAATTTCATGGCCGTAAAATGGACTTCGGATTTAAATTCGAAGACCTGCCGCGCTACTGGTATGGCAACGATGCCTTCAAAAGTACCCTGATGAACGCACTGTCGTGCCTGTTCCTTGAGGGCGAGCGCCTGTTTATTGATGCCGTTCGTGACAACGAACACCATGTTAAAGATGAACACCTCAAAGCGCAGGTGAAAAACTTTATCAAACAAGAAGCTATTCACGGCAACGAGCACCACATGCTCAGTGAGTATCTCGACACACTCGGTTACCCAGCCACCAAAGTCGAGGCACAAGAGCGTGCCGTGCGCCTGTTCATCAAAAAGCACATGCCAGCCAAAGATCGCCTGGCCATCACCTGTGCGGTTGAACACTTCACCGCCATGCTTGCTCACCAGATGCTCACCAACAAAGAGCTGACCGATGAAATGGACCCACGCATCCGCGAAATGTGGAAATGGCACGCCGTCGAAGAAACCGAGCACAAAGGCGTTTGCTTTGACGTGTATGAAGCGGCAGGCGGCGGCTACTGGAAGCGGGTTTTCCACATGGCCACCATCACTATGACCTTCATCATGCGCCTCAGCACTGTGCAGGCATACTTCCTGTGGAAAGATAAGCAGCTCTTCAAATGGTCGACCTGGAAATCCGCGTTCCGCTTCTACTGGAAATCGCCAGCGCTGCTCCCGACCATCTGGAAAGAATACAAAGACTACTACCGTCGTGATTTCCATCCGTGGGAGCACGACAACCGCGAACTGCTCGAAGGCTGGGAAGCCGAGCACGACAACTACAAAGCGGTGTAAACCTATTCGGCGGCCACCTCAATGTGGCCGCCAATGTCTTACCTTATTTGCCTTTGACAGACACCCGTTTTAGACTCGCTGCAACCGGGCCAGAACCCGGAACCTCACACGGAAGTATGGATATCCCAGCGTCATGGCCGATTTTGAACTAGAAGACCTTCAGGGCAACCGTTACCGACTCCGACGCGGCTCAGGCCCCGGTCTGTACCACCCAGAAAACCTCTGCACGGGTGGCAACTTTGATGCCGAACTGCTGCTTGGCCACTTCAGCACAAGCAATATCGACGACAGCTTTAACCACTTCTACTTCGACGTACTGTCAAAGCTGGATGACCGACCGTCATGCCCGCGACAAGCGCTGACCAAAGCCATCGCGGCCAACTACCTGACGCTCGAAAAGGTCGATACCGCTCGTGCAGTCGACGACGAAATCCCCGATGATCGCCCATTCCTGCGCGTACAGATTGAAAACGCCCTGCGTCAGATCGTAGAAGGCGAACGGCGCGAAGCCGCCATGCACCAACGCCAGATCGACAAAGAGTCCACCGTGATGAAAGGCCTGATCTACACAGGCGCCTTCATGACTGGCATCGGCTCATCCGCTTGGGGCCTCGCAGTGCAGGTAAAAGAGCTCAGCGACGTCATCAACCCATTCGTAAAAATGCAGCACCATGCCAAAGCACTTCGTGACGCATGGGAGTCGGATAACTTCGCAGATACCTACGCCGAAACCTACCTGAGCGGCGAAAAACGCGAACTCGTTGAAGCCATCGGCTTCGATCCTAGCCAGATCACCCAGAAACAGATCGACGAAGCCATCGCCATGACCGATCTGGTGCTCAATGACGAGACCCTGCGCGACATTCTATACCGCTTCGTGAAAGACTACGCCGAGGCGCAACACAGCATCGAAGTGACCGAAGTCGCAGGCTCAGGTGCCTTTGAGCTGATACTCACCATCATCGTCGCCGCCGTCACTGGTGGTGCAGGCGTGGTGGCCGCCGTAGGCAGCAAAATGCACCTGGTGCGTAAATTCAACAAAGTCGGTGACCTGTTAGCTGACTTTGCGAAAGCAACCAAACGCATTAAGAACCGTAAAAAAGCGTTCAATGGAAAGAACACCGGCCCAGGCAAGCTGGAATCCGTCGATGGTTCGGTTAAGAAAACCGATGCGCATGGGGCGGAGACGGGGGAGGTGAGTAAGCCGAAAAACACGGCAAATGCTGTAGTGCCTGAAAACGTCCCAATGACTCAAGAAAAATTTGATGAGATCATAAACCTAGAACAAGGTAATAGACCTGATAATCCAGCTGAATATCTACCAGAAGAGTACATATCAGAACATCTCGCAAAATTTGAGAATGAAGGGGCTGGAATTATTGTCATTGAAGATTGGATAAACAACCCTAAATATAAAACTCTTTCTCCTGACGGCAAGTTCGTTGGCCTAGGCTCCGAAATGGATTTACTGATTGAGAAATATAAAGCCAGTGGAGGCGATTGGAAAGTACTCAGAGATGGATTAAACCTTGGTGAAAACGTAACGCTCGAAGATTCCAGGATCGCTTACGTAAAAACTATGCCAAAGGATCCTCGTTTCGAATACAAAATTCCAACAGGCAATGAAGGCGGAGCTTACGAAGGCGAGTGGATACCTGGAGGGTACACAAAAGCCGGCACATCTGAAGCCACTATGTCAGGTGGTGAACATATTGTACACAATAACAATATCGATAATTTGTCCAAAGTCGATAATATTTATGTGGAAAAATTACAGTGAGTAATAATTTATTTAAAACTGCAGTTCAAAATAATGAAACCGTTAAGTTTTTTCTAGGTAAAGACGAGTATTTTTCTCGTAACCGAGAAACCCACGAACACGCTTACTTTGCACAAACGAAAGGATGGGTCAAGAAATACATTGAAGAGGACCCTGATAAAAATTTAACGGTTTTTATTAATAAACTTAGTGAGTTCTTAGGAACAGAAGAATCGCAAGAAAACATTGAATCTGTAATCGAAAATATACTTGCTTTAGCCGTACTATTTTCTAGAAATCCTATTTATTTTTCATCACTAAATAAATCATCAGTGTCAATACTCTATTCCTCAATAGAACGATATTTTAGTTCCCTCAACCTTTCTCAACCAGAAATCGATGACTTGAATATTTATAAAGATAGAATTATAGAGATCGGATGTTTAAAATTATCAGAACAAATAAAATTGTAGGGAAAAGGTATGACCCAAAATATCGTATACGTAGTGAATCAAGATGAACATGAATTTTCTCCGGTTCTAACCAAAGCGGAAGGGAAGAAAGAATTCTGTATCACTGCTTCTACTGAACCCGGTAGAGTAAGTTTTAAAAATTTCCATATTTTTAAAATAGGTTTTAGTGAACTTAGGAAAATGACGCCTGAAAGCATTGGCATCCTCTTAGTCACGGAAAAAGGCGGGCAATACTTCCCCCCACAATCCTAATGAAATTAGCTTTCTGCATCTTATGTAGTAAATTTCTATGACTTCAAAGCATCACCAGGCTCTCTATGCTTCCGTACAATCTTCCGCCGATGGACTTCAAAAGTATCTGCGCAATACCGTTAGGAATAACTCTTCCCTTTAGCAACTTAAATTCGGTGAATAAGATCATTTAGCTTACCTAGGGCCTGGTAGATGAAATGACCTATCCTTAAAGGAAACTTTAAGGTTAAGTACGGTAATAGAACTGACTACTCTTACGACATCAAAGTACTCACTGTCCTGAAACTCGCCGTAAAGACATGTTCTCATGTGCCGAAAAGCCTCAAGGTATATCTTCGCAGCTGTCTCATTAGTACCTGCCTCGAACGCGATAAAACAATCGGATACCTCATAACCCTGATCATATATGTAGTCGCAAAGCAGCCCCTTAGCGACCTCCTCCATATGGCCAGCGATTGGGCCAAAACCGTCTACAACCAAATAGAAATAGCGCATTGAAAAACCCTCCTTTTGAAGAGTTTAAGTGTGTCAGTTGAACACCGGAGACTCCACGGACTATGAGTCACATGTATAAATAAACAGAAAAAACTTTACTTATCTGCAACCTGCATATACTGTTTATTTAACCAGTATTTGAAAGAGACCTGAAATCATGGAAACGAACCAGGCAATTTCCGTTCTTGAAGAAACCCGCACATTCCACCACGGCATCGGCCTCAGAGGTGAACTCACACTGGAAAGCGTAATCCGCTACCGCGCCGCTATTGCTATCGAATGGATCAAAGAAGATCTGCGTAGAGGCGTACAGCCAGAAAATGTTAAAACTTTTTCTGAGCTACACGACGTTGTAGATGCCAACATATACCTACTTGATGAAGACCATCCGATACCGAAAGCAGGTAATTTCTACGATTGGGAAGAATTGGACGTACAGGGAGTGTGCGACCAATTTATACGAGTGATGAATATCATCAACGACTGGCTCGAAACCCGGTATTACGTCAGGAATCACCCGACATACTGAAATAGTGCTGGTCAGACCTGAGCCATGTGGAGAGTTGATTGATTACAGTATTCAGTTTTTTCTTTTGTCTACCGCGAAGACTGCACTCCCACACCACAGCAACGCGCCAGCCTGCATTCAGTAGTAAGTTGATATTACGCTCATCGCGCTCGTAGTTGGCATTCAGCTTTTCCCGCCAGAACTCTTCGCGGGATGATGGCCAGTGAAACATAGGACAGTTATGACGATGCCAGAAGCAGCCATGAACAAAGACTGCAGCACGGTACTTAGGTAGCACCAGATCTGGCGACCCCGGCAGTGCCCGGTTATGCAGACGGAACCGGAAGCCACGAGCATGCAAGGCCCGCCGGATCAGCATTTCCGGCTTTGTATCTTTACCCCGGATAGCCGACATATTGCGACTGCGGGTAGCTGGGGAGTGGACGTCTGACATATTGCTCCCGAATGGAATGAATCAGTGATATGATGTCACACAATTGACCTGGAGATAAAAATGGCCACTGAACAACTCGCATTCATCACAGAAGGCTATGATGACATATCTGATACCACTCTTTTGGGTCAACTTCTCGAAATTTATGACCAGAAAGCAATCGCAGACTTTCTCAACTCTGTGACTCCTGGGCACTGGTGCAGAGAAACCATCAATAGATGGAGCAAAGGTAAATCCGAACCTCGCCTCAGCGCTAAGGAATTCAAAGCTCTTAAAGGCCTTCTTCCGAAAGAAAAAGTTATCCCCGGGAAAGAGAGTTTCAGGTTCATCGACCTGTTTGCGGGTATTGGTGGAATCCGTAAAGGATTTGAAGATGAGAATGGTCTTTGCGTATTCACCAGCGAATGGAATAAGTTTGCTGCGCGCACCTACAAGGCAAATTATTACAGTCATGGCGACTACCATACCTTCAATGAGGACATCAGAGACGTAACGCTGTCCTCTGACGAGACCGTCTCCGAAGAAGAGGCCTATCAGAATATCGACAGAATGATTCCAGACCACGACATTCTGTTAGCCGGGTTCCCATGTCAGCCATTTTCTATCGCTGGAGTTTCAAAGAAAAATTCTCTCGGGCGTGCTCATGGCTTTGAGTGCAATACACAAGGCACCCTTTTCTTCGACGTCGCACGTATCATTAAGGCAAAGCAACCGAAGGCGTTCATTCTTGAGAACGTAAAAAATCTTAAGAGCCACGATAAAGGCAAAACCTTCAAGATCATCATGCAAACCCTTGATGAGCTTGGCTACTGGGTTGCTGATGCAGATCACGAAGGTCCCAAAGACCCTAAAGTGATTGATGCAAAAAACTGGGTTCCTCAGCACCGTGAGCGGATTGTTCTTGTGGGATTCCGCAAAGACCTGAACATCCATGAAGGCTTCACACTGAAAGATATTCGCAAATACTACCCTAAAAAGAAGATCACCCTTGGTGACATCTTTGATCAGGATGTAGACGCTAAATACACACTGACTCCAAAGCTTTGGGAGTACCTCCACAATTATGCGATAAAGCATAAGGAAAAGGGTAATGGCTTCGGTTTCGGCCTTGTCGGCCCCAATGATGTCGCGCGTACCTTGTCTGCACGTTATTACAAAGACGGATCAGAGATACTCGTTGATCGAGGCTGGGACTTCAAAAAGGGCTTTGATAACAGAAAGAACCTGGAGAATCGCCCCAGACGGCTTACTCCCTATGAGTGTGCAAAGCTGATGGGGTTCAGTCGCCCCGATCAGGATGACTTTGTCATCCCTGTATCAGATACGCAGGCATACAAACAGTTTGGTAACTCTGTCGTGGTTCCTGTATTCCGAGCAGTAGCCAAACTCGTAACCAAGCGCCTTATAGAGTAAATGCTGATACAGGTACTTGAAGTAATGCACCAGGTAAAGTCAAATGGATAAGTAGTGCTTTAGCCCGGTAGGAAATATGAAATATTACGAACAAGGATGTTTATTTGAGGACCTGCCCGACTGGGTGGTAAAATCTATACGCCTTGGTTACACCTTGGTAAATGATAAAAAGGTCTCTTCAAAGAAGATCCATCTGATTTCATCACCTTTTGAATCCTCTATCGCGCCTCTTATAGCTTTAGGAGCACTGCGAGCTTCTCTCGAACGAGCAGATGACAATCTGTGTAATAACTATTTCTCCTTTTTGCTATCAGCTCGAGAGAAAGTACTTACTTCCCGGAATAGCTCGCTAGAGGCATGGCATGTCCGGAAGCATACCGATCCAGAAAAGCAATATTATTTTTCAGAGGAGGTAGATAGTACCGGTATTATTGTTACTGGACAGAAAAGGTCCAGAGGCAAGAAGAAAAATGAATCGCTAAAATCATGGATAATGTCTGCCTATGCATCTGACTGGCAAATAAATGGACTACCGGTTCCTCAAAGTTCATTGCAACCTGATCCTTCCCTAGTCGGAGTAATGGAATCACTACCAGTCGGGTTAAAATTAATCAAAAAAGAGAACCTGACCTCCTCCTTTCTTGAGCATATTCTTGTCTCCGCTTCAGCAGGTGACAATTCAAACTATATGGATCTACTAAGAAAATCTTGTTTTACTTTTGATGGCAGCTACATCTCAATGGCTGACCTGTTAATGCTGGGAGACGATAGTAAATCAACCATTAGCCGTGTCACCCTGATAGGAGAACGGCAACTTGAAGAGCATGCCTTTTATCAAGATCCTTCGGTAATAATTGCACAAGGCACGAAAGAGACTGTTAGTGCTTGGAACATATTTTCCGATATTTCAGGCGCAAGTATTGTAGGAGTCATTAACAGATCCGGCTCTCGTGCGGCTCTGGAGGAGTTCGAGGCCTTCCTTCAGGATAGACAGCGCTACTATCATGAGATTCCCCCACCAGTATGTTTCCAGTCTCCATATATCCAGATCAGATCAATGGAGAGAATATGACGGATATGAGAAAACTACCTGAAGAATATGTCAGTCAGGAATTATGGTTATGTAAATCAGAGCTATTCTCGTACTTATGTAAATTACTCAAACAGGTGTCTTTCGATCTTGATGATCCAGAAGAAGACGGCCAAGGTAGTGAAGCGGCAATCAAACTAAGAATAGAGTATGCTCGCCTAAGATATACACCGTGGCATGGCGATTCTCAGCTATTTTCACATCCTCTACTATCAGATAAAGAAAAAGTTGGTCGGTTATACGGAGAAGAAACCAGAAAGTTATTAAACCGAGTCGAAGAACTACATACTAATTGGCGGTCAGGAAATTCGATTCTCATTGATGAATTTAGAAGACAGGTCATCAATACAATTTCAGAGTTTGGAGTAGACCGTATAAGAATTGCATGTCGAAGCCGAGAAATAGCCAACTTTCAGAAACTTCTTAATGATGATGTAGAACTGACCGATACCCAATTTATTACAGGATTAAAAGAATATCGCGTGGCTCAGCCATTCGATGTACTGTTCCGAATCGGATCATTTCGTATGGAGGGAATGCAAAAAATAGCGCCTCCGATACTTAATGCTCCAAAATACAGAAAACTAATCCGTTTCTGTTGGGACCGTACTTCAGATGAAATCGAGTTGGCACAGGATCCAATAAATTCAGATATTAATTATTTGCAGCTGATGCCACTCACAACGAGAACTGTTTCGGATAGTACTCACGCCGAAGAATATAGTGATACTGACACTTCCTCACTTGATGACGAATTCTTAAACGACGCAGAGAATTACTCTACTAAGGCAAGTTCGGATATAAATTGCATACGTATATTACTTTCAGAGAACAAAGCTGCACTATTCCGGAAGGGGCATCGTGAACTTGTATTCCGTAACCATTCCTGCGGTCTTGAAATTCTACAATTAACTGCAAAGGAAATAAGGAGTGGTGATTTCTGGATTGATCAAAGTATCGAGGTCGATCTTGGAAAAGAGGAGATCAACCCTGAAGATTATCCTATGGCAAAGATATGGAAATCAGATCTTCATCGGCAACTTCGTCGTCTACCAGGTGCTGTTACATTAAAGATGGTACTCGCAGGCATAGCACTTCAGGATCGTTATAAAGCCGCTGAAAGCTGGTCTACTTTTGATAAATATAGAATCAATGCCCCTCAAAGAAAATCACATTTCATAGCCCTTATTGAATCGGTTCTTCGGCAGGATATATGGTACGGATATGATTTAAAAGATCCTCGTCTATCAATTGCAGAAAACGCCTGGGCTGAATTGAGTAATTATAAAAGCCGTAGCATTGAAAACGGTCAACTAAGCCATAGGATTGTCGCAGATCAACTTTATAATGAGCTGAGAAAATGCATGGATTCATATATCGATATATTATCCGCTAATACAGACTTTTACGAATTCACAATGCCAGAAGATACCGGTTTGACAGGACATGTTGTATTTCGAAGAGTAAGTAATATCGATAGAGGATTCTATGCACCAGAAGAGATGCTCTCAAAGCTTATTGATAAGGAACAGACCGAACAATACAGAGCAATACAGAACAAGGAATATAAGGCGACATGCGTATAATCCCGGCCTTTATAGATCAGGATAAAAGTCCACCTGGCGAAGTTCTTATCTATGAAAAAATACAGCAAGCAACCACTGACTGGACGGTGATTCATTCGCTGGATCTCGCTCCCTTTAACCGGATGAAGCGTACCGAAATTGACTTTCTGATTATCATTCCAGATGTTGGTCTTCTGTGCGTTGAAGTTAAATCACACCGAGAGATAGGCTTCGACGGACAATCCTGGTATCCGGAAAGGGTGAAGAAGTCTCCATTCCAGCAGGCAATGGATGGTCGTTACGCCCTGCAACGACGTATCTCCGCAGGTCTTGCCATGTGGAAAGATGTTCCGGTTCTTCATTGCTGCATATTCCCTAACGCTCCTTTTACTGTTCCAAGAAACCTCTCTATTCAACCTTTCGAAGTAATGGACAGAACTCGCTTCCGGAGTCTGCAGCACCCAGACGAATTCTGCGCTGGGTTGAAAAATATGGCCCAGAAACTTATCGATACAGATCCCCAGGTAAAACCCTTAGACACACCTCTATCAGCTGTAATGATCGAGCAGTTTATTGAATACTGCTTTCCTATCCGAAAGCGACGGCCAGAGAAAGAAGAAGAACTGGCAGCCCGGTCCCATGAACTGGAAGCGAAGTTACGGGTACAACAGACTCCGGTGCTCAAGCTTAGCGAGTGGAACTCAAGAATTATCATTGAAGGTGGTGCCGGAACTGGTAAAACCCTTATTGGGCTTGAGGTAGCTCGCAGAAAAGCAGAGCAAGGGTTACGCACTGCATTTCTGACTTTCAATAATCTTGTAGGTAAATGGGCACAATCCGAGGTGTCACAAGGTAATCACCCTTTGCTAATCGCTGGGCCTGTAAACTCAGTTCTGCTCAATCTGTTCGATATTGATATCCCTGCACAAGCGCCGACTTCGTTCTGGGATGACATGCTTTCAGAAGTCCAGGATGCACTCACCAACCCTGAACGGCAACAGGAAGCAATGTTCGACTACCTGGTAATAGACGAAGCCCAGGATTTTCTCGGGCGGCCAGATCTCTTTGAAACCGTGGACCTGTTAATTGAAGGTGGTTTCAATGGCGGTCATTGCATGTTGATGGGCGATTTTCAGAATCAGATTCTTACTTTCGATCATGATCTGATCAGTAACACACTGAACCAATTCAAGAGATACAGCGCTTGCTGGAAACTGGGTGAGAACTGCCGTAATTACTCTGCTGTAGGGAATCTTGCTATCTCCTTATCAGATGCCTCTGATGATACCTATAGTGGCTATATGCGAACGGGCGGCGGCCTAAATAGTTTTAAGTTAGCAACTTACAAAAACATAGATGAGCAGATCGGGAAGATAGACACTTTCATTTCAGCTTCCATAAAGAACGGCTTCAAAGCCGAAGATATCACATTACTGAGCTATGGATCTGCCGCTAAGTCCTGTATCACAGAGCTACAGAACCAGAGCACGATAAACCTGCAGGCTGCATCCGAGACCAAACGCCCTGGTTATGTACAATATACAACTGCTCATGCCTACAAAGGGCTTGAGAACAAAGTGATTCTGCTTACGGATGTCGACCTGCGCGGCACTTCCGTCACCCGTAATCTTTTCTACACAGCTATTACAAGGGCAACAGAACAGGTGTTTGTGTTGTGTAGTGAAGATAGCAAACAAGACTTGCTGAACTGGATTAACCAGAAGGATCTGAAATGAATAATGAACGTGCTCAGGAAATTGAATTTCTGAGATCTGAAATGATAGGGCCTTCAAGGCCAGTAGGTGAAGATTACCCCGGACTCAAAGTTGAATTTAATTCATCGTCCACCTGCCAGTTACCAGCTCCTGGAAAGTTGAAGGGATCTGTGTTCTGGCAACCAGAAGGCCAGGACCATCTACAGGAGGTCATCCGGAGAGAGACCCCTGCTCAGCGCTACGGTATAGGCCTGCTGTACCCCGGGAACTACCTGCCACCTTCGGACGAAAAACCTTGGGACTCAGAACGCCCTGACGACGGAAACAATTCAGTGGTTGGAAATACCGCTCCAGATGCCGGAACATATGCCCTGAAGAATGAAGATGCAGAAAGCGAGACATACTCACGGGACGAAGCAGCCCCAGTATATTCAGCTGACGACGAAGATTTCGAAGTTAATGGTTCTGATGCCTACAAACCTTCAACTATGGGTGTCAGCTTCTGCATTGATGAGAGCAGCGAAGGCGAAATTCTCATACGCATCCCCATCGAAAAACGCCTGTTTTGGCAGCAGCCGGACTCCGAACCATTCCTGGTGAACGGGGTGTACGAGAGGTGCACTACTGTAACAACAGCTAGTGATGGCACAACAGTTGAAAGTGATGCCTGGCGCCGTAGACCTGCCCTACAAACTGAACAGATATTCACGTTCGACGTTCCAGAATTACTCACCCGACGACTTACTAAACAAGAAATAAACCTTAGTAACGGCATAAAGCTACAACTGGATCTTTATTCCCGCTCTTCATTTGGCAAGCGGATAATCACTGTGGTACTCCGTAACAGCCAGGTCGCTACGAACCTGTCTTATCGTCAAGTCATCGAGCAGACACTGTATCAGGCGTGCTTTGAAGTCGAAGCACGTAATGGAGCGTCATTTACAGAATATCCACAAGGTCGTGGAGAGCATAGAAATCTGGACGATGATGAGAAAACCCTGAGTCTGCTATACAGAAACTCAGCCAATTGGGCCATTGGTCATGGGTGCGCAGCCACCTGGCGAGCCGATGAAGGCCAGACGCCAATGATGATCACGGCCGATTGTATGCCCGCAGTAGAGCTGCCGAGTATGACCCCGGATATCATCGTAAATGGCAGTGAACTGAAACTATCCATGAGAGACCTCGCGAACATCCAGAATACTGACAGTAGTGACCCTGGATGGGCCTCGCTTGAGACTCTTGTATACGCCTATGAACAATGGATCAATGACGAGCGCAAAAAAACTTCAGGCTTCAATGACCAGCACCGCGAAACCGCGGAAAGGCACCTTGACGGCTGCAACAGATGCCTGACGCGAATGAAGAGTGGACTTGAAGCCCTGGCGGGTAATACCGATCCATTAAACGCTTTCAGGCTTGCAAATAAAGCCATGTGGTTTCAACAGACAGCCACAAAAGACATCCAACAACGGCCTTTGAAAGCTTCAAATAAAACAGCTGAACCGGTCGCTCAATCACCAGATTCGTCACTGAACCCGGATGAAGCATGGCAGGATTCAACCAAGACTTCTGAAAAATACTGGCGCGCCTTCCAGGCAGCATTCCTCTTGTTGAGTATCGAAGGCTTCACGGATCCATTCTCCGATGACCGAGAGGTTGTTGATCTCATCTGGTTCCCCACTGGTGGTGGTAAGACTGAAGCTTATTTAGGCGTTGCTGCCTTCTATATGTTTCTTCAGCGGCTGGAACCTCCAAAACATGGCGAACTACGGAAAGACGGTACGAATGTCTTTATGCGTTACACCTTGCGCATGTTGACGACCCAGCAGTTTCAACGCGCTGCCAGTCTTATCTGTTCAATGGAATACATCCGTACATACAGCGTGGACACTGATCTTGGCACTAAACCCTTTACCCTTGGCCTCTGGGTTGGACGGGATGCTTCTCCGAACAAGTGGAAAGACGCTACTGCTGCAATAAGAAAATTCAAGAAAGAAGAAACGAAGGGTAACCCCTTAGTGATCACTGAGTGCCCATGGTGTCGCAGTGAAATTGGTCTCGTGAAAGTAAAAACACATAAGAACAATACCATTTTAGGAATAATTGAAAGTAAGCAGCCGCATCTGAAGTGTTCCGATGTGAATTGCCATTTCGGTGCGATCGATACCCGCCTGCCTATCGAAGTGATTGACGAAGCACTCTATAAGAACCCTCCCAGTATGTTTATCAGCACGGCTGATAAATTCGCAATGCTGGCCTTTAAACCAGAAGCCGGTACATTGTTTGGGCTCAGGCACTATCCAGAAACCAACGGTCCCATAGAACGTATCGCTGAGCCACCGGGTCTTATAATCCAGGACGAATTCCACCTTATCTCTGGACCATTGGGGTCAATATATGGCCTCTATGAAACTGCTATCGAGCGCCTTTGTACTCAGGAGATTAAGGGTAATCCGGTCCGGCCTAAAGTCATCGCATCAACAGCAACCATCCGTGGTGCAATGAATCAAACAAAGGCCATATATGCCCGTTATGAAGATCAGTTGCAGCTATTTCCAAATCCTGGTCTTGATATCAGCGATTCTTTCTTTGGCCGTTATGCCAGAGAAGCCAATGGGAATTTGAAGCAAGGCCGCCTCTATCTTGGCATCAATGCAACTGGTTATAAATCTTTCCTCACCACCCAGGTGCGGGCGTTCTCTGCTGCATTATTCCGGTCAAGCCTGATGCCTGATGACAGCAAGGACGCCTGGTGGTCCCTGTTAGCTTTTTATAACAGCTTACGGGAATTGGGTGGTGCCAGAACACTGTTTAGTTCTGATATAGCCGCACGTATGAAAGACTTCATGCATCGCTACAACGTCGAGGACAACCAGAAGCGGTATCTGAACAAAATTGAAGAACTGACCAGCCGCCGCACCCAGGCAGAATTGGTTAAGTTGATGGATGAACTGTCCAGGCCCTTGACTAATACCTACAAGCCCGTCGACGCCTGCCTGGCTTCGAACATTATTGAGGTCGGAGTAGATATTGATCGGCTCTCACTGATGGCGATTGTTGGCCAGCCAAAATCAACAGCTCAATATATTCAGGTATCCGGCCGCGTGGGTCGTCGTTGGTGGGATCGCCCGGGACTGATCATGATGATGTACAACCCGAATAAGAGCCGGGATTTATCTCACTTCGAGCATTTCCAGAATTATCACCAGCGGTTATACGAGCAGGTTGAACCCACCTCAGCCACGCCATTCTCAATCGAAACGGTTAAACGAGCTGCGGCAGGAATCATGTTGCTCTGGGCTCGTCAGCAGTACCGTTCAGATCATCCCGGTGCAACATTTGGACACTACGAGTCTACCATTGAAGACGCAAAGGATTTTCTGATTGAGCGTTGCGAGCTTCTCTTCGAACAACAGGAAGCGGAGGCAGATCGTGTTGTAAAAGTCATTGAACAGGTACACGATGAACTTCTCCGCAAGGGAAGAATGAACCCGCTGATGTGGCACGAGTTTCCACAGAAACGGGACGGCAATTACCTGATTTTATGGCCTGGTGCTCATTCATCTTCTGCTCAGCAAAAAGCGGGAGTCAATGTGCTCAGTAGCATGCGTAATGTCGATGGCACAGCTCGATTTAGTATCAACGAGCGCTATATGGAATTAGAAGGTGATCAGAATGGCCAATGACATTCGTACAGGACAACTTATTGCTCCTTTTGGGCCGGGTAGTTTGTATAACGACCAGTATGGTCAATCTAATATTGTCTGTGGACTGGATTTCTGGTTGAAAAAGCCAGGAGACTCGAAGATATCTGATGCTGTCAGAAACAAATACCTCATCAGCGAGGCTCGCCTTTCTGAGCTCTTAAAAGTAGGGCTTTTCTATCAACCACCTCAGTACATATATGATCGGGATGATCCTGAAATCAGTCAACTGGAAATCGGTATCCACCGGTTTCCCCGGTGGTACGTGGATAAGATATCCGGAAGACTGACGCAGTTTAATCTTGAATCCAGGCTTAGAATGCTGAAAGCCAGATCACCGAATAGAGAGCAGTGGCAACCGGTAAGATTTATCTCAGTATGTGAAAATGGACATATTTCAGACTTTCCGTGGAAGGAATGGAGTGGCTGTACCTGCTCCGGATCAGACCAGCTGTTTCTGCATGATGCTGGCGGCCCGGATCTTGGCTCTGTCAAAGTTCATTGCAAAGGATGCAATAAGGGTAGAGATCTTCAGGGAGCAATGCAATATGAATTGAGCGATGATAAATCCGAGGTTGAATCTTCGGGTCTCTACAGTAAAGCCAACCTTAGCTGCACAGGTAACAGGCCCTGGTTAGGTAATATTTATGAACCGTGCGATCGTAAGCCTGTAGGCGCCCTGATCAATCAATCTAATATTTATATGGCAAAATCGATATCCTCGATATATTTACCATACGTAGGTCAGGATCAACGAGCCAAAGAACTTTCATTAATTTTTCAGGAAAATGAGTCCTTACTGAATTTAGCCAAAGCGAGTCTAGAGCTTGGCGGTGAAGAGCAGGCTCTGATTTTAGTCAAAGGCAACCTGGATAATCTGGTAGCTGATTACAGCGATGCAGAGCTTATCGAAGCATTAAAAAATTTATCCAATGGCCAGAAAGCCGTCGATCAGATTTCTCCTACTACTTCAGATACGGCCGAACTGGCGTTCAGACGCTCAGAGTTCACAATTCTAAGCGCGGCTCACACTGTAAATCCTGATGAACTCAGAATTATAAGCAGTAAAGTTCCTGATGAATTTTCAGGCTGGATCTCAAAAATTCATCGCGTAGAGCGTTTGAGAGAAACCCGTGTATTTTACGGATTTGATCGGCTGATCCGCTCGAAGAAGCCATTGGACAACATGCCAGAATCGGCAATTCATACACTGTTCAGAAACCCTCCCCCGGAAACAGGTCAGTGGCTACCGGCTGTAAAGAATTATGGAGAAGGTATATATATTGAGCTGAAAGACAGGGATGTTAATCGATGGTTAGATGATCATTCAGAGTGGTTACAGAAGCGTCTAGATAGCAGTTTTGTTGCAAATATGGCCGACCAATACCTTCTTAATGCTCCTGATCAGCTGACTGACAGAAACTGGCGCTGGGCAGCCCGTTACCTTCTTGTTCATACGCTGTCACACATACTTATTAAACAGCTTGTATTTGAGTGCGGTTATTCATCTGCTGCTCTCAAAGAAAGGCTCTACGTTTCCAGCGATACTAAAGCTCCGATGGCGGCACTTTTGATCTATACCGCTTCTGGGGATGCTGATGGAAGTCTTGGTGGTCTTGTTCGACAGGGACAACCCGAGCTGCTTGAACCTCTCATCCGTCGAGCAGTCGACACAGCATCATGGTGCTCCGCAGATCCTGTTTGCTCAGAGGATATGGGACATCGTGGCTCGCAACATAGCAATAAGGCCGCCTGTCACGCTTGCGTTTTATTACCCGAAACCAGTTGCGAAGCAATGAACAATGGGCTCGACAGGGCCATGTTAGTGGGAGAGCCGGAAAACCCCGATTTTGGTTTTCTGTCCCGCTTACTTACCAATATGTAATAAGGATTTTTACGATGTACAACGTGCTGGATCACGTCGATGTATACTCTGTAGATCAGCTCTCGTCCTTTCTTAAGAAGCATGGTTGTGAACGGATTCTGATTAAAAAACTTGGCCGTAATAACAACGACAAACAGCAGATCTACTTCCATCACGATGCAAGCCTGCTCAATGCAATTTTTGACATGACATTTTCCACACGGGAAAAGAGTCAAAGTAATAAACGTAAAGGAAGCATCAAAGGGACTAAGATACTGTCCGCTGTTTTTAATGATTTTCAGTGGTTGGGCACAGACCAGAGCCTTCATAGGGTTCCAACCTGCAAAGGCGTTCTCTACGCTCAATACCCCGAAGTAAGACTCTCTGGTTTCAAAGCAGAAACAGGGCTGATGCCAAGATCAATGTCTGTAGATTTCACTAAAGAGAACCCTAGTATAGAGAGATACCTCGCTATTGGTGCAACGATTGAGGGTCAAGCAATAGCGGTAATGATTGTTTCACCTACTCCAGAGTTCAAGAAAGAATTTCTCGGGCTTCCTTTCTTCGCAGACTCTAAAATTTGTCGGGTACTCGAAATTGAACAGGAAGCCGAATCTCATAAACTGTTGACTCTGCTTAAACAGCGTATCGGCAGTAAAAGTATTAAAGGGTGCCGACTAGATGCTAACGGAAACACCGTTCCATTTACAGGTACTCAAGTTCACGGCTATACACTTGAACACGAATTAGGTATCAGAACGAATGCCTCCAAAGATGGAGATATCTTTGGAATAGAACTGAAGTGTTTTACCAGTAAAAAACTAACTCTGTTTACGCCTGAACCAGACGGCGGACTGTATTCACAGAGCTTCTCTGACTTTATGCAGAAGTACGGATACGAAAAAGAAGCCGTGTATCGCCTGACAGGCCTGCATAGGGCTGGATCGGTCAGTGAGAAGTCAGGGCTTTCTCTTCGCGTACTGTGTACTCCAAAAGGCTCAGAATCGGAAGGGCTGGAAAATTATGATCCTGACAAGCCGCTGGCACATCAGTTAGAGAACCTTATGGTTGTACTCGCAGATGACGATGAAAATATTGCCGCCAGCTGGTCTGCCGAAAGACTTTTGAATAACTGGGGCGTAAAGCATAACGAATCTGTTTATGTGCCCGCGAGAGTAACCGACAACGAAATTCAGGAAGAGTATGACGCCGGTTATACGCGCAAGGTACATTTTGGAAATCAGGTTCTTTGGTGCAAGAGAACCAGCCTTGAGCGAATGATCCGATCAATCGCCAGTGGTGTCATATTTCTGGATCCTGCACCCAAATTTGATCCGGACAACCCGAAGAACAACAAGCGACGCTCTCAATGGCGTATTAACAATATCTACAGAGACTCCCAGCACCTCTATGAAGAAGTTCGGGAAATTGATATCTGATCATTTCCCAATACAGAAGCTTCCAAAAATCTCACCCAACAGATCATCGGCGGTAAACGCGCCGGTGATTTCGTTCAGTGCGTTCTGTGCCATGCGCAAGTCTTCGGCGAGCAGTTCGCCTGCGCCCATGCCTTCAAGCTGTTGGCGGCCGTAGGCGAGGGCGTCTTTGGCTCGATTCAGGGCGTCAATGTGGCGGCGGCGGGCAAGAAAGCCACCTTCGTTCGCGGCGTTGTAGCCCATGACGTCTTTGAGGTGTTCACGCAGGGTATCGACGCCCGCGTTCTGTTTCGCTGAGAGGGTAATAGTTGGGTAATTCGCGTTTGAGCCTTCGGTGGTATCCAGGCCAACGGTTTCGGTCGAGAGGTCGGCTTTGTTACGAATCACGGTAACGCGTCCGCTGGCGAGCAGGTCGTCGGTCTGTTGTTCAAGGCCGCGCTCATCGTATAGGGCGTGCAGGAGCTTCTCAGGGTCGGTTTCGTCTGTGGTTGAATCGATCATCAGCAGAATACGATCCGCCTTGGTGATCTCGTCCCAGGCACGCTGAATACCAATGCGCTCGACTTCGTCGGGGGCATCACGCAAACCCGCCGTGTCGATGATGTGCAGCGGCATACCGTCGATGTGGATATGTTCTTTCAGTACGTCGCGGGTGGTACCGGCTATGTCGGTGACGATGGCGCGGTCCTGGCCAGCGAGGGCATTGAGTAATGAAGATTTACCCGCGTTCGGGCGCCCAGCGATGACGACGTTCATGCCTTCACGAAGGATGGCACCCTGATTTGCCTCGCGTAGTACCTTCTCTAACGCCTGTTCTACTTCGGTGAGCATGGCTTCGACTTTGCCATCAGAGAGAAAATCGATTTCTTCTTCAGGGAAGTCGATCGCAGCTTCAGTGTACATGCGCAGGTGTATCAGTTGATCGAGCAGTTCATGTACTTTCTTTGAGAATTCGCCCTGCATGGAGCGCAGCGCACAACGTGCGGCTTGCTCTGAGGCAGAATCAATCAGGTCAGCGATGGCTTCGGCCTGAGCAAGATCCAGTTTGTCGTTTAAGAAGGCACGCTCTGAGAATTCACCGGGGCGGGCCATACGGCAGCCAAGTGCAACGACTTCTTTCAGCAGAAGATCGAGCACCACAGGGCCACCATGGCCTTGCAATTCAAGTACGTCTTCGCCGGTAAAGGAATTCGGATTCGGGAAGAAGAGAGCGATGCCTTCGTCGAGTACGGTGCCATCTTCGGCTTTGAACGGCCCGTAGTGCGCGTAGCGCGGTTTCGGCTCGTACCCCAGTACTTGTCGTGCAACCTGTAAGGCTTTCTCACCAGACACGCGGATAATGCCGACACCGCCACGCCCTGGGGCGGTTGCGATGGCTGTAATGGTGTCCTGGTGTACCTGGGTCATGGTCTGGCCTTTTGTTAAATACCTCTGGATGCATGAAGCAGGCATTTATGCCATGGATGGCATAACTGAGCGCACATGGATGTGCTTGCCGCGTCCTGCTGATGTATCCAGCGGTATTAGTATCCGTTGGTTATGGGCAGCGCCCTTTTAAATTGGTGGGCAATGCCCACCCTACAATAGTGGGTGAATTGCCAGCGACCTCATTTTAAGGCAACAAAAAAGGCGCCGCAGCGCCTTTTTAAGATTGGTCAGAGCGTCAGCTCTTCTCAATCTGTTTGGTAATGACGTACTGCTGTGCAATCGAGAGTACGTTGTTCACTACCCAGTACAGTACCAGACCTGCAGGGAACCACAGGAAGAATACGGTAAAGATTACTGGCATCAGCTGCATAACACGCGCCTGCATAGGATCTGGCGGTGTTGGGTTCAGCTTAAACTGGATGAACATAGACGCACCCATCAGCAATGGCAGGATGAACAGCGGATCTTTGATCGAGAGGTCTTCAATCCAGAGGAAAAAAGGCGCCTGACGCAGTTCTACCGATTCCATCAGTACCCAATACAGGGCAATGAACACCGGCATCTGAACCAAAATCGGCAAACAACCACTGAGTGGATTGATCTTCTCGGTCTTGTAGAGCTTCATCATCTCCTGACCGAGTTTCTCGCGGTTATCACCGTAACGCTCTTTGATCTCGGCCATCTTCGGCGCCACTTTGCGCATGTTCGCCATTGAACGGTACGACATCGCCGACAGCTTGAAGAACACGAGCTTAATCAGAACCGTCAGCAGGATGATTGCTACACCCCAGTTGCCAACAAAGTCATGGATGTTATCCAGCAACCAGAACAACGGCTGCGCCACCCACCAGAGGATGCCGTAGTCGATCACCAAATTCAGGTTTGGTGCGATTTCTTCCAGACGTTCCTGGATCTTAGGGCCAGTGTAGAGCTGAGCACCCATGGTCGCGGTTTCGCCTGGCGCTACGCTGACTGAGTTGTCGTAGAAACCAAAAATATAGTTTCCTTTAACGTAACGACCATTGTAGGTGTGCTGTTGATCCTGTGCCGGAATCCAGGCTGATACAAAATAGTGTTGCAGAATGGCAGCCCACCCACCTTCTTCAACGCTTTTGAATTTGCCTTCTTCGAGGTCATCGAAGCTTACTTTCTGATAACGCTCTTCACTCGTGGTCAGTGCCGCACCCAGGTATGCCTGCATACCCATGCTGCTTGACTGGGAAGGGTCATCAGAACCGTCACGCTTCAGCTGTGCGTAAAACGCACCCTGCCATGGCTCCTGCGAGATGTTGCGTACTTTGTAACGCACATCCATCAGGTATTCGCCACGCGTAAAGGTGAAGATTTTTTCTACGTAGGCTTTTTCAGACTGGTGAGTCAGCACGACTTCGAGTGTGTCTTCGCCTTCGTTCAGCGTGTATTCAGTGTTTTCAGTGCTGTACAGAGCACCGTTGTTTTTGTCGATGCCGTCACGTCCAACCAGACCGCTTTGTGCGATAAAGAGACGTGCGTTACTGTTTTCAAGCAGGGTAAACGGAACGTCTTTTTGCTTAATCGACTTTGAATACTTAGGTAAACGAACCGACACAACCTGGCCACCCTTAGGGTTGATCTCTAGATTAAGAACATCGGTCTGTACGGTAATGACATCACCAGTGGGGGCAGCAACTTCTGGCATATCAGCGGCGCTGACTGCTGGCTGATCACTGACATCAGGAACGTCAGCATCAACAGCTTCTGACATGTCTGGGGTATCAGAACCAAATTCTGGTGCTGACTCTGTGCTGGTTTCAGCAACAGGGGTAGTAACGTTCTCGATTCCGTAATCCTGATTCCAGGCAAGAATCAGCATGTAAGAGGAGATCGCAAGACCTGCATATATGACTAAACGGCGGATATCCATGATCAGGGTTTCCGTTGGCAACAATGAGTGGAATGAGTATGTGTTTCCAGATCTGGTACCAGATCAACGCCGTGACCACCCCATGGATGACAACGGCCAATGCGGCGAAGTGCAAGCCAGCCTCCACGGATCAGACCGTAGCGACGTATAGCTTCTTCGGCATAAGAAGAACATGTGGGGTAGAACCGACAGCGGCTGGGAAGCATCGGACTAATGGCGTACCGATAAACAGAAATGAGCATCAGGGCAATCCTGGCCACGGGATTAACGCCGCGGTTTGCGTTTTCTGCCTTGGTGTTTGCCATGGGGTTTCTTCAGTCTGAACCAGAGGCTGTCGATCATCTCACGAATCTGCTGATTGTCCAGCTGAACGATGCCCGAACGTGCCAATATGACAAAGTCATGGCTGGCGAGATCATGCTGATGCTGTCGGAATGACTCACGTATCAGGCGTTTTACCCGATTGCGATCGACCGCGAGCTTTAGCTGTTTTTTCGCCAGAACAAAACCGACACGAGGTCGGTCAAGTTCGTTCGGTGCAGCCAGTACCAGAAGGTGAGGCGTGCTACCACGCAGAGCCGTGTTATCGAAAACACGTTTGAATTCTGCCGGTTTCAGCAGCCGTAAATTTTTACGGAAGCACGTATCCGGCATATTTCTCTCTGCGCAGATCAGTTACAGCAATTAAGCAGCGAGGCTGTGACGGCCTTTAGCGCGACGACGAGCCAGAACCTGACGGCCGTTTTTGGTTGCCATGCGGGCACGGAAACCATGAGTACGCTTGCGCTTCAGTACGCTTGGTTGAAATGTACGTTTCATATCATCACCCAGTTAGTGTGAACAGCCCAACAGTCAGGGCAATTTTTAGGGGCGGGAATTGTATGCAAAAGAAACGTTTAAAGCAACGCCAAGATAGCTTTGTTTATGAACTTTCTGAAAAACCTGAAGACCGGTCATTCTGATGAATATTTATGTTTTAAGTACTGATGATGTGTGATGAAGAAGAGAAGAAATCTGAAGTTATTATTAAAACGGTCGCTTAATTCTGTTGATAAGTCGAAAAACCCTTTAATTTTCAATTGATTATCTCATAAATAACTCTGCGGATAAGCCCGGTAAACATTGTCTGGAAGTTGGGTTCATCTGGTGGACGAAATCATGGGTTATGCACAGTGATGACCGGATCGCGAGTTGTTCACAATTTCATTCACCCCTTAAAAGACAAGCTGTTAAGAGACTTATCCACAGATCAGGCGGTAACTTTGTTCATCAGAATGACGTATTTCTGTGGATAACCGGTACTTCCTCGGGTAGTATGTCCGTCTTCTTTATAGCTATTTATTTCTACGTCAGGATCAGAGGTGCATGTGACGGGTTTGTGGGAAGACTGCCTGGGGTATCTGCAGCATGAGTTACCCGCACAGCAATACAACACATGGATTCGTCCTCTGACCGCGAGCGCTGATAATGGGCAGCTTGTTCTGAGTGCGCCTAACCGGTTTGTAAAAGACTGGGTAAGAGATAAATACCTGCAACGCATTCAGGAAATCATTTCAGATCTTAATGGCGGCTTGCTCACGCACGTGAATATAGTGGCGGGTGAGTCACGCCCTATGTTTCAGCGTCCGACAACACCGCCGCCTCGTCCAGAACCTCGTTCTATAAAAGACGACACGATGAGCTTTGCCGCACCAAGAGAGCCAGTATCAAAAATTGAAACTGCCCCATTGGGTGGTTCTTATAATGCAGAGCCAATGGCTTTCGCCGAAGATACTGCGCCATCAGCGGCGGAGCTTGCTGTGGTAAATCCGGTTTCTGAACCTGCGCCTGTGGCTCCGACGCCACCCCCCAAAAGAAAGGTGCAGGTAGAAGGTGGCTTGCAGCATCAGAGTTTCCTGAATCAGAATTTTACGTTTGATAGCTTTGTTGAGGGTAAGTCGAACCAGTTAGCCCATGCAGCGGCGAAGCAGGTTTCTGACAATCCGGGCGGATCGTACAACCCACTCTTTATATATGGTGGTGTTGGTCTGGGTAAGACTCACTTAATGCACGCGGTTGGTAATTACTTACAAACCAAGAACAAGAACGCTCGTGTTCTATACGTTCATTCTGAGCGTTTTGTTCAGGATATGGTGAAAGCACTCCAGCTGGGTGCGATTAACGAGTTTAAGCGCTTCTATCGCAGCCTAGATGCCCTACTGATTGATGATATTCAGTTTTTCGCCGGTAAAGAGCGCTCTCAGGAAGAGTTCTTCCATACCTTTAATGCCTTGTTAGAGGGTGGTCAGCAGATGATTCTGACTTGCGATCGCTATCCGAAAGAGATCGCTGGGCTGGAAGAGCGTCTGAAGTCTCGTTTCGGCTGGGGTCTGACGGTTGCCGTCGAGCCGCCTGAATTAGAAACCCGTGTTGCTATCTTAATGAAGAAAGCCGAGCAGACAGGTATGAATCTCCCGGATGATGCTGCTTTCTTTATTGCTCAGAAAATTCGTTCGAATGTGCGTGAGTTGGAAGGGGCACTGAAACGTGTCGCTGCAAACGCTCAGTTCACGGGCAGTGAAATCACCTTACCTTTTATTAAAGAGTCGCTGAAAGATTTGCTGGCGCTCCAGGATAAACAGGTCAGTGTTGAAAATATTCAACGTACGGTCGCAGAGTATTACAAAATCAAGATGTCTGATTTATTATCTAAGCGCCGTACACGCTCGATTGCGCGACCTCGCCAGGTTGCTATGGCATTGAGCAAAGAACTGACAAATCACAGCCTGCCCGAAATAGGCGAGCTGTTTGGCGGGCGTGACCACACGACTGTGTTGCATGCGTGCCGTAAGATTAAAGAATTGCAGGAATCCAGTGCTGATGTGCGGGAAGATTATAAGAACCTGCTGCGCTTACTGACAACCTAACGCCTGTTAGCTCAGGCTCCGGACCGAGTGGAGAACCATGAAATTCGTAATATCCAGGGAAGCCCTTCTGCGCCCACTGCAATTGGTAGCAGGTGTTGTAGAAAAGCGTCAGACTCTGCCAGTACTTTCAAACGTATTGCTTGAAATTGAAGGTCAGCAACTGTCGCTCACAGGTACCGACCTTGAAGTTGAGCTGGTAGGCCGGGTCACTCTTGATGAAGTTGGTCAGGAAGGTGCGATTACGGTTCCAGCGAAGAAGCTGATGGATATCTGTCGCTCTCTGCCGGACGGTGCTCAAATTGAGATCGAACAGGACGAAGCGCGCGTTAATGTTCGCTCGGGTCGTTCGCGTTTTACGCTTTCAACACTGCCTGCGACTGAATTCCCGAATGTGGATGCGATCGCCGACGAGCAGTCGTTCTCTCTGCCACAAGCCAGTCTGCGCCACATTATTGATCGCTCAAGCTTTGCCATGGCACAGCAGGATGTTCGTTACTACCTGAACGGCATGCTGATGGAAGTCACTGCAGACAGCCTGCGCGCTGTAGCGACCGACGGCCATCGTCTGGCGACCTGTGTTACTGAAGTATCTGGCCTTGCTGAAACCCGTCAGATCATTCTGCCGCGTAAAGGTGTACTGGAGATGGCGAAGCTGCTGACTGATCCAGAAGCCAGCGTAAGCCTGTCTTTGAGTGCTAATCACCTGCGCGCTCAGACTGAAGAGTTTACCTTCACCTCGAAGCTGGTTGATGGCAAGTTCCCGGATTACAGCCGGGTGATTCCGAAGGGCGGTAATAACGTGGTTCTGGCTGATCGTACGGATCTGCGTCAGGTGTTTAACCGTACTGCGATTCTTTCTAATGAAAAGTACCGTGGTGTTCGCCTGGTGTTGGGTACCGATACGCTTCAGGTGTTTGCAAACAACCCAGAGCAGGAAGAAGCAGAAGAAACCACAGCGGTTGAGTATCAGGGCGACGCGCTTGAGATCGGCTTTAACGTTTCTTACCTGCAAGATGTTCTTGGCGTTATTTCGACCGAACAGGTTAAGTTTACTCTGTCAGATGCAAACAGCAGTGCATTGATCGAAGAGCCAGACAGCTCTGATGCGATGTATGTTGTTATGCCGATGCGTCTGTAGTCTCAGGCGTTTCTGATTTATGCCAGTCAGGCATCTCAGGATCAGTGGTGTGCGCAATCTGCAGCCACTGATCTTTGATCCCCACCCCCACGTCAATTTTATATACGGAGACAACGGCTCTGGCAAAACCAGCATTCTCGAAGGAATTGCTGTGATGGCCTCCGGCAAGTCATTCCGTACTAATCAGCTTAAACACGTACTTGCTCATGATAACGATCGAATGGAAATGCGTTTTTCCATTGAAGATCCCGACATGGGTGATTGTGAGATGGAATCACTGCGCCTGAAAGCAGGGGATCATCTTCTTAAGCTGAACGGCTCTGTTTTGACCAGTCAGGCTGAAGCTGCACACTGGTTGCCTGTTCAGATCATTGAACCTAACACATTCAAGTTGTTGTCAGGGTCTCCTGAAGAGCGCAGAGCGTTTATTGATTGGGGTGTGTTCCACGTGGAACAAAGTTTCATGGAACAATGGAAAACTTTCAGAAAGCACCTCAAGCAAAGGAACGCTGTACTTAAGCAGAAAGAGGAAGAATGGCTCGATGTTTGGAACGCTGGCTTCATCGAAGCAGCGGAACACATTGATAATGAACGCCAGGCCTATCTGAAGCGCTTTAAACCAGAATTTGAACGAATATTGAACGAGCTAGATCCTTCAATATCTGTCACACTGGCTTACTATCCAGGCTGGGAGAAAGACTCCCGCCTAGCTGACGTACTTAATCGTCAGCAAGAGCGCGATATGACGCTTGGATATACCCAGTCAGGCCCCCATCGGGCCGAGCTTCGCATTAAGTGCGATAAACAACCAGCTTCTGAGATATTGTCTCGGGGGCAACAGAAAACTGTAGTGTCTGCGCTTAAAATCGCGCAGGGATCTCTCTTTCAGCAGGAGAGCGGCCGAAGAACCATCTATTTAGTGGATGATCTTGCGTCTGAGCTCGACGAAAAGCACCGTTTTGCTTTATGCAAACTGCTGGAAGATTTAAAATGTCAGGTCTTTATAACCAGCATCGACAAAGAAAAATTAACCGATGTCTGGCAGCCAGTCGCCAGTAAAGTGTTCCACGTGGAACATGGCAAATTAGAGGAATGCACCGAATGAGTGATCAGAGTTACGATTCGTCCAGTATTAAGGTACTTAAAGGCCTCGATGCGGTACGGAAGCGTCCAGGGATGTATATCGGCGATACCGATGACGGTACCGGCCTCCACCATATGGTGTTCGAGGTTGTCGATAACTCCATTGACGAGGCGCTCGCTGGTCACTGTGACACGGTAGAAGTTGTTATCCACCAGGATAACTCCATTACTGTCTCCGATAACGGCCGTGGTATTCCTACTGAGATCCACGAAGAAGAGGGTGTCTCGGCCGCGGAAGTTATTCTGACGGTACTGCATGCTGGCGGTAAGTTTGATGATAACTCTTATAAGGTATCAGGCGGCCTGCACGGTGTAGGTGTGTCAGTGGTCAATGCGCTTTCTGAGAAAGTGAAACTGACCATCCGTCGTGGCGGTAAGCTGTACGAACAGGAATACACCCACGGTGTGCCAGACTATCCACTGAAGGAAGTCGGTGTTTCAGACACTACGGGTACGGCACTGACCTTCCTGCCGTCGAAAGAAACCTTCACCAAAACAGAATTCAGCTACGACTACCTGGCCAAGCGTCTGCGTGAACTGTCATTCCTGAACTCTGGTGTGCGCATTCATATGAAGGATGAGCGCTCGGATAAAGAAGATGTTTTTGAGTTTGAAGGCGGTCTTGGTTCGTTTGTCGGCTTCCTGAATGAGGGCAAAACGCCGGTCAGCGAAGTGTTTCACTTCCTTACTGAACAACGCGATGATGGTATCGGTGTTGAGGTAGCCATGCAGTGGAATGATGGCTTCCAGGAAAGCATCCACTGCTATACCAACAACATTCCACAGCGCGACGGTGGTACCCATTTAGCAGGCTTCCGCGCGGCTCTGACGCGCTCTCTGAATGGCTATATCACCCAGGAAGGCCTGGATAAGAAAGCCAAGGTATCGACCACAGGTGATGACGCCCGTGAAGGTCTGACAGCGATTATCTCGGTGAAAGTACCTGATCCTAAGTTCAGCTCCCAAACCAAAGATAAGCTGGTTTCCAGCGAAGTTAAGCCTGCTGTCGAGCAGGAAATGGGGCGTCAGTTCCAGGACTTCCTGTTGGAGAACCCGCAGCAGGCCAAAGAACTTGTTGGCAAAATGATTGATGCCGCCCGCGCTCGTGAAGCAGCGCGTAAGGCTCGTGAAATGACCCGTCGTAAGGGTGCCCTCGATATCGCAGGTCTACCGGGGAAGCTGGCAGACTGTCAGGAGAAAGACCCGGCTCTTTCTGAAGTCTACCTGGTGGAGGGTGACTCTGCGGGTGGTTCTGCGAAGCAGGGCCGTGACCGCCGGAGCCAGGCGATTCTGCCTCTTAAAGGTAAGATCCTTAACGTCGAGAAAGCGCGCTTCGATAAGATGCTATCTTCGGCTGAAGTCGGCACCCTGATTACCGCGTTGGGTTGCGGTATCGGCCGTGAAGAGTTTGACCCGGATAAGCTGCGTTATCACCGCATTATTATCATGACCGATGCTGACGTCGATGGTGCGCACATTCGTACGCTTCTGTTGACCTTCTTCTTCCGTCAGATGCCTGAAATCATTGAACGTGGCCACGTTTATATCGCTCAGCCACCGCTGTATAAGATTAAGCGTGGTAAGCAAGAGCAGTACATTAAAGACGAAGAAGCGATGGAGAGCTACCTCACTCACATCGCTCTTGAGAAAGCGGCTCTGCACCCATCTGAGGGCGCTCCAGCCATCTCTGACGAAGCTTTCGCTCAGATTGTAGATCAGTATCGCTCTGCACAGGAAACAGTCGACCGTATGTCGAACGTTGTCCGTAAAGAGATCCTGCATCTGATGCTGACATTGCCACGCGTAACCACGGACATGATGGGCAGCGAAGCCGCCATGAACGAATGGGTAGGTAAACTGCGAGAACAGCTTCCGGATGCTGGTCGTAGTGGCTCACACTTTGAGGTCGCGACTGTTAAAGACCCAGAGCGCGATAACTACAACGTTGACGTTAAGGTCATCACTCACGGTATGGCGCGTGACTATATTCTTGATGTCGATTTCTTCGGTGGTAACGGCTACAACAAACTTGCCAGCATGAGTGAGAAGCTGGCCGATACCCTCGAAGAGGGCGCTTACATTCAGCGTGGTGAGCGTGTGCACATGATCGACGATTTCTGGGATGCGGTTAAGTGGCTGCTCCACGAAGCTCAGAAAGGCTTTAACATTCAGCGCTACAAAGGTCTGGGTGAGATGAACCCGGAACAGCTTTGGGAAACCACCATGGACCCAGAGACCCGCCGTATGCTTCAGGTAACCATCGAAGACGCCATTGGCGCCGACAAGATGTTTACTACCCTGATGGGAGACGACGTAGAGCCGCGTCGTGCCTTCATTGAAGCGAACGCACTGAACGTCGCAAATCTGGATTTCTGATCCGCTGTGTCTCTGTGTTCCACGTGGAACACAGAGAGGTCGCTGAGATCAAGCTCAGAGAACGTCTCTAAAAAAGCCCCGCCTGATATGTGTCAGCTGGGGCTTTTTATTGAGCAAGGAGAGTATAAAAATGGAAGTCAGTTTCGGGAGATGCGTCCGCTGCAAACACAGTATGCGGAATAGAATTGGAGTATTGAACTTCCGCTGGAAGCAAGGCGGGGGTGTCAGGTGCCCCCACTGTAAACTTGCTTATGTCTCTGGGTACGACCTGCCTTTCCCTATCGGGCCTATTTACTGGCTATGTTGGGTAGGTCTTTTGGTTGTATTAAACGTTGGAGGTTTTATTGGGCTGTTGCTTTTCACTTCGGTATTTCTATTGATACAGCTATATCTTTCCCCGGTAGTGTCCTATCGATCTTTACGAAAGTGACAGGGCTATTTGATACCTCGTACTCCTGCCACCCCCTGGTAACTTCTGAATACATCCTTTTGCCACAAGGTCAGCCAGATGCCTGGTGGCCGTGGCTTTGCTCACCTTGGCGACCTTCTGGTACTGAGCTGCACTGATACCGTGTTCGAATCCTTTTGATCCGCCGTCTAACAGACGGTTTAGTACTTTACGCTGTTCTGTAGACAGTGGTGTATCACGAAAGGTCTGCCAGAAGCGGGCTTTAGCGATAGTTCGGTCGATCTGGTCTATGGCGTTGTCGACTGAGGTCAGCAGGGTGTCGAGAAACCACTGACACCATTCGGTGATGTCTGATCCCCGTTCGTGGTCGCGGTACCACTGAGCCGTCTCAAGAGCGTTGTAATATTCGGAGCGCTTATTCAGTATCGCAACTGACATGGCAAACAGCCGGACACTTTTTGCATCGGCCTGAGCCAGAGCCATATCGGTTATTGCCCGGGTCAGGCGGCCGTTGCCGTCGTCGAACGGGTGCAGGGTTACAAACCAGAGGTGTGCAGTCGCAGCTCGCAGGAGCGGATCAGCGTCCTGACAATTAGCATCTTGGTTAAACCAGTCGCAAAAACGTTGGAGTTGTGATTCAAGGCCATCTCTGGGGGGCGCTTCGAAATGCACTTTCTGGCGATCAAGTCGGCCACTGACAACTTGCATGGGTTCAGGGCCTCTTAGCTGCCCGACTCTGATTTTCTGAGTAATTGATAACTCGGACTCAGGAAAGAGAAGTTTCTGCCAGTAGCACAGGCGCTCTTGCGTCATGGGCGAGTCCAGATTCGTGAGCGCGTCTATTAATAGTTCAGCTAACCCTTCCGAACGATCACTGACGGGGTAGGGCTCTGCTTCGCTGATGCCCAGATGTCTTGCAAGAGATGAACGCACGGAGCTTGCGTTGAGCTCCTCGCCTTCAATGGCTGACGATGCCAGAAGATTCTGCAACAGTGTGTCTAAGGCCTGGTCGTCGGAGTTGGCGCTGACACTTTGTTTGCCCTGTAGCAGACCAATGCGTTTGTGGCACTCACGCAGCAGCGGCTGGAGAGCGTTGTTGTCCCAGTAGAATTCGGTCCATTGGTTGTTCTGCCATATCCAGCGCTGTTGCATAGTGCGATCTCAATCTGGTTATTCGATAAGCCGATTAGGCGATATAATCGGCTCATACTATGAGCCGAATAATAGGCTTTATTCGGCTCAAAGTCACATCTACGGCAAAATGCGGTCGGTGGTTGTGCCGACAACGTCCGCAGTGGCGCGTGAGGACATGCCTTAGCCATTGAGAAAAGCGCCTTCCTCAGTAATGATGAAGACAAGCAGGTGGGCTTGTGTGGCCGCTCAACGGGTTTTTAAAGCAAAGGAGTTGTCGTATGTGCATTCAATGCAGTGTTGGCGCTGAGGGCGTAAATATGAAGTCTGACGTGCGTATCGTTCAGGCGGCGTTGAACCAGGCTCTGAGTCCAGAGAAACCCTTGGTTGTTGACGGCCTGATTGGCCCGGCAACCATCAGTGTGATTGATGCATTTCAGCGCGGAGCTGTGGGGCTTAACCGGCCTGATGGGCGGGTTGATCCGAACGGCCGTACATTGCGTACTCTGAAAGACCTTCAACCGAAGGCGTTCTCGAGTGATTGTCTGGCAGCGGTGATGCCGACGGCACCTCTGTCAAAAATTGAAACGTATTATCCACTGATGCAGAGCGCTTCAGAACAGGACGAAAGTGTCTCTGGCGCCCGTCGTCTGGCACATTTTCTCGCTCAGATCGGACATGAGAGTTTGTCGCTTTATTACACAGAAGAGCTGGCTTCAGGTAAGGCTTACGAGGGGCGTTCGGATCTGGGCAATACGGAACCCGGTGATGGTGTACGCTTTAAGGGACGCGGTCTGATTCAGCTGACAGGGCGTTATAACTACGAGAAGTATGCCGAGTACGCTGGAATAGATACGTCCCAGCCAGATTGGCCTGAACTCTTGTCCACTCCAGAACATGCGTTGAAGGTGAGTCTCTGGTTCTGGGACACCCGGCATTTGCAGGAGAAAGCCGATCAGGATGATCTGCTGGGTATTACACGCCGGGTCAATGGTGGTTACAACGGCCTGTCTGATCGACAGGCTTATCTGCAGCGAGCCAAGTTCTTTCTCGAGTAGGGCCGGTTTTCGGGTTGATCAGGCTGCGCGATAGGCTTCTATTTCGGCCTTCCATTTCTCGATCAGTTCGCGGTTATCGTGATCTTCCGGGTGAAAATCGTCGCGGTAGAAATCTTTGAATGGCTCTTTAATGCAGGTGAACATGCCGTTTTCACCAAACAGCATTCCCCACGCCTCTTTGGTCTGTGCCCAGCTCGGCATCCGTCGTGCCGCCCAAAGAAGGTAAATCGTGCGACCCATGGTCAGAGTAGGGAAGAGCACTGCAATGGCGCGCATGATACGCAGCAGGGTCTTACGCTGACCGCCGGTGGCCATGTACACATCGAAAGCGACAGACTTGTGTTCAATTTCTTCGATGGCGTGCCAGATCATCATGTATTTGATGGAAGGGTGCATGCCCTCAAGCTGTTTGGGGTGAGTAAGTACATACTCAGCAACGATAGCTGTAATGTGCTCCAGGCAGACCGTTGCCGCCAGGCGCTCGCGCTTTGAGCGCTTGGCGTTGAGCAGAGCAATCGCTTTTTCGACGCGTTTTTCGATGTTTTGTGCCTTCCAGCCAAGCGATTCCAGCTTTTCATTGGCGAGCTTGTGCTGATTGGTATGGTGAGCTTCCTGGCGGGTGAAGTTTTTAACGTTCTCAAGTAATTGCGGATCAGTCACGCGGTCTTTGTAGTGACGCACTGATTCAATAAACATCTGCTCGCCCGGAGGGAAGGTGCCCGAGAGCACGGCAATGAACGCAGTAAGAATCGGATTGCCACGGTACCAGTCCATGGTATCGACCTGATCGAAGCTGAAATCCATACGTCGAACTTCAATGCCGTTGGTTGATTCTGTCTGGGGCATGCTGATCTCGGCGGTGGTAGTCATGGCCTTCTCCTGCGCAGATAGTTAAAGTCTCGTACCAGTTATAGCCAAGATCGCCGGCATGTCACAATGACTTGTTAGCCTGAGATAAGCGGCATTATGGCCACTCGGGGTGAACCCCGCGCCGATTCACTGGTCGATACGTTCATAATTTTGTTGGAGAACACTATGCGTCTACTGGCTGTGTGCCTGTTGTTACTTTCATCCTGTGCTGTGTGGGCAGTGCCTGCTTCACCTGCGTCATCCGGTAGCTCCAGCGATGGCAAGGCGGTCGACAGAGAAGCGGTTAAAAATCTGATTGGTACTCTCGAAAGTGAAACAGAGCGGCAGGACCTGATTCAGAAACTTGAGCTGATGCTTGAGGCCGAGCCAGAACAGAAGCCCGAGCTGGCGTCTGTCTTTGGGCTGGATAGTACCGGTTCTGGGGTATTGAGCGAATTCACGGCACTGACCGAAAGCTATGGGCTGCCCGAGAACATCATTGGTGATGTGCTGGCGTTCGGTGTAACTACCTTATTGGTGTTGCTGGGTATTTTTCTGAATGGTTACCTGAGTCGGTTTCTGGATAAGCGCATGAAGCGTATACGTAAGCGCTTGCATTGGGATAAGGAACGCTTCAGTTCCATTTTTACTATTCAGCGTGCCATCGGTTATGCGGTCGGTCTGATTCTGGTGGGTTATGCAGCACTCGACGTCGTAGCGGTGTATTTTGGTGAAGAGAGTATGACAGGGCTGGGTAGCCTGTTAGGTACTGTACTGTCGATCTCGCTTGCTGCGCTGGTTTTTGCTTCGATCTGGGAGGGTGTGAATGCCTTACTGGAGTCGTTAATGTTCCGCCACGAGCGCCTCAACAGCTCGCGTTTTCAGACGATCACTCCAATTATCCGCAATATCCTGTTGATTACTCTGTCACTGCTGTCGGTGATGGTGATTCTCTCAGAGGTGGGTATCAACATTATGCCGTTACTGGCCGGTGCCGGTGTCTTGGGTATTGCTGTCGGTTTTGGTGCGCAGACTCTGGTGAAGGATTTTCTGACCGGGTTGACCGTCGTCTTTGAGGATCTGTTGCAGATCGGTGATGTCATCAAGATTAATGATCACTTTGGGCTGGTTGAGAAGATCACGCTGAGGAAGATTCAGATGCGCGACCTCGATGGTACTGTCCATACGATTCCGTTCGGTGAAGTGTCGATCATCTCCAACCTGACCAAAGACTTCAGCTATTACCTGATGGATGTGGGTGTGGCATACCGTGAGAACACGGATGAAGTGGTGGCCATCATGCGCGAGGTGGATGAAGACTTGCGCGCAGACAAAGACTTCCAGGATCGGATTCTGGAGCCCCTGGAGGTGCTGGGTGTTGACCAGTTTGCCGACAGCGCGGTGATGATTAAGGCACGGATCAAAACCAAGCCGATTCAGCAGTGGAATGTTGGCCGTGAGTTTAATCGCCGCATGAAGATAGCCTTTGATGAGCGGAATATCGAAATCCCATTCCCACATCAGACTATCTACTTCGGTGAAGATAAGCAGGGCAAGGCGCCGAATGCGAATGTTCGCTTAGTCGAAGAAGTGGAAAAGCGTGCTGAAGAAGCCGCAGGTAAAGAACGGGCAATAAAGGATGCTGAGGGCTCGGGCACTCCGAGTGCAAGTTCCAGTTCAGACAGCGGCGATAATTAAGCCGCTGAGCAGAGCAGAAAACGAAGGTCGGTCAGCCGACCTTCGGCTCGCGCGGCCCAAAGAAATACCAGGCGATCAGGCCTGCAACCGGCAGTAACAGGATCGCTGCAATCCAGGCAGCTTTAACGCCCAGAGTCGTGCGCGCCTGAACGGTATTAAGGATGGCGTAGATATCGCCAATCAGAATCAGAATGCCAAAAATACCACCCACTTCAATCACCATAACGCCCCCTTGTATGTCCCCTGGTGAATAGCGTTGAGCATCATATCATGCAGAGTGTTGCAGTTATCAGAAACGTTTTCCGCTGGTGAGTTCAGTAATAACAGTACCGTCAAATGGCGTTGCAGAAATGTTGTCGACGCGTTGATTTATCCACTCCTCACATTGCTGATGAAGCAGCTTAGTTGGTAAGTCTTTACTATCAAGTGGAGCCCCTACAACCAATGTGATTGTTCCGGGGTAACGTATCCAGTGGTGGTTTGGCCAGAAGTCTCCGGCGTTATGAGCCACGGGAATTACAGGCGCCTTGACGCGGCTGGCGAGCATGCTGCCCCCTTTAGAAAACGCTTTGCGTGCGCCTGCGGGGACACGACTCCCTTCGGGGAATATCAACACATGAAAGCCGTTGTTGAGTCGTTTTGTACCTTGCTTAACAAGCTCTTTGAGTGCTGTTGTGCGCTGCGACCGATCGATTGTGATTGGCCCCATCATGGCGAGATACCATCCGAAAATTGGAACTCGTGTCAGCTCTTTTTTGATGACCTGGACTTGCGGTGGTAACAACGCGGGAAGCATAAAGGTTTCCCAGCTGCTTTGGTGTTTGGCCACGATAATGGAAGGCCGTGATGGTAACTCACCTTCGTAGATGACTTTCCAGCGCAGGCCCAGAAGCAGGCGAGCGGACCAGACACAGGCAATACAGAATGGTCGGCCAATGAGACGATGCCGCGCGGGCAGGTCCATCAATGGTGAAATAATCAGAGCAGGCAAAATCCAGATAAGCGTGAGTAAGGTCATCCAGACCATAAAGATGATGGTGCGGCAGGCGGCGAGTAATTCAGAGCGAGCAGTGGTCTCAGGCAATCGTTTACCCCTCAGGAGTGTGAACAGCACTTATCCCAGAGTACGGCGAAAGCGATCGGCTGAAAAGTAGCGATTTGCTATCTGGCGCCGGCTTTGTCAGGGTTATATGGCACTCCGCGTTGAGAGGGGTGCCCTGGACCCTACAAACCGGAGTGTTGAATGAATCTCGAACGAAAAGGCCTGCAGGCAACATTACTCATGCCTGTTGCTGTGCCTACCATCATTGTTGCGGCCCTGCTGATTATTGGCACGGTCAGCAATCCTGAAGCAGCAGGGAATCTGTTCAGCAGTATGCTGGGCTGGATTACTCAGACCTTTGGCTGGTTCTACATGTTAGCGACGGCGATCTTTCTTATCTTTATTCTGGTGGTGGGCTTCAGTAATTGGGGTAATATCAGATTGGGTTCCGACCATGCTGAGCCCGAGTATTCTTTTCCCGCCTGGTTCGCCATGTTGTTCTCAGCGGGCTACGGCATAGCACTGCTGTTCTTTGGTGTGGCCGAGCCCGTACTCCATTATTCGACGCCTCCGGCCGGGGCAGCAGAGACTGTGCCCGCCGCAAAAGAAGCCATGCAGATTGCGTATTTTCATTGGGGTCTGCATATCTGGGGTATTTATGGCCTCATGGGGTTAGTGTTGGCTTACTTCGCCTACAGGCACGGCCTTCCCTTATCTGTACGTTCTGCGCTGTATCCTTTGATTGGTGATCGAATCCACGGCTGGGCAGGGCATATTGTTGATACCTTTGCTGTTCTGGGGACTATGTTCGGCCTTGCCACAACGCTGGGTTTATCCGTTTCTCAGATCAATGCAGGTATTAATTATCTCTGGCCAGCGATTCCGGTAAGCACAACAGTACAGGTGATCGCCATTGCGGTGATTACTCTGGCAGCGACGGCGTCTGTAGTCGCGGGTATGGATAAGGGGATTAAGAACCTGTCGATGTTGAATATGGGGCTGGCTGTTTTTCTGATGGCCGTTGTTTTCGCTGTGGGGCCAAGCGTTCATATTCTTAATACCTTGCTGCAGAACACCGGGGCGTATCTGGGTGGTGTTGTCGAGCGCACTTTCAACATGCAGGCCTACACACACAGTGACTGGATTGGTAACTGGACGCTGTTTATCTTTGCCTGGACGATTGCCTGGGCGCCTTTTGTGGGCCTCTTTATCGCGAAGATCAGCCGTGGCCGTACTATTCGTCAGTTTGTATTCGGCGTACTGGCGGTACCGACTCTGTTCACCTTCCTCTGGTTCGCCATCTTTGGTGATACCGCACTGCACCTTATTATGGAGCAGGGCAAAGAGGCGCTGATTGGCGAAGTACAATCTAACCATGCCGTGGCACTGTTTGAATTCTATGATCGCTTGCCGATGTCCTTTTTCCTGTCGATCATTACGGTCTTCCTGATCATTACGTTCTTTGTGACTTCATCGGACTCGGGTTCTCTGGTGGTTGATTCACTGGCGTCTGGCGGCTTGCTCGAGACACCGGTCTGGCAGCGTGTGTTTTGGGCTTTCCTTGAGGGGGGCATAGCGGCAGCTTTGCTGTTGGCTGGCGGCTTAAGTGCATTGCAGACCATGACGATCGTCAGTGCATTACCGTTTGGCATCATTATGTTGCTGGCGGTTGCTGGTCTCTGGCGTGCATTGGTCATCGAAGGGCACCGGGATAGTTCGATTAACGCAATCACACCTGTGCGTCCACACAGCCAGGGAGGCGACTGGCGTAAACGCCTGAATGGCATGATGAAATTCCCCGGTGCCAATAAGGTCGAGAAATACATCGAAGGCGTTGTCACACCGGCGCTGGAAGAAGTCAGTGAAGAGTTACGTTCTCATGGCTGGGACGTGCGCGTCAGCGGTGCTATAGGGGAGGTCTCTATGTCGCTTGTCAGAGAGGGCGTGGATGAGTTCTTCTATCAGGTAAAAGCCACAGAGCATGACGCCCCGGATTATCGGCCAGCGGGTGCAAAGTCGGCGACCTTCTGGCGTGCCGATGTGCACCTGAGCCATGGTTCACTCGGCTACGACCTGTTTGGGTGCAGCAAAGAAGAGGTGATCCGGGACCTGGTTGACCACCTTGAGCAATACCTCAACTTTATTGAGGCTGCGCCGGGCACCCTACCGTGGGAACCGGTCGGCAACTAAGGTTGATTGGCGATAAGCCAATTAACAAACGTGGCCAGGTCGTCAAACACGGGAGCCTGAGCGAGTGAAGGGTGAGAAGTGAGTTTGTGCTCACTTTTCTCACCTTTACCGGTTCGTACAAGCGCGGTATTACAGCCCGCCGCCGCACCGGCTTCCAGATCGCGGATGGAGTCGCCAACTATCCAGGCCCCTTCTGCTGATACCTTCAATGCATCTTCGATCTGATGAATTAAGCCGGGCAGTGGCTTACGGCAGTCGCAGTGGTCATCTGGGCCGTGCGGGCAGAATGCAATATGCGCAAATTCGCCGCCCTCAGCAGCCGCAAGCTTGATCATTTTATCATGCATGGCATCAAGGTCGGCCTGCGAGAAGTAACCGCGCGCCAGGCCGCTCTGGTTAGTGGCTACAGCGACGGTGTAGCCTGAGTCGCACAGCCTGCCTACCGCTTCTGCGCTGCCCGGCAGCGGAATCCACTCATCAACCGACTTAATGTAAGCGTCGGAATCCTGATTAAGGACGCCATCGCGATCAAGGATGATGAGTTTCATAGAAAAGCTCCGGGCCGTGGTTAAACAAAGCCTGGAGTATAACGGAAGTCGCAAGGTCGTGACGGCATTAGACACTTATGGTCATGGGCTATCTGATGGCGTACGTCTGTCGCCACTGTCATATCCCGACACATGGCTAGCTACGAATCCGGCTATAAAGTAAGCCTCCTTCTGCTAACCTCATGGTCCCCACACCCCCATCACGTCATAAAGGAAGATGGATATGGATATAACAATGATAAAACGGCTTATGGCAGTGACCGCATGCAGTTCTGCGTTATTGCTGGCAGCTTGCGGAGAATCCCCGAAAGAAGGCGTAGCAACCACCGATTCAATCATCGATTCAACCAGGAATGGCACCTGTACTGGAACTTATCCAAGTTATTGGCAGGACCCGGCATTTCAGGATCAATGGGTCGGTCAGAAAGTCAGTAACGTTCCTCCGGCTGATTGGACAGGGCCTGTGTATCAGCTGTCGGATGATTTCCCGCGCTCTCCGGTGGACGACGCGGCAAGCCAGCAATGGCGTGACAGTAAGTTCGATGCGTTATTCGAAGAGGGCACGTCTCAGGAAGAAAAAGCGAAGCTGGCATACGAATATGGCTGGCTGGTGATGGAGTATATCCAGGAAGGCAATGTTAATCAGGGCGCAGGTATTGAAGACTGGGATGTCTGTAACAACAAGGTTCGCCCTTGGTACAACATTCCATATCAAACCTATGATCCCGCGAGTGGACGTGAATTTACGCACGGCCTGACACGTGAAGCACCAGTGACCTTCTCAACCCCTCAGGGTGACAAGGCCAGCACCATGTGGGCGGTGGGTTTCTTTAATGCCACGGCTGCTTACACTCTGGGTACTGTCTGGCAGGCGGATGGGACCGCTAAGATTCCGCAGGATGATATTAGCTTTGACGAAGGCGCGGTCATTGGTAAGCCATTGTTCAACACGCTCAGCCCTGAGTTGCTGCCCGTGATGGAAAATCTGCCGAGCTGGGACGCGAACATCTCTGACCCGACTTTCTGTAGCTGCACGCCCGCCAACGGCAAAGAATGTACGCTGATCGAAGAAAGCCAGCAGTGTCCACGCAGCACTTCTGAGTGGGGGAATGTCACCCTGCTGCAATTCGATTTCGCGGTAAAAGACAGCCGTGCCCAGGGTACGCAATGGGTATTTGGTACCTTTGTCGCCGATGGCCAGCGTAAAGCCGACGTTGAAGACCCGTGGAAGCGAATTGCACTGCTCGGTGTTATGTGGGGTAACGACACGCCACCTGAAGGTCAGCTTGCTTACAATCACCCGGTTGATGTGAAAATCAATGGATTTCAGGAGGAAGTTATCTTCTGGGATACCGTTGATGAACTGAACAAATACGGCGGTGATGATGTGATGAAACAGATGGGGCACCTGGGTTGTAACTATCGTCTGAACGGCCCGGCGGATAACGCCAACAGCTCGTGTATGTCGTGTCACGGTACGGCGTCTGTGCCCGATAAAAACCTGACGACTCCGCCACTGCTGTCCCAATTTTCTGCACTGACCAAAGAATGCGTCACGCCAAATGCGGCTAACCCGACTGTGGGTAAAGATCGTAGCGGTGCAGCAGCCACCGTGAATAACGGCATTGGTTTCGCAGAAATAGACAGCATTTACTTTGCGAATACACCGGCGGCTGAACCGTTCAACATGACCGTCGAAACAGGCTCTGGCCCGGTCAATATTATGGGCGAGGGCGTACCCGCTTATGACAGCGGACGCACCAGTTGGATATCTCTGGATTATTCACTTCAGTTGTCTATTTCACTGACCCAGTGGATGCAGTGGCAGGACCACAGTGACGATCCGGTTGAAGGCCGCATTCATATGAAAGAAATCCGTCGCGGTTATCCGGCGGGTGTTGGACATAAAGCGGAGTAATTTAATTTCACTCTAAATAAAAAGCCCGGCCATCATAGATGGTCGGGCTTTTTTATTAGGTTACTTCAGGATGCCCAGTTTTGATTGCCAGCACCGAACGTTGAAGAGGCTGCTCCTTTTATATTGCGTGCCATTCCGCACAGGCTGGCGGCTTTACCAGCAATAACTACGACGCCACCGGCAATAGCCAGTGCAGAACCCAGACCTGCTGGGCTTGAAGCCGCCAGCTCGACAAGTTTCTGCACACTTTCGACACCGGCTTCACCCGCAAAGTGAGCGCCAGCACCGGTGAAAGCAACCGCACCTGCCGCTTTACTAATTTCTTTCAGTGCATCGTTGCGAGCGTCTGGATTATGTAGAACATCATTCTTATTAAGGTTCACATCGACAAAACTCATACCGACGGACTTACAGATCGCTTCCAGATCTTTTTTACTCGTGTGGCGTCCACGAGGGTTTGAAAAGAAAACATCCTGATTGCCCATACCTTTCTGCGCAGTGATGATATCGCTGGCAACTGGGTTCGCTTTGATAAAGCGCAGTGCCTGTACGAATGTGCCGCAGCCTTCTCCGTGGATCAGCCACTTCATGCTCTTACTCTGCTTCTGCGCATGCTGAATCATCGAGACAAGGCTTTGAATATGTTCTTTACTGGTGAATTCGTTGTTCAGCCAAAACAGGGAATAATGGTTACCTCGTTGGCGAGCATCTGAGAGTGCGTTACTGCCTTTTATGTAGGCTTTTTCAATATGAACACCCATCATTCGCCCAGCTCGCTCTTTGTTTTCGAACTTTCCTGAAATGGCAGCGACATGAGCATTATTTGACCAAGCGTGATCTAAATCCATTGCAGTAGAAGGGCTTGAGCTTTCAGATACTTCCCAACTATCACCTTCCCACCGTGGCTTGTAAATACCCGGGGTTCTGGCTGAAATGTGAGCATCATTTTTAAAGCTGATCAGGTTGATGAATATATCTTTCCGGTCAGCACTGGTCGTGTACGAGAAGCTGAATGCACCGATGCTCGCTTTGGGAGCGACCGTTTTATCTCCAACGGCCAGGCGTAATACCGCTCTTAAAAGTGTGGTTTCATAGTAGTTACCGACGTGGGAGTTCTTTATTGCCTCCCACGATGCTTTTTGGCTTTCCGGAATGTGCACATTGTGTGCGATTCCAGATTCATGGCTACTGAATATCTGAGCGTATCCGGCCTTACTAACTGTCATAACTACTCTCCGTGTAATGGTTCAATATGGAATTCGGGTGCGGGGTCGCCTGGTTCTAGAATGACGGCACGCGTCTCGCCCTGACTTGCAATTCCGTCACGCCATTTTGCTGGATACCTCCAGATTGCTGGCTGGCGATCGGGAGTAATAGAGGTACTGGGGTACTTGGATATGACCTCCTGCTTTCGCTCCTCGGCGTGATCACTCAGTTGCCAGTGAATGCTACCGATAACCAGATCCCGGACTTTGTTTGCAGCCTCGATTGATTCTGCAACTGGCATGCTTCCGAAATTAATAAAGCGTAAGAACAGGATGTAATGATCGTCCAGAGCAGTCACGGCGAAGGCTTTGAAATTAGAGTCTTCATGCTCTTCTGGTTTGTCAGCAGGTAGGTCTTTATGTTGCTCGAACAGTATCCATGGGTTGCCTTGCTTGATCTCAACTTGCCAGTTTACTGGTGCGAGTTTCCGGCCATAATCAGGCATTGCAGGGCCTGTTTCATACAAGTAGCGCATGACCACTTGTTCCAGAATGGCGGGGTTGAAACAACTCATTCCTTCTGGAAGGCAGTCAACCCTCAATGACGTAACCTGGAAATCGGTCATACCAATGGAATCAAACTTCCAGATTGGACCAAAAAATTCCCAATTCCGACGAATGCAGTTGGCGTAGCTGAACTTATTGTCTTCGTATTCGTGACCGTAGTCGTAGATAGAACGCTCGTGGATATTAGGGATATCTTTCGGCTCAACATCGGCGTCAAAGCCCGCTGAGGAATAGTGCGGTGGCAGCGTGATATCCAGCTTGCAGCCAGCAAGAGACACAGAGACGCGCTCTGGATTATCCAGACCCGGTACATAAGGGTTTTTATGAGAGGCAAAGAGGCGCTTAAACATAGTCCGTTGCAGATAATCCTGAATTGATCCGAGTGTAACAATGCGGGCCGGATCAGGCCATAGTCACGCTGTGACAGATGTCTGTTTATTAAACAAAAAAGCCCGACATGTACTTCTACATGTCGGGCTTGTTAGTAGCGCGAAGTACGCTTACAACACCGAAATATCCGCGATACCGATAAACAGCCCCTGCAGCTGCTTCAGCAGTGCCAAGCGGTTGTCTTTCACGGCGTCGTCATCGGCCATCACCATCACGTTGTCGAAGAAGGCATCGACGGCAGTGCGCAGTCCAGCCAGTTCGTTCAACGCGGCAGCGTAGTCACCGTTGGCCATCAATGGCTCAAGTGCCTGCTGTTTGGCGGCGATTTCGCGGGCCAGTACCTGCTCTTCGTTCTGCGAAAGCAGTTCGCCGTTAACCTTGGCTTCGACTGTATCGCCGCCGTTTTTGGCGAGGATGTTGGATACACGCTTGTTCGCGGCGGCCAGTGATTCGGCGGCATCGAGCTTGCTGAATTCGTACACGGCTTTAACGCGACGATTAATGTCGAGTGCGTTAGTCACGCCCAGAGCGCGTACTGCCTGGAATACGCCGGTCGGGATGTTTTCATCCGCGTACCAGGCGCTGAAACGATCCAGCATGTATTCGATCAGGGTGGCTTTGGTGTCGGCCTTAGGTGCGGTTTTCCACTCCGATGCCAGCGCCCAGTCGATCAGGGTGCCGAGGTCGATGTCGATTTCTTTCTCTACCAGAAGTCGCAGTACACCGAGTGATGCACGACGCAGGGCAAATGGGTCTTTCGAGCCGGTCGGAATCTGGCCAAGGCCAAACAGACCAACCAGGCTGTCGAGACGATCGGCCAGTGCGATCAGGGTACCGGTTTGTGTCGCAGGCAGTTCATCACCGGCAAAAGCAGGCATGTACTGCTCGACCATGGCCGCCGCAACGTCAGCGTGTTCGCCATCGTGTTCAGCGTAGTATTTACCAGCCAGCCCCTGCAGGTCAGTGAATTCAAAGACCATCTGACTGACGAGGTCGTTTTTGCATAGCTGCGCTGCGCGTTGAACCAGTGCAGCATCGCCACCGGTTTCGCCGGCGATACGGGTCGCCAGTGCGCTGATGCGGCGGGCTTTATCGGCAATCGAACCGAGTTTATTCACCCAGACGACGTTTTCGAGTTTCTCAAAACGGCTTTCCAGCTTCTGCTTACGGTCGGTATCCCAGAAGAAGGCGGCGTCCGCCAGACGCGGGCGGATCACTTTCTCGTTACCCGAGATCACCTGCGCCGGATCTTTTGATTCGATGTTCGACACGGTAATGAAATTAGGCAGCAGTTTGCCGTCTTTCATCACGTGGAAGTATTTCTGGTGTTCTTTCATCGAAGACACCAGCGCTTCTGGCGGAACGCGCAGGAAGTCTTCATCGAACGAGCCAGCCAATGCCACCGGCCACTCGTTCAGTGCGGTGACTTCATCAAGAAGGTCGTCATCGATGATGGCTTCGCCACCGAGTTTCTTACCCTCGGCGGTGACCTGTTCTTTGATCAGAGCGGAGCGTTCAGCAAAGCTGGTCATTACATACGCGCCGCGCAGGGTTTCCTGATACGCCAGCGGTTCTGCGATGGTCACTTCGCCCGGCGCATGGAAGCGGTGTCCACGGCTGGTGTTGCCCGCTTTCAGACCCAGCACTTCGGCGTCGACGACGGTATTGCCCAGCAGCATGACCAGCCACTGAACCGGACGCACGAATTCAACCCGCGATGCTCCCCAGCGCATGCGCTTAGGAATCGGCAGTTTGTCGAGGCTGTTCTGGACGATGTCACCCAGGAGTTCACTGGTCTGCTTGCCCTTAATCGTGCGCTGTATCATCAGCTTACCGGCGTTTTTGCCGTGCGAATCCGGGGCTGTCTGCAGGTCAGCGGCGGTCGCGCCCGCGCGCGAAGCGAACCCTTCTGCCGCTTTGGTGGGCTTGCCGTCGGCATCAAAGGCGATCTTGGCGGGTGGGCCGTACAGGGTTTCTTCTTTGTCTTCCTGTTCGGTCTGTAGCGCTTCAATGGTGATCGCCAGACGACGCGGTGCCGCGTAGCTGGTCACGTCGCCAAAGCTGATTCCAGCGTCGGTCAGGCCGGCTTCAACACCAGTAGTGAAAGCGTCAGACAGCGACTTTAACGCCGTTGGTGGCAGCTCTTCGGTACCGAGCTCTACCAGAAAATCTTTATTAGACTGGCTCATTTTACTTCTCCTCCTGAGCGGCAGCTTTTGCTTCGCGGTCGGCTTTTTCGGCCTGATACTTGGCGAGCACATCAGCACGGTTGGCTTCTTCAGCCAGTGGGAAGCCCAGCTCTGCACGGCTGTTGAAGTACGCCTGAGCAACTGAGCGCGCCAGAGTACGGACGCGGAGGATATAGCCCTGACGCTCGGTCACAGAGATGGCGCCACGGGCATCGAGGAGGTTGAAGGTATGTGATGCCTTCAGAACCTGTTCGTAGGCTGGCAGAGGCAAGCCAGCATCAATCAGGCGAGCGCAGTCTTTTTCGTACTGATCAAACGCAGTGAACAGGAAGTCTACGTCCGCGTGTTCAAAGTTGTACGCCGACTGCTCGACTTCGTTCTGGTGGAATACATCGCCGTAAGTCACGGCTTTGCCGTCCGGGCCGTATGTCCAGACCAGATCGTAAACAGAATCGACTTCCTGCAGGTACATGGCGATACGCTCAAGACCATAGGTGATTTCGCCAGTCACCGGGAAGCACTCAAGGCCGCCCACTTGCTGGAAGTACGTGAACTGAGTGACTTCCATACCGTTCAGCCAGACTTCCCAACCCAGACCCCAGGCGCCCAGCGTTGGAGATTCCCAGTTGTCTTCAACGAAGCGGATGTCGTGCACCAGAGGATCAACGCCCATTGCACGCAGCGAATCGAGGTAGAGCTCCTGAATGTTTACCGGATTAGGTTTCAGAACCACCTGGAACTGGTAGTAGTGCTGCAGACGGTTCGGGTTCTCACCATAACGGCCATCGGTCGGGCGACGGCTTGGCTGAACATAGGCAGATGCCCAGTTCTCAGGGCCAATGGCACGAAGAAAGGTAGCGGTGTGGAAGGTACCGGCACCGACTTCCATATCGAGCGGTTGGTTGATCACACAGCCCTGTTCGGACCAGTATTCCTGCAGGGCAGCGATAAGGCCCTGGAAGGTTTTGATGTTATGGCGGCTCTCACTCACGGTGATAATTCCTGTGGTTTGCGCGAATTCAAAGACTGGCGATTATAGCAGTGGCGGCGCGGGATAACAGGGGGCAGACGCCCCGTCTTTACTGGGGGAAGTAAACGAACACGAAAAAAGGGGCCAAGGCCCCTTTTTTCACGCTGGTTGGTGTCTTACTGAAAGCTGTTCAGCCTTGCAGCCAGCCGTTCAGCATATTGATGTCACCTTCGTTCAGCGTGCCTGCGTAGTACTTCAGGGTCAGCAGGTTGATGATGTAGTCATAACGCGCGTTTGCGTAGTCACGCTCTGCACCGTACAGCTGCTGCTGTGCGTCGAGCACTTCAACAATATTACGGGTACCGACTTTATAACCTGTCTGGGTCGCATCCAGTGCACTACGTGCAGAGCGGATCGACTGCTGGCGTGCCTTGATGTTCAGAACATCATTCTGGACCTGCAGGTACAGAGTACGGATATTCTGACGAACTGTGCGTCGTTCGTTCTCAAGCAGATAGTCAGCGGCAGCGTAATTCAGAGCAGCCTGTTTGGTCTGAGCATACAGAGAACCACCGGCCAGCAGAGGTACTGATACCTTGATGCCATAAGCGGTTCGGGTGGCGCTAGCAGGATCTTCGGTGATGGTTGTGGCCTGATCGCCGTCTTCATAGTTAGCAAAAACTTCTACGGTAGGCAGGTGCGCTGCACGTGCGGCGTTGCGTTGCAGGCGAGCGGCTTCAAGTTGTGAGTCCACCATGCGCAGGCCCGGGAATTTATCCATGCCGGAAGTAACCCAGGCGTTCGGATCGGCAGGCTCTGGACGATTCATATCCACCGAGCCTTTCAACGCAGCAACATCACTGATGGTCTGGCCTGTCAGCTGCTCAAGCGTTTCGTACTGAATCTGGCGGTTTGCCTGCTGGCCCAGCAGGTTGGCATAACTCAGATCGTAAGCGGCTTGCGCCGAATGAACATCGGTAATTGCAGTCAGGCCGACGTCATAGCGCTGCTTAGTTTGCTCCAGTGAGCGTTGCACGGCTTTCAGTTCAGCATCGGCAGTCGACAGGTTGTCTTCGGCACGCAGGACGTTGAAGTAGGCTTCCGCCGTACGAAGCAGCAGTTGCTGTTCGGCCATTTGCAGCTCGTAAATGCCGTTGTCGTTACCAGCGCGAGCTGCCTTGTAGGTGTACCAGCTGTTCAGGTTGAACAGTGACATTCCGGCGGTAACCGAGAATGCGCCGAGTTCGTAATCAGTGACCAGTCCGTTTACACCGTCGATTTCGATTTCGACATTAGTGTGCGTGTAGCTGGCTTCTGCCTGTGGCAGCAGAGCGCCGCGGGCGATCATGACGTTGTATGCATCTGCTTCGCGACTGGCGCGGGCAGCAGCAATTTGTGGGTCGTTGCTGGCGGCCATGTCGTATATGGTGCTGAGATCTGCAGCAATAACGGCCGATGGCAACAGGATTGCAGATGTCAGAGTAAGCAGTTTTTTCATAAAGGTGCCTTTCCCAGGAGAAGGTATAAAATGCTCTCAGGTGCCCCTGGAATTTCCGGAGGTGCACCAAGTCTAACAGAAATTATCCGGCTTTCAGTTTCACCTTTGTTGCTACTGAGCGAACAGTCAGTATTGCCGGTGTTTATTCGAATATTCTTGTATAGATATATAGATAGGTCAAGCATGTCCGTTTTCCCATCGCCCATGACAGCCGCCGATGTCGTCGTGGAGGCAAAAGAAGTCGCATATCAGGGGTTCTTCCGCATGGAAAAGCTCACCCTTCGCCATAAACGCTTTAACGGCGAATGGATGGGGCCGTTCACTCGTGAGCTTTTCGAGCGCGGGCAGGCGGTCTGTGTCCTGCTGTTTGATCCCAAAAAAGATGCAGTGGTGCTGCTTGAGCAGTTTCGCGTCGGGGCGCTTGAGGATGAACGTTCTCCCTGGCTGATTGAGCTGGTCGCGGGCATGGTGGAAGAGGGCGAAACGCCTGAGGACGTCGCCTTGCGTGAATCCGAAGAAGAGGCTGGCACCGTGCCCACCCGCCTGATTCCTGTGTGCAATTACTGGGTGTCCCCAGGCGGTACCAGCGAAAAGGTCGCGATTTTCTGTGGACTGATCGACAGTGAAGGCATGGGCGGGCTGCATGGTCTTGATGACGAACATGAAGACATCCGTGCATTTGTGGTGCCGTTTGACGATGCCTATCGCGGTGTGGAGGATGGCACCATCAACAACGCGGCGACCATTATGGCGTTACAATGGCTGAAGATTAATCACGCCTCAGTGACTGCTTAAAGGCAGCGTTCAGGACGACACATGCGCTCTTTTGAGGGCGTCTTCAGTCATGTCTGACATTGCCGGTAGTGGCGCTGATCAGGAAAATCTTCATGCGTCCTGCTAAGGTGTTGTGTCTTTGATATTTACTCCGGAGAGAACGCTTGCGCCGTAAACGCTACGTCCCTGACCTGCAGGAAATGGCTTCCGTTGCCGAGTCGAATTACCTGCGATTCCTTCGCTTGCTGCCTGAGACCGACGAAGGCGGTGAGCGCACGTTTGCGATCACAGGGATGGGTGATCAGAGTGCCCGGGTGCGGATCAGGATCGACGAGGTGCAGCCATACACCACGATGCTGACCGTACAGCAGGAGGGCTTGAGCCCGGAGTGGGTCACTCCTCCTTCCATGAATGTGCGCCTGTACCACGACGCCAGCATGGCCGAGGTGCTGAGTTACCAGAACCAGCATAAATTTGAGGGGCGGTATCAATACCCCAATCCTCAGATGCGCATGCCCGATGAAAAAATTCAGCTGAATAAGTTTCTTGCCGACTGGCTCGAGCACTGTCTGCAGCACGGGCATGTCGAGCAGCCTTTCAGTTTTACGCCGACCTTTTAATTAAGTGTGTTGAGCCGGGCCACTCTGGCCTGGGCTGGTACTTTTTTCGTATATTGGCCCGTATATTCCGATATGTGATGGGTTTCCGTTCGGGGCTTTGACAGACGTCTAATATATAGTCTCAGCCCACTGAAATTCACACTGAGGCCAACGTGTTCCAACTGACATCCGCCGAGACATTGCGCATCGTGCAGGTGACCGATACCCATCTCTTCGGGGATATCGGTGGTAAGCTGCTGGGCGTACCCACGTACGACAGTATGCATGCCGTTCTGTCTCAGTTGGATGCGTTTCCGTTTCAGGCCGATGCCATGCTGGTCACAGGCGACCTGTCTCAGGATGGCAGCGAACAATCCTACCGCCTGCTGGACGATGCCATGGCCCGCTTCGGTGCTCCTGTCTTCTGGCTTCCCGGAAATCATGACGAACCCCGCAACCTTGAGAAAGTCGGACGTGAGCGGGATCATCTGCATAAGGTGATTCGCAGCGAACACTGGCAGATTGTGATGCTCGATTCTCAGGTGGAAGGTGCTGTGTTTGGCCAGCTCAGGCAGGAAGAGTTGGATATGCTCGAACGTGCTCTGACGGAGCGGGATGACCTGCATACGCTCGCTTGCCTGCACCACCATCCGATCCCGATGAATAGCGAGTGGATGGACAACATCGGTTTGCGCAACCGTCAGGCGCTGATGGAAATTCTGAGTACTCATGACAACGCCAAAGGTGTGCTTTGGGGGCACGTGCATCAGAGCTGCGATGGTTACGTGAATGGCGTGCGCCTGATGTCCACGCCCTCAACCTGTATACAGTTTGAGCCGCAGACCAGTGGTTTCAGTCTTGATGAGGCTGCGCCCGGTTTCCGCTGGTTAGAGCTGCACAAAGATGGGCGTATCAGCACGGGCGTTGAACGCCTGAGCCATGTATCCTTTGCGGTAGATCGTACCCAGACAGGATATTGATATGCTGATTCCGGCCTCTGTGCAAAACAGCGGCTGCCTTTATCTACACGGTTTTCTCAGCTCACCCGCATCCGAGAAGGCCCAGCAGATGATGGCTCTGTTCCGTGAACATCCCGAGCTCGGTTCCATTAACGCCCCTTTTATTCACTTCGCTCCCCAGGATGCCATTGCACTGGCCGAGCAGGCCCTGGCGGAATTGCGTGAGAAGCATGACCGGGTCTGGATTGTTGGCAGTTCGTTGGGTGGCTTTTACGCGACCTTTTTAGCCGAAAAACACGATGTCCCTGCTGTATTGATCAACCCTGCGGTCCGGCCGTTCGAATTGTTCAGGCATTACCTCGGCGAGCACACTCACTACCATACGGGCGAAACACTGTTGCTCGAAGAAGCGCACCTGCATCAGCTTGAAGCGCTCAATACGCCCGTTGTTCAGAATCCGCAGAATCTGCTGCTGCTATTGCAGACAGGCGATGAAACTCTCGATTACCGGCATGCTGCTGAGCTTTACCGCGAATGTCCGGGCTGGCTGGAGGGCGGCGGTGATCATAGTTTCCAGCATTTTATCGACCGGGTGCCTCAGATGCTGGGGCACTTGAGTCGCCTCTGGTAGGCAGACTCCCCCACGCCCCGGTATACTCCGGACATTACTGCAATTCATGGTTTGACAGGGGAACAGATGTCAAAGCAATACACCGCCTCATCGATTGAAGTCCTGAGTGGTCTGGACCCGGTCCGTAAGCGTCCGGGCATGTACACCGAAACTACCCGCCCGAATCACCTGGCGCAGGAAGTGATTGATAACTCGGTGGACGAAGCTCTCGCAGGTCACGCCAGCAAGATCGAAGTGACGCTGCACGAAGATGGCTCAATGACTGTGCTCGACGACGGTCGTGGTATGCCAACGGATATTCACCCTGAACATGGTATTTCGGGCGTTGAACTGATTCTTACTCAGTTACATGCTGGGGGTAAGTTCAGTAATGACAACTACCAGTTCTCCGGTGGTCTGCACGGTGTCGGTGTTTCTGTCGTCAATGCCCTGTCGCAGGTGCTCGAAGTCACTATCTGGCGCGACGGTCAGGTCCAGCGTATTGGTTTTAAAGACGGTTATAAAGCGATTGATCTTCAGGTGGTAGACACCTGTGGTAAGAAGCGCACTGGTACCAGCGTTCGCTTCTTACCGGACCCTCAATACTTCGATACTCCCAAGTTTTCTGTTGCACGACTCAAGCACAACCTGCGTGCTAAAGCGGTTCTCTGCCCGGGGCTGCGTATCAAGTTCAATGCCCCTAACGCTGAAGACAGTGCTGAGTGGTATTACGAAGATGGCCTGAAAGATTACCTCAAAGTCTCGACAAGCGGCTGGGAAGCCATCCCCGAAGAGCCTTTCACAGGTGCAATGAGCGGTGATACTGAAGGTGTCGACTGGGCCGTACTCTGGCTGCCCGAAGGCGGGGAGCTGCTGCAGGAAAGCTACGTTAACCTGATCCCGACCGCGCAGGGCGGTACTCATGTGAATGGCTTCCGTTCTGGCTTGCTCGACGCGTTGCGTGAGTTCTGCGAATTCCGCAACCTGTTGCCGCGCGGGATCAAGCTGACGCCAGATGATCTCTGGGAACGCTGCTCATATGTTTTGTCTGCGAAATTAGCGGACCCTCAGTTTGCGGGTCAGACCAAAGAGCGTCTGTCTTCCCGTGAAGCCTCAGCCTTTATCTCGGGCGTAGTGAAAGACGCCTTCGCGCTTTGGCTGAATGAAAATACCGCGGATGCCGAGCGCCTGGCCGAACTGGCGATATCCAGTGCGCAGTCGCGTTTGCGCAAATCCAAGAAAGTTGCACGTAAGAAGATTACCCAAGGCCCAGCTCTGCCGGGCAAGCTGGCCGACTGTACCGGTCAGGACAGCGAACGCACGGAACTCTTTCTGGTGGAAGGTGATTCGGCGGGTGGTTCTGCCAAGCAGGCCCGTGATCGCGAGTTTCAGGCCATCATGCCGCTGCGCGGTAAGATTCTGAATACCTGGGAAGTGGAGTCAGGAGAAATTCTGGCATCGCAGGAAGTACACGATATCGCCGTTGCTCTTGGGATTGACCCAGCATCAGATAACCTTGATGGCCTGCGTTACGGCAAGATCTGTATCCTCGCCGACGCAGACTCCGATGGTCTGCATATCGCGACTCTGCTGTGTGCGTTGTTTGTCCGTCACTTCCGCAAGCTGGTGGCGGATGGTCACGTCTATGTCGCGATGCCGCCGCTGTACCGGATCGACGTCGGTAAAGATGTCTACTACGCGTTAGACGAAGGTGAAAAGCAGGGCGTTCTTGAACGCATTAAAGCCGAAAATAAGCGTGGCAAAGTGAACGTCCAGCGCTTTAAAGGTCTGGGTGAAATGAACCCGATGCAGTTACGTGAAACCACGATGGACCCGAATACCCGACGTCTCGTCCAGCTGTCGCTGGAGCCGGGGGATGGCACCAATGAAATGATGGATATGCTGTTGGCGAAGAAGCGCTCCTCTGACCGTAAGGAATGGTTAGAGACGCACGGCAACGAGGTTGAGATTCTCTGATTTTTCACCGCTCCACTGTTTCCAGCACAATAGCCGGCAGTGCGCTGCTGGCACCCTTGCCTGCTATGGCTGATGGGATTGCTGCTGAGCCGTTTGATCTGATTCTGGCCGTATTACTGCTGGCCATGATTTCAGTATTCACTGTGCTGCTGTTGCTTCAGCAGCGCCAGCTACGCGCGCGCAGTGATCGTCAGCTGGGTGCGCATACCGCCTTGTTCGGCAACATTTTCGGGGCGCTGCCTGAGATGGTGTTCTACAAAGACCGGCGCGGCGTCTATCGCCTGTGTAATGGGCCGGGTAGTCGTTTTCTTGGTCGTCCGGCTGATGAAATTAAAGGTCAGCGTGATACCGACTTCTTCGATGTGCAGAGTGCTAAGCGGATGCGCCAGCGCGATGTTGAAGCCATTGAGCGACGCAGTGCGATACGCTCAGAAGAATGGTTGCTTGGGCCGGATGGTGAACAGGTACTGCTCGAGATAAACCGCCAGCCTCTGTTCAGTGACACTCAGGAGTGTGTCGGTGTGCTTCTTACATGCCGTGACATTACGGAAACCCGCGAAAAGCAGAAGAAACTTGAGTATCAGGCGCGTCATGACATTCTGACCGGGCTTGCCAACAGAGCGCTGCTGCATGAAAAACTGACCTTTGCGCTGCAGATGGCAAAGCGCAATGATGAGTCGCTGGCGGTAATTTTCATCGACCTTGACCGTTTCCGTGAAGTGAACGATGCGCTGGGCCATACGGTCGGTGATCTGCTGCTACGTGACGTTGCTCACCGCTTGAGCAGTAATCTGCGAGATAGTGATATTTGTGCTCGCTTGAGTGGCGATGAATTTGTCGTCGTACTGACGCAGGCGGATAAAGCCTACGTTGAGAGCAAGTGCACGCAGCTTCTCGAAGCTTTAGCACGTGCTTACCAGTTGCAGGGCCATTTGCTCAGTATCAATGCCAGCGCAGGGATTGCACTGACCCCTGAGCATGGGGACAACAGTGATATTCTGCTAGTACATGCTGATGCCGCACTGCATCACGCCAAAGCGCTCGGGCGCAATCGCAGCTGCATCTATTCACAGGAACTGTCGGCTCATAAGAGCAGTCAGTTGTCGCTGGAGCAGGACTTGAGAGATGCGGTTGAGAATGAAGAGTTCAGCCTCGAGTTTCAGGGGCAGTTCCGGCCCGGAGAGCGAGTCCCTCGCCGGGTCGAAACACTGATCCGCTGGCCTCATGAATTACGCGGCCAGGTTTCTCCGCATGAATTTATTCCATTGGCAGAAAGCAGTGGCCTGATCCGGGAACTCGGTTTCTGGGTGTTACGACGCGCATGCGCTGAGTTCATGAGTTGGCGTCAGCAGGGAATGAAACTTGATAAAATTGCCGTCAATGTGTCGGCCATGCAGATCAACAGTCGCTTCGCCGAAACGGTTGAAACCATTATGAAAGAAACCGGTTTCGAGCCCGCTTGGCTGGAGCTCGAAGTGACCGAATCGTTAATGATGTCGGGCATGACCGAGGTGAACAACCAGATTCACCAGCTTCGGGCGCTGGGTGTCGAGTTTTCAATTGATGATTTTGGTACCGGATACTCTTCGTTGAGCAAGCTAAAAGAGATGCCCGTCAGTGTGTTGAAAATCGACCGGTCGTTCGTGCGTAACATTCACGATCAGGAAAACGACTACGAGATCGCCCGCGCGATAGTGGCCATGGCCGATAGCCTGAACATTGAAGTGGTGGCTGAGGGCGTTGAAAATGAAGAGCAGGGCGAGACCCTGAGACACCTTGGCTGCGAATGGTTGCAAGGATACCTGTACGGCCGGCCTATGGCGGCGGACGATTTCCTCAGGCACTATTCCGAAACGTAGTCCTAAACGCAGTTTAATTGTTAAGTCAGAAGCAGAATATTTTAAACACGGCCCTGTGACGGGCCTCGAGCAGACAACCGGATACTATGACGGATCAGATCAGTTATACCGATGATGGCGTTGAACGTCAGTCACTCAAACAATACACCGAGAATGCGTACCTGAATTACTCCATGTACGTCATTCTTGATCGCGCACTGCCTCATGTGGGCGATGGTATGAAGCCGGTACAGCGCCGGATCATTTATGCCATGAGCGAACTTGGCCTGAAGTCGACGGCTAAGTACAAAAAATCGGCCCGTACTGTCGGTGATGTGTTGGGTAAGTATCACCCACATGGCGACAGCGCCTGTTATGAAGCCATGGTGCTGATGGCTCAGCCGTTCTCATACCGTTATCCGCTTGTCGATGGTCAGGGTAACTGGGGTGCGCCGGACGATCCGAAGTCCTTTGCTGCGATGCGTTATACCGAAGCTAAGTTGTCACAGTTTGCTGATGTGCTTCTGAGCGAGCTCGGTCAGGGTACGGTCGAGTGGCAGCCGAACTTTGATGGCACCATGGACGAGCCTGCAACACTGCCAGCACGTCTGCCGACAGTGATGCTCAACGGTACGACCGGTATCGCGGTGGGCATGGCGACGGATATTCCGCCGCATAATGTCCGCGAAGTGACCTCTGCATGTATTCGCCTGCTGGATGAACCGAAAGCCGATATTGATGCTCTGTGTGAGCATGTCATGGCGCCGGACTTTCCGACAGAAGCCGAGATCATCACACCTCGCGAAGATCTCAAGAAGATGTACCGCACGGGGAAAGGCAGCGTCAAAATGCGCGCGGTCTACACCCTTGAAGACGGTGATATCGTCATTACGGCGCTGCCGCATCAGGTGTCTGGCGCCAAGATTCTTGAACAGATTGCAGCGCAGATGCAGGCTAAGAAGTTGCCTCTCGTCACGGATTTACGTGACGAGTCAGACCACGAGAATCCAACCCGTCTGGTGATCGTGCCTAAGTCCAACCGGGTTGATACCGCCGCAGTGATGGCGCATCTGTTTGCGACGACTGACCTTGAGAAGAACTATCGCGTTAATATGAACGTGATCGGTCTTGATGGTCGCCCGCAGGTCAAAGATCTTAAAACCATGCTCAGTGAGTGGCTGGAATACCGTACCGGTACGGTGCGTCGTCGCTTGCAGCATCGCTTGGATAAAGTACTGGCGCGTTTGCATATCCTTGAAGGTTTGTTGGTTGCCTTCCTGAACATCGACGAAGTGATCGATATTATCCGCACGGAAGACAAACCAAAGCCGGTACTGATGGAGCGCTTTGGTATTTCAGATATTCAGGCCGAAGCCATTCTTGAGTTAAAGCTTCGTCATCTGGCCAAGCTCGAAGAAATGAAGATTCGTGGCGAACAGGATGAGCTGGAGAAAGAGCGCGACATGCTCGAGAAAACTCTGGGTTCTGAACGTCGTATGAAAACTCTGATTAAGAAAGAACTTACTGCAGACGCCGAACAGTATGGCGACGAACGTCGTTCTCCCGTGGTTACCCGTGCCGAGGCACGAGCTTTTAGTGAGACGGAGCTGGTATCTGCTGATCCGGTGACGGTTGTTCTGTCGCAGAAAGGTTGGGTGCGGGCTGCGAAAGGTCACGATGTTGATGGCGCAAACCTGAGCTACAAAGCGGGTGACGCCTACCTTACGTCGGCTAAAGGGAAATCGAATCAGAGTGTTATTTTCCTTGATAATACCGGCCGGTCATACAGCTTGCAGGCGCACACGTTACCGTCTGCTCGAGGGCAGGGTGAGCCACTCACTGGCAAGCTGAATCCTCCCGCCGGGAGCCTGTTCACCAATGCATTGATGGGCAAAGATGATGACCGCTATCTGTTAAGCACCGACGCGGGCTACGGCTTTATTGGAACTCTTGCTGACATGCAGAGTAAAAACAAAGCCGGTAAGACACTGGTGACAGTGCCGACCAATGCTAAAGTGCTGCCTCCTACGCTCATCGACGAACCGGATAAGAGCTGGATTGCTGCGGTGAGTAATGAAGGGCGGATGCTGGTTTTCCCTGCGGCTGATCTCCCACAGATGGCGCGCGGTAAAGGCAACAAGATGATCAACATCAACGGCACCCGGGCGGCCGCCAGAGAAGAGCTGATGGTTGCCACGCTGGCTTTTAAAGAAGGGGATACCCTGTTGGTTCATGCCGGCAAGCGTCACCTGAAACTCAAGTTCTCTGATCTTGAACACTATCAGGGCGAGCGTGGCCGCCGCGGAAACAAGCTACCGCGTGGCTTCCAGAATGTTGATTCGATGGAGGTTCAGGGGGCTGAGTAAGTCAGTGCCCACCTTCTGAAGCAATGACAAGGTCGGGCTGGTGTTCCGGTCTTAGCAGGTCCGCAATTGTGCGCGCTGATGGGGATGTTCTGACCGTACCGTCCGTTGTAATGGTTGCGACGCCAGCGCAGGTTTTACCCAGGGGAGCGACCGCTGCAGAGCGGTTTGCTTCGCCACCAAGAATGTCATCAATCTCGGCCTGACTGAGTGCCTCCAAGGTTTCAGCGGCGCTGACCTTGTGCCCCTCGAAATACGCAGCTTGCTCACTGTCCCATGAACCGTCGAGGTTTCGGTCGAAATGCTTATAGTGACCGCGCAGCATATTCTGGTCCAGGGTGATGCTCAGGGAGCCAGATTCATTGTAGGGGCTGGTGGAGTTGTTGTCGGTCAGAGAGTAGGCTCCGTGTAGCTGGGAGGCCCGCTGGCTGAGTGTCAGGGGGGTGAAGTTGGATGTGCAGTCGTGAAGCCGGAATTCTCCGTGCCCAATCTCTTCCAGCACGACAAGTTGCCGACCGGACATCTGAGTGCTGATATCGGTACCAGAGCTATTGATCAGGTCGTTCATCGTTGTCTGCACAAACCACACGCCTGCTGGCGAGCTATCTCCCCGTGCGCTTTCTGCATTTGAAGTATCGCTCATGCACCCACTGATGCTGGCAACAGAGGCAAGGATCAAGGTAGAGAGTACTGAGCGCCGGGTCTGCATAACAACTCCTTGCCGTTGGAATTCAGTGAATCGGCTAACTACCATAGCAATCCATCGGGGGATGAAAACGGGCCCTTAATGACAAGGATGTTAATTTGAGGAGGGAGTCACAAATTCAGCGTTTTCCGGTACGATTTCTGTCAATTTTGTCACAGATATCAAGAAATGGAAGGCGATTACCTGTTTGTCTACGGCAGCTTAAGGCCCGCCGCACGCGGCACCGGAAATATCTCGGGAGCTGATCGGGCGCGAGAACTTTTGACCGAAGACCGTCATGAAGGTGCTGCGACTTTGCCCGGTCAGTTAATCAGTCTGGGGCTCTATCCTGGATGGCTGGCGCCAGAGCGCGTATCAGACAGCTTGTCATCAATAGCCGTGCAGGGCGATATCTACCGCGTGGATGACAGTATTCTTGCCTATCTTGATGTGTACGAGGGCTGCTCAGTTTCTTGCCCTCCGCCTCACGAATATCGACGGCGTAAGGCAAAAGCGAAGACCTTAAGTGATTCTGAATTCGACGTGTGGGTGTACGAATACATCGGCTTTGAGGCCGGCATAAGTAGAAGGTACAGGAAGGTCCCCTCAAACGACTGGCTTAAAATGTAACAAAACGAGCCACGAAATTCGTAATCAGGCCGGAAAGGATACGGGCATCATGGTGGGCAGACCTTACTATGTTGCCTGTTGATAAGTGAATGACCGACTCTCAGAGGAGCAATAATGAAAATAGTGAAAGCAATAGCCGCGCTGGCTGTGGTTGCAGTCTTAGGTATAACAGGCACCATTATGGTTGCCCCAGCGGGTACCGCAGCGTTTCTGGTTGATGTGAAACGTGGTCTCGGAGACCTGGAACAGAAAGAAATTACTCTGCCCAGCGGCCTGACTTACGTTTACCTTGAATCAGAAAATACAGAGGCTGACACGCTAGTTCTGTTGCATGGCTTTGGCGCTGACAAAGATAACTTCACCGAATCCGCTCCGTATCTGAAAGATTTCCACCTGATCGTGCCTGATCACATTGGTTTTGGTGAGTCATCTAAACCTAACCCGGCTGACTACACGCCGACCGCACAGGCGAAGCGCCTGCATGAGCTGTTCAGTGAACTGAACCTGGACCGTAAGATCCATATGGGGGGCAGCTCAATGGGTGGTCACATTGCCATGACCTACGCTGCATTGTACCCAGCAGAAGTGAAAAGCCTCTGGCTGCTTGATCCCGGCGGTGTCTGGTCTGCTCCTAAGTCTGAAGTCATGACTATTGTTGAAGAGACGGGTAAAAACCCACTGACGGCGAAAACCGAAGATGAATTCCGCGACGTGTTTGACATCGTGATGAGCGAGCCGCCGTTTGTGCCGGGTTTCGTACTGGATCAGATGGCCAAAAAGCGTATCGACAACTTCGAGCTTGAACAGAATATTTTTGATCAGATCAAATCGGACAGTGTTGAAGAACGTGTGACTGGCCTTGAGACACCGACCCTTCTGGTTTGGGGTGTTGAAGACCGTGTGTTGAACGTTGGTGCAACGGATGTTCTCGAACAGCTGATGCAGAATGTGACTACTATCAAGATGGAAGGTATTGGCCACCTGCCTCAGCTGGAAGCGCCAAAGCAGACTGCTGAAGACCTCAAAGCCTTTATTGCGGGGCTTGAGCAGTAATCGCTTACGGTGGTTAACCAACGAAAAGGCCAGCCATTGCTGGCCTTTTCGTTGGAAGTCCCAACTTGACTATCAAGCCTCGGGAAGCCCAATTCTGGCGTTAAACTCAAAAACCCTCTGAGGATTATCCTCGGCTTCAACGCGGAACCTTGTATCAAGGATCACTTCGCTGTCATCGAACGGACTTTCCTTAATTTCTGCCGCGTTTATGCCATCGCATGCAGCTGCCGATACTTCTTCACCGTTATTATTAATACCTAAAGGACATTCAAGCTCGCTTAATGCAAAGCTCACTGCTGTTGAAGCGCCTCCAGTTGTACTTAGACCAGAGTGATATGCCGTAGTTTCTTGGTCGTTTTCATAATCTTTTGCGCCACCCGCACCACTACCTATACAGGTCAGAATACCGCCAAGTTCGGAGAACTCATATTGTTCACCCTCAAGTATCAGGTTTGCGCTGATATCCAGCTCGCTGCTGGCATCAGCAAATGTTGTGGCATCGCTGAGCTTTACTCCAAGGAGTTGATACTCTCCGACAGCGTCGTCATCTACCTGTATCATTAGCTCACCTTCTATCTCAAGGTTGTCACTAATATTGAGGTTGAAGTGGGTAGTATCTGTAACAAGCCCCGCGGAATAAGACGTACCGTCTGCCCCCGGCACTCTTGAGAAGTTAATATCACCGTGAAACGCATAGCTTCCGCAGAAGCTGGTTTTAAAACCGCTCTCTGTTTCGGTGATAAGAGTAGCCTGCCGGCCGTGCAGGTAATGCAGCTCTCCTGCCTCGTCGTTTTCGGTTGAGCTATCTATAGATAATCGTGAGGTAAACTGCACTAGCCACAAACCTGTGAGTGAAGTATCAGTGCCTTGCGCAGCAACTGGAATAGCCTCTTCCAGCTCGTCCAGACTCAACATACGCTCCGTCGGGTCTTTAGAGTCGTCATCTGCACCGCAGCCAAACATGGCAACGACCAGGGGGACCAGAGCAATTGTTCTTGTTTTCATATGCAATCCTTTTGCGTATTCGCTGTTATTCAGCGCCAAAAACTCTATCTCTATTGCCGATTTAGCGTTAGTAAACACATGTAAATTTACTCTTTGCTACAAACGGATGACGCTCCTGATCTTGTTCTCATTTGTGGCTTGGACTAAACGTGGCAGTTATAATTCGCGATTAAATATTCTCTTCGGAACCCCATATGAGTGCCAACAATTTCGTCCGCGAGCGCCTTTACGACGACTACGCCCAGTCCTTCACTGTCAGTGATCTGCTGTTTGAAGTAAAAACCGACCATCAGCATCTGGAGATCTTTGAGACGCCGTTTCTTGGCCGTGTGATGCTGCTCGATGGCGTGGTGCAGACCACCGAGAAAGATGAGTTTATCTATCACGAGATGATGGTGCATGTGCCGATGCTGGCGCACCCGAATCCAAAGCGTGTGCTGATCATTGGTGGTGGTGACGGTGGTATCCTGCGTGAGGTGCTTCGCCACAAGAATGTCGAACACGTGACTCAGGTTGAGATCGACCAGAGCGTCATCGATATGTGCAAAGAGTACTTTCCGAAACACTCCGACGGTGCCTACGACGACCCGAAAGCCAATATCGTGATCGCCGACGGCAAAGATTTTGTCGCCAACTGCACTGACAAATTTGATGTGATTATCTCTGACTCGACTGACCCTATTGGTCCGGGCGAAGTGCTGTTCACTTCTGACTTCTACGCCGATGAGAAGAAGTGCCTGAACGAAGGCGGCATTATGGTAGCTCAGAATGGCGTGCCATTTATGCAGGGCGATGAAGTGACCAACACTTTCCAGCGTCTGAGCAAGATTTATAACGACGCCAGCTTCTATGTTGCGCCAGTACCGACTTACGCTGGTGGGTTTATGACACTGGCCTGGGCCACGGACGATGAGTCACTGCGCAAACAGACCGCCGAGCAGATTCAGGCTCGCTATGACGCGGCGGGTTTCGCTACCCGTTACTACAACCCGGAAGTACACGTGGCCAGCTTCGCGCTGCCGAATTATGTGAAGGTGTTAATGAAGTAAGGCCGCTCTTAAACCGGTTTACAACAAAAACGCCCGCGTTGACTGATATTAGCGCGGGCGTTTTCTATTTGTACCTGTCTATACGACAGCAGGATTGTTGCGAGATGCGCAACGCGCTACACTCTGACGATGATTAAATCATTCCGCCACAAAGGACTGAAGCGGTTTTACTCGACGGGTAGTACTTCGGGTATACAGGCAGAGCATGCTCGCAAGTTGCGCATGCAGCTTGCTGCTTTAGATAGTGCCACTTCAGTTGACGACATGGATATCCCTGGGTTCAAACTTCATTCATTGAAGGGCAAGGCCAGGGGGCGCTGGTCTATTTGGGTCAATGGCAATTGGCGTATTACTTTCGAGTACAGAGACGGCAATGCCTATATTCTTGATTATGAGGATTATCACTGATGACAATGCATAACCCGCCTCATCCCGGAGAGTTCATTCGTGAGGTGTACCTTGAACCAAATAGCATAAGCTCCCGGCAGTTAGCAGCCAGTCTTGCGGTTGCACCATCAACGCTATCGAGATTACTTAAAGGGACTAGTGGTATAAGTCCTGAAATGGCACTGCGATTGTCGAAAGCGCTTGGGCGAAGCCCTGAAAGCTGGCTAGCTATGCAAGACCAGTACGATTTATGGGTGGCAAGGAGTACGGTGGATCTTGAGGGCATCAAACCGATTGAATTCGACGCGGCGTAACTCACCGTTGTACCAATTACTCTTGGTTCTACAACTGCTCTTTCACCAATTCCAGCAGCAGCTCTACCGCTCCACGATTGCTCTCCACCACGTCCAGCCCTTTCTGGCCCATCGCTTCGCGCGCATCGCGGTTATTTAATAAGCGAATCACTTCACCCTGCAATGCGGGCATGCTTTCGCACACGGCCATAGCACCGGCGTCGGTCAGTTCAGTGACGATGCTGGTGAAGTTTATGTGATCAGCGCCAATCAGGGTGGCTTTGCCGAGTGCCGCCGGCTCAATCGGGTTGTGACCGCCGCCGCCAGAATAAAGGCTTCCGCCCATGACGACGACATCGGCTGCGGCAAGCATATTCAGCATCTCGCCCATGGTATCGGCAACATAAATCTGAATATCGCCTGAAACGTTGCCATTGGTACGGCGATGCACGCGTAGGTGGCGGCTACGGGCAGCATTGGTCACTGGCTCAAAACGTTCTGGGTGGCGTGGAATCAGTAGAAGTAAAAGGTCGGGTATGGCTTTCTCTAACGCTGGGTAGATATCAAGCAGTTGTTCGTCTTCGGTCGGATGGCTGGATGCGAGTGCGAGTACGGGGCGATCTGCTCCCCATTGCCCGCGCAAAGCAGTACCGTTCTGGTGGCAACCCTCTGGCAGGGTGACATCAAATTTTACGCTGCCCGTAACCTTCAGTCGTCCGGTTGGAAGACCCAGTTCGATAAAACGTTGACCGTCAGTGGGATTTTGTACGGCAACGATATTCAGGCTGTGCAGCATCGGACGAGTCAGAGCAGGCACTTTTCCATAACCACGGGCGGATCGTTCTGACATGCGGGCATTAGCAAGTACGACTGGCAGATCATGCTGATCACAGCACGCCAGAAGATTGGGCCAAAGCTCGGTTTCTACGATGACCAAAGCGCCGGGGCGAATGCTCTTGATAAAACGATTGATAAAGGACGGCAGGTCATAGGGCAGGTACATGTGAAAGACCCGCTCGCCGAAGATGCGTTTGACCTGCTCCGAGCCTGTAGGGGTAGTACTGGTGATGATCACCGGGGTATCGGGGTTCTGTACCATGAACTGTTTTACAAACTGAGCCGCGGCGAGCGTCTCACCGACAGATACCGCGTGCACCCACAGGCCTCCCGGGCGTGGTCTGTGCGGTAGAAACCCGAAGCGTTCAGCGATACGCTGGCGGTACCCTGGGTTCGCGCGTCCACGCCACCAAAGTCGGGCGATGATAATGGGTAAAAACAGGCTGTAGATCAGGGTGTAAAGATGTCGTGCCACAGTGCGTCCGGGTACTGAATGTCGGGCCCGGATAGTAGCACAAATCAGAGGTCGCCTATGTTAAACTGCGCGCTTTCTGATCTACCGGCGACTCCCCTGATGGATGTAACTATCCCTGATTTTCACAAAGCCCGGGTTCTGGTATTCGGCGACATTATGCTCGACCGCTACTGGGGTGGCCCGACGTCACGCATTTCTCCCGAGGCACCTGTACCTGTGGTGAAAATTCAGGACACAGAAAACCGCGCAGGCGGTGCGGGCAACGTTGCGCTGAACATCGCGGTTTTGGGCGGACAGGTTGACCTCCTTGGGATAACCGGAGAAGACGACAACGCCCAACTACTTGAAGGTCTGTTACAGGATGCCGGCGTTACTTGTGATTTCCAAAGGCACGACACCCATCCGACCATCACCAAGTTGCGGATTATCAGCCGTCAGCAGCAGCTGATTCGTCTCGATTTTGAAGATGCCTTTCATGCGGTGGATATCTCCGCATCGAAAGCGTCGTTTGAAGCTCGCTTAAAAAATACGGGTGTAGTCATCTTGTCGGATTACGGCAAAGGCTCTCTGGCAGATCCTCAGCCTCTGATTAAAGCCGCGAAAGCGCAGAATGTTCCGGTTCTGGTCGACCCGAAAGGTGCGGACTTCGAGAAATATCGGGGCGCGACCCTGATTACCCCAAATCTCAGCGAGTTTGAGGCCGTGGTTGGCCCGGCTCCGTCGGATGAGGAGCTGGTTACAAAAGCCCGTGCGCTAGTCGAAGAGTTTGATCTCGAAGGCGTACTGGTGACCCGCAGTGAAAAGGGCATGACCCTGGTACGTCGCGACGCTGAGCCTTTCCATCTGCCGACCCGCGCCCGCGAGGTGTACGATGTGACCGGTGCCGGTGATACCGTGATTTCTGTTCTGGCAGCGTCTTTGGCCGCCGGTGCGGGTTTTGAAGAGGCTACTTTGTTGGCAAATACTGCTGCTGGCATTGTGGTCGGCAAGCTGGGAACCGCAACGGCCTCAACCGAAGAGTTGCGCCGTGAGCTGCGTCAGGACAGCCAGCAGGGTGCTGGCCTGTTTGATGAAGACTCGCTGATGGTACTGGTCGAGGAGGCCCGTGAACGTGGTGAAACTCTGGTCATGACCAATGGCTGTTTCGACATCATTCATCCCGGTCATGTGCAGTATCTTAAAGAAGCGAAAGCGTTGGGCGACCGCTTATTAGTCGCGGTGAACTCTGACGAATCTGTGTCTCGCCTGAAGGGCCCGGCACGTCCAATTAACCCACTCGACCACCGAATGGCTGTGTTATCTGGCCTTGAAAGCGTGGACTGGGTGGTGCCTTTTACTGAAGATACCCCGGAGCGCCTGATCTGTCGGGTGCTGCCGGATATTCTGGTGAAGGGTGGTGACTACCGCATAGAAGAGATTGCTGGTGGTCAGTGTGTACAGCAAAACGGTGGTGACGTGATCATCCTGAGCTTTAAAGACAACTGCTCAACCACGGCCATTGTTAAACGCATTCAGGAGACAGAAGCATGATTATCGTAACAGGCGGTGCCGGTTTTATTGGCAGCAACATCGTTAAAGCCCTGAACGCGATGGGGCGCACCGACATCATCGTGGTGGACGACCTGAGCGACGGTCGCCAGTTCTATAACATCAGCGATTGCGATATTGCCGACTATCTGGATAAGGATGACTTTATCCAGCGCGTACAGATTGATGATGGCCTGCTGGACGATGTTGAAGCTATCTTCCACGAAGGTGCCTGCTCATCCACTACCGAGTGGGATGGCAAGTTTATGATGGAGAACAACTACGAGTACTCCAAGATTCTGCTGCATGCCTGCCTCGAACAGGGGATTCCATATTTGTACGCCTCCAGCGCATCGGTTTACGGCGGCAGCGACGTGTTCAAGGAAGAGCGTGCTCATGAAAAGCCTCTCAACGTATACGGCTACTCTAAGTGGCAGTTCGACCAATACGTTCGTCAGCTGCAGGCTACCTACCCGAATAACCGCTTTCCAAGTCAGGTTGTGGGCTTCCGTTACTTTAATGTGTATGGCCCGCGTGAGCAGCACAAAGGCTCTATGTCGTCAGTAGCTTTCCACTTCAATAACCAGATTAAGGACGCCGGCGTTTGCAAGCTGTTTGGCGAGACCGAAGGCTGGGGTGCTGGCGAGCAGCGCCGTGACTTCGTCTATGTAGGCGACGTAGTGAAAGTGAACCTGTGGTTCTGGCAGCAGAAAGCGGCATCGGGGATTTACAATTTGGGAACAGGTAAATGTCAGAGCTTCAATGACGTTGCAGATGCCGTCGTTGCGTGGCATGGCGCGAAAGGTACCGATGGCAAGAAAGAGTACATTCCGTTCCCGGACCATCTGAAAGGTGCATACCAGAGCTTCACCGAAGCGGATATCTCGAATCTGCGTGCAGCTGGCTACACCGACGAATTTTTCACCGTTGAACAGGGCGTTAACGCGTATCTGGACTGGCTGAATGGCTGAAGTATCTCAAGGCGGCGCGGAGCAGCTGAAAGCTCCGCTCCACCCTAAGCACTGGCCCATCTGGTTGGGCGTAGGATTGCTCGCGCTTCTGACCCGATTGCCCTTTTCATGGCAGTTGGGAATCGGCAAAGGGATTGGCTTGCTCCTGCATAAAGTCGCGGGCAGCCGTCGCCGAATTGCCGAAGTAAATATGGAAATCTGTTTCCCGGAGAAAACTCCTGCGGAGCGTGATGCTTTGGTGCGTCAGATCTTTATCGACAACGGCATCGGTCTGATGGAAACCTTTATGGGCTGGTTCCGTGATCCTCAGTGGTTGGCCGCCCGTACGGATTTTATAGGTTTCGATAAGGTGCGAGAGGCACAGAATAACGGTCAGGGTGTGATGTTGCTCGGTGCTCATTACTCCATGCTGGATCTCGCTGGCAGCCTGGTCAGTACAGTACAACGTGTGAGCGTGAGCTATCGCCCGCAGGATAATCCGGTGATGAACTATGTAATGGAGCGAAATCGCGGACGTTTGTACGATGAATGCCTGACGCGCAAAGACATTCGCGGATTCATCCGTACGCTACGTCAGGGCAACGTGCTCTGGTACGCCCAGGATCAGGATTTCGGCCGTAAGAACAGCATCTTCGTAAATTTCTTTGGCCACCCGGCGGCGACGATTACGGCGACTTCCCGAATAGCGAAAGCAGGCAAGGCGCTGGTGATGCCAATGACCTACTTCCGTAAGGATGACAACTCGGGTTATACCGTCACTGTGCATGATCCTTTACCGATTCCGAGTGGTGATGACGCAGCTGACGCCCAAATGGCGAATGACTTTATCGAAACACAGTTACGGGAGCACCCCTCTCAGTATCTGTGGTTACACAAGCGCTTTAAGACAACGGTTGACCCTGAAATGAAAAAGGGCAGCATTTACCGCAAGAAAAAATAACAACAACTTACGGGGTTTTATCATCATGCAAAAAGTACTGATCACAGGTGCGGCCAGCGGTCTTGGCCGTGAACTGGCACTACGCTTCGCTAAAGAAGGTGCCGATATCTGTATTGCAGATATTAACAGCGAGGGCTCGACTGAAACTCTGAAGTTGGTAGAGAAAGCCGGTGGTAAAGGCTGGACGGCTTATCTGGATGTCACCTCTGAAGATCAGTGGAATGCATTGCGTGCTGATGTCGAAGAGCGCTGGGGTGGCCTTGATGTCTTGATTAACAATGCCGGTGTTGCCACTGGCGACCGCATTGACGCGGGCGAGTGGGCCTGGTGGGAGTGGATCATCGATATCAACCTGAAAGGCGTCGCTCTGGGTTGTCGTACCTTTACCCCTGTGATGAAAAAGCAGAACAGCGGTTACATTATGAATACTGCTTCGCTTGCCGGTCTGATGATTCTGCCGTCGATGGCTTCCTACAATGTGACTAAGGCGGGTGTGATCGCACTCTCTGAGACCATGTACTACGAGCTGCACGCGTATAACATCAAGGTCACGGCGCTGTGCCCGGGTTTCTTCCGTACCAATCTGAATAAGACGATGAAGACGTCTGATCCTTCGATGTTGAAGTTCGTCGACAAGGTGTTCGAGAAGTCAGAGCTGGATGCCAGTGAAGTCGCGGATCGTGCCTACAAATCATTGATGAAAGGCGAAATGATCTGTAACCCGCATCCGATCGGTCGTAAGGCCGTATTCATCAAGCGCTGGCTGGGTGGTCTCTTCCGTTGGAAAGTGAAGCAGGCGTCGTTTGATCTGCGTCGTCGTGAAGAAGCGCTGCAGAAGCAGAAGTGAGCTTCGTTTATTAATGATGAATACAGAAAGGGCCGCATTTGCGGCCCTTATTGATTGAGCGGAAGGGAGTATGGGTTAACGACTTACTGAGCGCACAGGCTTGTTGTCGCTTTCGTCTTTCGTGCTGCTATCAGCTGGCTCAGGTTCTTCATGGCCTGTTGACGGGTTAGCACGCAGAATCCCAAGTCCACCATCATCACTGACATCAATGCCACTGATCAGGCTGACAACGAAGTCAATGTCGGTCACGTCTCCGTCAACCTCGACAACTTCTTCAGTGACAGAGTCCGGATAGCCGCCACAGGTTTCGCCGTTCTGACAAATAAAGAGGTCTACATCAATGTCTGAGCCCGCGATGATTCGATAACTCCCTGCGGGAACGTCGGTAACCGCGTAGCTGCCATCTGGATTTACCAACGTTTCTGCGACGATTTCGGCGGTTTCAGAGTCCTCCAGCAGGACATACTGCGGCGCTGAATCTGTAATGGCGACGATGTCACCGACCCGCATGGTGACTGTTACATCCAGACTGTTGCCAGTATCCGGTGTAAAACGAATCAGACCCTCATAGATGCCATCGACGAGGTCAGTGCGGTCAATGGTCACCCGGTATTCGCCGAAGCCATTGCTGTCGACATTACTCGGGCTGATACTCAACCAGTCTTCGCTGACGTCAGTCGCGATCGCAGGGTCAGCGGCTTCACTATTGACGTTGTCCAATGTCAGTGTGAGCGAAGAGCCCGAGTCGAACTGGAGCTTATCTGGATCGCTCTCCAGAACAGGAACCTGCGGAACGCTGCCGCCACCGGCCAGGTTATTGGCTTCCTGCACTGCTTTCAGTGCATTAATAAGCCCGTGCCCGAATTGATCGTCACGGCCAGCGGCACCGATGTCGTCGGTGATGCTGCCACTGCTCAGAAGGGAGTCTACTTCGGCTGGGGTCAGTGTAGGATCAACGGCTTTCATCAAAGCCAGTACTCCGGCCACGTGTGGCGTTGCCATCGAGGTTCCGTTTAAAAGGGCATAACCGCTTTTCCGAGTACCATCGGTTGTATCTACAAAAGTACTTAAAATACTATCGGACTGGCCGTCACCATCAAAGTCTGATCGAACTCCTCCGTGAGCGCTGACGTCGATGCGCGTACCGAAATTTGAATAGTCCGCGAGTGTTCTGTCTGGGGCCGCGGCACTGACCGAAATAACGCCGTCGTAGGACGCTGGATAGAAAAGCTCATTCGTTGAACTGTTACCTGCTGCTGCCACAATGATGACCCCGGCATTACGGGCCGCAGTGAATGCATCCTGCTCCGCAGAGCTACGGAAGCTGGAGCCTAAGCTCAGGTTGATGATGTCGGCACGGGACGATGGCAGAGTACCGCTGTCATTGCTCAGCCGCGCTGCATAGCGAACCGCCTGAAGTACGTCGTAGGTCGAGCCTTCGCCATTGAGGCCTAACACACGCAGAGGCATAACTCGTGTATTCCAGCCAGCGCCAGCAACTCCCTTTTGGTTATTGGTAGCTGCAGCGACTGTACCTGTTACGTGTGTTCCGTGCCATGAACTTGCGGAAAGTTGTGTTTTGTCTCCAGGGTCATCCGGATTTGAGTCAATGCCGTCACCATCGCGACTGACAGAAGGGTCGCTGATAAAGTCGTAGCCTGATACAAGTTTGCCGGCCAGGTCGTCATGGTTGAGGAATACCCCGCTATCGATCACGGCAACGATCACGGAGGATGAACCGGTGGTCAGATCCCAGGCTTGCGGCAGGCGTATATCAGTATAGTTAAATGGTGAGCGATAAAGACTGTCGTTAGGAGTCGCGGTAGCGTATCTAATGTAGTTAGGCTCGGCGTACTCGACGTCGTCACGCTGGTTCAGTGCTTTGATGGTAGTCAGGGTATCCCGGCCAGCAGTGAATACGCTCAGATCCTGCCCGTTGCTGGCCGACAGGCGTTGAACGGATGCCGCTCTATCAAGTTTCAGTTTGACCGGACGATCTTTCGCGGTACTGGTCGCTTCTACCCGATGGCCTCTGACTGATAAGGCTGAGGTCGCGGCAGTATCCGCACTGTCTTTCCACTGTACGATTGCTTCGCCAGATTTAAACGATTGCCTATGAGTTCTGGCGTTTGAAGTGACAGGTAAAATGCTATTGCTGGTCGGTAAAATTTGCAGTACATACTTGGAGATGCCGCTGTAGGCAAACACCTCCAGAATATAGTCGCCATCTGTGGGGACAGAAAACTCTTCCCGGTTAGTTTCAGATTGCGAGCTGCGGATTGGATCGCCACCAGAGTTTGGATACAGATACATATCCAGATCACCCGCGTACGCGCTGTCGGGATTATTGTTGCCGTAGTAATCCACGACGTTTAACACCACGCGCTGACCTCCCTGCAATGACACAGCAAAGTAGTCACTTTCATCTGCTACGTTAGCGAAGCGTTCAAACTCCGCATCGCCCGCTGCCACGGCATTGGTCGGCGTGTTCGAAGCAAATCCTTGTACTGTGACCACGTTTGGCAAGGGTTGGCCATTGAATGGATCGTCGTTGGTCAGAGAGCCGCTGTAGATGTCATTGATGTCGTAGTCGATGACCGTCTGCCCAGCTGTAAATAATGTGCCACTAACGGTGTGTCCTGAACCTGAGTCTCCATCTGAACAGCCAGTCAGGATAGCTGTGCTCAGCAAGGTCGCGGCAAGGCCGGCGACGGTTGAACTGGTTTTGCGTGAGTCGCACTCATTATCTATCGAAACGTCAGGGGTCATAGTCTCATCGTCTTCGTTGCTATCACTGCTTCCACACCCAGTCAGGATAAGGCTCAGCGTAATACATATCAGATAGTGCCGGTTCACAGTACGTTCCTTACAAACCACACTCAGAGTCTAATTCTTCTCTTTGTGTGTGCATCTTCGTTGGTTCTATTGCTTCAATACGGCGCAGCCGGGACTTCAGATGCAAAGGATACGTGACTGGCAGTAAAGGTGTCAGTCTTTCTTCGTATGGTCGTTACCTGGGTACTTCTATAGTCTAGCTGGACACAGCGGCAAGGAGGCCCGATGTCACTTTCTACAGTTTATACCCGTGCTCAGGTGGGCATTGAGTCGCCTTTGGTTCAGGCGGAGGTGCACCTTTCTGGTGGTCTGCCGTCTTTAAGTCTGGTTGGCTTACCCGAGACGGCGGTCAAAGAGTCTAAAGATCGGGTACGCAGTGCGATTCTCAACAGTCACTATGAGTTTCCGGCAAAGCGCATCACGATCAATCTTGCGCCAGCAGACCTTCCCAAAGAAGGTGGACGTTATGATTTAGCGATTGCGTTGGGAATTCTTGCCTCTTCTGAGCAGATACCGAAAGAGAAGCTGACTGACTATGAATTTGTCGGCGAGTTAACCTTGTCGGGCGAGTTACGCCCGGTGACGGGTATCCTGCCGACGGCGTTGCGCGCTGCGCATGCAGGAAAGACACTGGTCGTCCCGACCGGGAATATTGGCGAAGCTGCTCTCTGCCATGAGGGCAGCATCCTGCACGCAGGTTCGCTCTCTGAAGTCTGTAACTGGCTGCACAATAATCAGCCGTTGGCGGAAGTTACCGCGGAGGATGTACCTGTGCGTACTTCTCGTCTGACGAACGATCTTTCTGAGGTGAAAGGCCAGATCGGTGCCCGGCGCGCGTTAGAAATCGCCGCGGCAGGACAACATAACTTGTTGTTCATCGGGCCACCGGGTACCGGAAAAACTATGCTTGCGTCTCGTCTGCCCGGAATTCTGCCACCGATGAGTAATGATGAAGCCCTGGTTGCAGCTTCTGTTGCGTCCATCAGCCACCACAGTGGCGACTGGCAAAGTCGCTGGGGGCAGAGGCCCTTCCGTGCTCCTCACCATACCTCTTCTGGTGTTGCGCTCGTTGGTGGTGGAGGGAACCCCAAGCCCGGTGAAATTTCATTGGCCCATGGTGGCGTACTGTTTCTCGATGAACTGCCCGAATACAGCCGCAAAGTGCTCGATGTGCTGAGGGAGCCTTTGGAGAGTGGCGAAATCGTCATCAGCCGTGCCAATCGCTCTGTCACCTATCCCGCCAGTTTCCAGTTAATAGCTGCAATGAATCCCTGCCCCTGTGGTTACTATGGCGATCCGTCCGGGCGCTGTCAGTGTACGCCGGATCAGATCCGTCGTTATCAGGGGCAGACATCGGGGCCGCTTCTTGATCGGATTGATCTTCATGTCGATGTTCCGCCTGTGTCTCCAGCTCTGTTGCAGCAGGCGCCACCTTCGGAGCCGAGTACTGCGGTACGTGATCGCGTGATGGCTGCGCGGGAGCGCCAGATACGCAGGCAGGGGTGCGCGAATGCCCGTTTGTCGGGGCAACAACGGGACGATGTGTGTCGGCTACTAGAAACTGATCAGCTCTGGTTGCTGGATACTATTGCGCGTCTGAACCTGTCGGCGCGTTCGTACCACCGTCTGCTCACTGTTGCGCGCACTCTGGCAGACCTTACCGAATCGGATAGCATTCAGCGCCAACATTTGATGGAAGCGATTGGTTTTCGGGCTCTTGACCGTTATCGGATGGCCTGACACAGGTTGTTTGGTATAGTGCTCAGGTTGAAGAATAATAATTATCCGGAGAAACCTATGAGCCTGCTCAAAAAACTGACGATTGCCGCCAGCATTGCTGGTCTCGCTGCCTGTGGTGCTGATGACGATGGCGATGCATACGTACGTATTTTACATGCATCACCTGATGCCGAAGCCGTCGATGTCTACGTCAATGGTGAACTTCAGCTCAGTGACGTGGCTTTTCAGGATGGTACTGGTTATCTCAAGTTATCCGATGGTAATGCGAATATCGAACTGCGCCTTGCAGGCACGGACACGGTCGCCGCTTCATACGCAGCGAGTCTGAATTCAAACGCATACTACGCGGCGGTTGCAGTGAATCAGGCCAGTGCGTTGGATATTACGGTTCTTGATGAAACCGATGTAGTCACCGACGGAGACATTGATCTGCGTGTGCTGCACGCTGCGCCAGCCGCCGAATCTACTGATGTTGATGTATACGTCTCTGAACCGGATGCTGATCTCGGCGCGACGCCTCAGGTGGATGCACTTTCTTATCTGACTAATCAAATTATAGAAGGTGTTGAAGATGGCTCTTATCAGATTCGGGTAACTGCGGATGGATCTTCGGACGTTATTTATGATTCAGGCTCAGTAGGTGTTACGGATGACGCGATTGTTGTAGCAGTGAATAGCGATAAAGGACGCTCTCCGGTTTCTCTGCTGGTGTGGTCTGGTCCTTCAGCGACTGCTGTTCGTGATAACACCAGCGAACTGCGTATTGTTCATGCCATTGATAATCAGGATATTGATGTCTATGTTGAAGGTGAGTTGTATGCTCCGTTAGAAGGTATGAGTTACACCAGAGATTCCGGTTATCTTGTATTCCCCGCGGGCTCTTTGCCAATCAGTATTACCGCTGCAGACGCCGCTTTAGCAGATGCTCCATCTGGGTTATCAACATCGCTTGAGCTTGAGAGAGGGGAATCCTACACACTGGTTGCGAGTGGCAGTAATGACGATTTTACCAGTGCTATACGTATCTTCCTGACTGATCAGCGCGAGGCATCGCAGGCTGACTCCGCGGATATCCGTTTGGTCAATGCATCAGTCGCCACTGATGTGAATTCAGCGGATGTTTATATTTATGAGTCTGCTGACAGTAGCCAGGAAGCGTACGAAACCACTGGAGTGAGCCAAGGCGATGACACTGATTACATTACTCTTGCGCCTGATACATACGACATTCGCATCGTTAACTCAGGTTCGGGAAAAGCTGGACCTGCTGTTGTGCCGGGGCTTACTAATCAGACCGTTGCTGCGGGAGATGTCGAGTCAATAGTCATTATAGGTAAGACGAGCCCTGTGGCCCTTAAGTTACCAACTGAAAAGCGCGCAGATTGATATCTGCAGCGAAAGAATGAACGGGGCCTTGGCCCCGTTTTTTTATGTTGGCTGTTTTGTATCAATGAAGCTTCTTGCGAAACACCGGTGACGTGCCAGACTGATATTACAGACTGAGCAACTATGGAGATCTCAGTGAATAAGCAGCTGGTCATATTTCTGTTGGTTATCGGCGCCTTTGTGGGCGCGATGTCGTACTACCATGTGAGTACGCCAAGCCCCTTTGACGGTGAGGCATTTTTTGGCCCTAAAGACGTGCCGCCGCCACCGGAAGACACGCCTCAACAGTAAATTCTGTTTGCGTCTGGCTGGTCGATGTTTTCAGAAGAGGCTTTGTTGCCCGGATGCGTAGTCGACCAGAACGGACTCCTGAACGCAGGCGCGTTCAATGAGCTTGTCGACGGACATAGGTTGAGCGTAAAAGTAGCCCTGCACACGATCACAGCCCAGTGAATGGATCACTTCAAGGCAGCTCTGGTCTTCAATCCCTTCTGCCGTTGTTTCCAGTTTCAGGCGTTTAGAAAGATCCAGCATGGTTGCGACTATATGCCGTTGCGCTGAGTTTTCGTCGTCGTGGTTCAGTGGCGTCACAAATGCCCGGTCAAGTTTGATGCCGGTAATTGGCAGGTCGCTGAGGTGAGAAAGCGACGAGAAGCCAGTACCAAAATCGTCTAGAACAATGCGGACTCCTGCCAGCTTTAAGCGGTTCAGGTTATTCAAAGATACGCTGGCGTCCAGCATCATCGCGGTTTCGGTGAGCTCCAGTTCGAGGCTGGCAGCGGGGACACCGGTTTCATCCAACAGGTCAAGAACCTTGTCGGCATAATCAGGGTCAGCTACCTCGGGAAAAGAAACATTCACCGCCATCCGGATATTGATGCCACGGTCGTTGAGTATATGCCAGACGCGCAGGGTTTCACGCAGGGCCCAGCTTCCCAGGGTGCGGATCAAGCCGGCCATTTCGGCATCCCGTATAAATGCCGTAGGCGGCACCATACCCAGCTCTGGATGTAGCCAGCGTAGCAGGGCTTCTGCGCCAACAATCGTCGCTGTGTGACTATCAAATTGTGGCTGGAATTCGAGGTAAAATTCTTTATTTCGCAGAGCGCGTATCAGGTCTTTAACGACCACAGATTCGTCCGCTGTCAGCGAGCGCCCCCCGATTCTGCTGCACATCATGCGGCTGCGCTCAATCTCGCGAACACAGTGCTGCAACGCTTCTCCCAGTTCATCGTATGAGTGAAGTGGTACCGGGGTACTCAAAAAAGCCGTCCACAGAAAGCTTGTATCATCATCGTGAGAGCGGACCCACTTTTCTGAAAGATGCTTTTTATTCTGGCTGACAATCACAAACTGATCGTCCAGGAGCTTCCCTATTAGTGCATCGGCGGGAGCGCTTGCCCGCAGTTGATGTTCAAACGATTGCTGGGTGTCAAAGCGGATTTCAGCGCTATCGCCGGAGGCAGCAGGCCGCCAGCGACAGCTCACGAGCTGCAGCATCAGGTCAGAATTGCGTTCCAGAAGGCTGCGACACTGCAGCATCCAGTTCTGGCGCGCCAGTAATGGACGGAGCTGACCAGCAACGCAGGCTCTGAGCTCAGTCAATCCGTGTTTGAGTGCGTGAGGTGTGAGGTGATCTGCGTCGATCCAGACGCAGGCATCAGGGTAGAAGGCCCGTTCGTCTGCGAATCCGATCAGTAGCGTCGGCACCTGAAGAGTCACCTCCTGAACCCGATCGCGTTGCTCCGGATCACCATGGGGCACGGTAATCACGACCATATGACCGTTCGGGATGGGAATAAACGCATCCAGCATGCCTGTACGAATCACGTTTTTCTGCTGCGCTGACTCCTGACACAGCCAGTCTGTCAGAAAATCAGGCATTGGGCTGTCAGTGCCCAGCGCCAGCAGCATCGGTTGCTCGGTGTCCATTCTCTGGCTCATCCTGAAACGGTGTACCCCAAAATTAATCCGCTCTATGACATATAGAAGAGAGAGCAGGGCTTCGCGAATGAATGGCCGGAAATGTGCCTCGATTGGCACGTTATTTTCACCCCTGACTTTGTTTCTTCCCTTGTCGGCAGTGGTGTCTCCTTTGCGGTAAATACTGGTAGAATCAGCGGCCTGTTTCAGAGGTATGTCCGTGGTCGATTTAAGTCAGCTCAATCCCCGTCAACGAGAAGCCGCCAAGTACATTGATGGCCCCTTGCTGGTGCTCGCGGGTGCGGGTTCGGGCAAGACCAGTGTGATCACCCGTAAGATCGCTTATCTGATCGACGCCTGTGGCATCAAATCGCACCATATTGCGGCGGTAACCTTTACCAATAAAGCCGCGAAAGAGATGAAAGAGCGGGTAATGCAGCTTACCGGCCGCGGTGGTGCTCGTGGGCTTACCGTCTCGACTTTCCATAACCTCGGGCTGGGTATTATCCGTCAGGAACTGGCTACCACAGGTTATAAATCAGGTTTTTCTATCCTCGATCAGGATGACTGCAAAGGTATTCTTCGCGACGTGATGCACCGGGAGCACGGTGACGACGGCGATATGCTGGATATGGTTCAGAACGAAATATCCAACCTCAAGAATGATCTGATCACTCCTGAGCAGGCGATCAACAAAGCCGCCAGTCCTCAGGAAGTATTAGTGGCCCAGACGTACAGCGTTTATCAGCGCATGCTGAAAGCGTATAACGCGGTCGATTTCGACGATCTGATTATGGTGCCCACTATCTTATTCAGAGATAACCCCGAGGTTCTGACCCGTTGGCAGAAAAAGATTCGCTACTTGCTGGTGGATGAGTATCAGGACACCAATACGTCGCAGTATGAGCTGGTCAAGCTGCTGGTAGGGCACCGGAATGGCCTGACCGTGGTAGGGGATGACGACCAGTCGATCTATGCCTGGCGTGGTGCACGGCCAGAAAACCTGTCGTTGCTGAAAAAAGACTTCCCGTCGCTGAAGCTCATCAAGCTGGAGCAGAATTACCGCTCAACGGGCCTGATTCTGAACGCGGCAAACATCGTTATTGATAACAACCCGCACGAATTTGAGAAGAAACTCTGGTCAGACCAGGGGTACGGCGACCCGATTAAAATCCTTAAGTGCAAGAACGACGAAGTCGAGTCCGAGCGTATTGCGACCGAGATTGTCGAGCGCCGCCTCCGTTACGGCGGCACTTATCGTGATTTTGCGGTGCTCTACCGGGGGAATCATCAGTCACGCATGATAGAGATGAAGCTCCAGGCGTATCAGGTGCCGTATAAGTTGAGCGGAGGTCAGTCCTTCTTCGGACGCAATGAAATTAAAGACATCATGGCGTATCTGCGCTTGCTGATTAACCCAACAGACGATGCCGCGTTTCTGCGCGTTGTGAATACTCCTCGACGTGAAATCGGGCCAAGTACGATTGAGAAACTCAGCGAATACGCTGCCATGCGCAATATCAGTATGATCGCGGCGACGACCGAAATGGGGCTTGAACAGGCACTGATGCCGAAAGCTCTTGATCGCCTGCGTCGCTTTGGACATTGGCTGGAGCGGATTACTCGCAATGCCTATACCGATGATCCGGTGGCGGCGATCAAAGAAATGATCGATGACATCGATTATGAAAGCTACCTGCACCAGAATTCCGGAACACCGCATCAGGCTGAGCGGCGCATGAAAAACGTCTACTTCCTGGTTGATCAGATCCAGAAAATGATCGATAAGGCTGATGAGCTGGGCGATGAATGTACCATCGAAGATGCGGTGGGTAAGCTTATTCTGCGCGACATGCTCGAGCAACAGAGCGAAGAAGATGAAAATGATCAGGTACAGCTGATGACGTTGCATGCGTCGAAGGGCCTGGAGTTCCCTCACGTATACATCATGGGCATGGAAGAAGAGCTGATGCCTCACCGCAACAGCATTGAAGCGGATACGATCGAGGAAGAGCGCCGCCTGATGTACGTAGGGATTACTCGCGCTAAACGCACCCTGACCCTTACCTATGCCGGCAAACGAAGACAATACGGAGAGGCAACGGACACCACGCATTCCCGTTTTCTTGATGAACTGCCTGCCGACGACATTGAGTGGGAAGGGAAATCAGAAACGTCCCCGGAAGAGTCTAAGAAACGAGGCCAGGATACGCTGGATAGCCTGATGAATCTGTTCTGACAGTTCCTTTTGCCCGATGCAAAACGAAGAAGCCCCGGAGTCACTCCCGGGGCTTTTTTGTTCAGTGTTGCTTGCAGGGCGGCAATGAATATCAGGCATTAAAGACAGGAAAGTCGTGTTGGCCTGCTAAGAATGCTTGATCGCAGCGATGATTCCGGATTGCTCTCTATACTCAATGGATAGCCCATCAAAACGTCTGGAGTCAGATTATGAAAGTGCGTCCATTACGAAGCCTACGCCGCTTGCGTAGAATTGTTGTTCGCATGTTGTTTGCTTCTGCCGTTGCGGCAACATCCTCACTCGCGGTCGCAGAAACTATAAAAGTTGGTATGTCGGCGGCGCTCACTGGCCCTGCATCGGCGCTGGGAAATGGCGTTAAAACGGGTATTGAAAGCTACTTTGCGAGTGTGAATGCCGCGGGTGGTGTGAACGGTCACAACGTAGAGTTAGTCGCGCTGGATGATGGCTACGAGCCGGACCGGGCGGCGCCAAATATGAACACGCTTATTGATGAAAAAGGCGTCGTTGCTGTGATGGGGAATGTCGGCACTCCCACAGCCATCGTGACTGTTCCCATCGCGAATGAGAAAAAGACCCTGCTCTTTGGTGCCTATACCGGCGCTGGGGTTCTGCGCAAGTCTCCACCTGATCGCTACGTCATTAACTATCGCGCAAGCTATGCAGAAGAAACCGCCGCGATGGTTGACGGCCTTCTTGGTGCGGGTATCAAACCCGAAGAAATTGCCTTTTTTACCCAGAACGACGGCTACGGTGATGCTGGCTATAACGGTGCAGTAGCAGCCCTGAAAGCCCGTGGTTTCAATGATACTGACAGCCTCGCCCACGGTCGCTATGCCCGCAATACCACCAATGTGGAAGGCGCGCTGGGTACCATTCTCGACGCTGATACCGAGCCGAAAGCCATCATCATGGTAGGCGCTTACGCCCCATGCGCTGAATTTATCCGTCAGGCCAAGCTTGACCTGGACGATGTCGTCTATGCGAACGTTTCCTTTGTTGGCAGCCTGCCGCTGTTAAAAGCACTTGGGGGAGATGCCGAAGGCGTGATCGTCACCCAGGTAGTCCCGCATTACGCATCAGACCTTCCGGGCGTTGCCCAATACCGCAAAGATCTCGCCGCTCATGGTGAAGGCGCTGAACCAGACTTCGTTTCCCTTGAGGGTTACCTGGCAGCCAAGATTTTCGTTGAGGGCCTGAAGAACGCAGCCGCGACCGACCGGGAGTCAGTGATTGATGGCATTGAAGGGTTGTCTGATCTTGATGTCGGCATCGGCGTGCCCGTGTCGTTCGCAAAAGATAAGCACCAGGCGAGTCATGAGGTGTGGCCAACGATCATCCGTAATGGCAAGTATGAGTCGCTGGAGTGGTCGCAGCTCAAGTGATACTCAGCTCTAGTGACACTCATTTATTTGGAACGGGGTAACCTATGACACGTTTGAGTCTGTCGATTCGTCAGTTGCTGACTGCCTTGTCAGCCATTGCGTTGGTGTCTGTTGTCATCGTATCGGCCATGACATTCTGGTTGGGTCAGGTGGCGACAGGGGTCGGTGAAAACATGACCGATGAAACTGAGCAGTCACTTGCATTGGTTGACCAGCAGCAGCTGAACTCAGAGATACTGGCACAAGCGCTGAGTGTCGTAACGGCGGACTCGACCGACGCCCTGGCGCAGGATGCAGCGCTGGGTATGGATGAGGGCGAGGTGGCCTGGCCTGAGCTTCGCCAGCTCATCGTCGAGCTTAAAGATACCGAAAGCCAACTGCATAAAACGAAGGGGGCCCTCCTAACTAATGAAACCCTGATGGCCGACAAGGTTGCAGAGATTGAGAAACAGATTTTTGCGATGCAACGCGACTCGGGTTCTCTGAAAGGCAAAAGTTCGTTGATGGTAAAGCGCGAGAAGCGTGCACTAAAAAAACAATTCGGTCGCGTGGAAGATACCTTTGAAGGCGACTGGGAAGGAATGGCTGGAGACTTGTTTGCCTTTATTCAAGGAAACGGTGAGACGGTGGCTACGACATCAGTGGAGCTCTCAGAAGGTGCTGCTCGTCTTGGGTCTGTTTCCTTTCAGATGCAGACCATTAATGATCTGCCTGGTCTGATTAGTCTTGAAAAAAATGTCGCTGTGCCGCTGTTTAAACGGATAGATAACTCATTAGATTCACTCACCGTCGCAACGGAAGGGACGCAGGCCCTCGCTGAGTTAGTAGCAGCGCTCAAGTCTCAAAAAGAAGCCGTATCCAGCCTTCTGTTTTCGAGTGACGATTCGCTTCGTCGTCTGCGCGAAAATCACATCAGTATGAGCTCTGAGCTGAAAGCACTAAGTACTCATATGATGGCATTGATTGCTGAAGTTGCAGAGCTTTCGTCACAGCGCACTGAACAAGTCAGACTGGATACCCAGGAAAAACTACTCGCAGCTGACAGCAGCATCAGTGGTATCACGACAGCCAGCGTGATCACCAGTATTGTGGTTCTCGTTGTTCTGCTGGTACTTGCGCTAGTGATTACCCGATTTATTACGCGACCACTGGATCAGGTCGCCGGAGCGCTGAATGATATTGCCTCTGGTGAAGGCGATCTTACCCGCCGCCTTAATGTGACCGGAGTTAAAGAAGCTGTCGTTCTGTCCTCTCACTTTAATCGCTTTATAGATCGCTTACATATAACGGTAAAAGCCGTAGGTGAAGTCGCAGATCAGCTGGGAGGTTCTGTGAGTGGCACCACTACGATTGCTCAGCGGAGTCGTGATGCGATTCAGCGTCAGGCGAACGAAACCGGGCAAGTGGCGACCGTTATGGAAGAACTTTCTCATTCATTTGCAGATACTGCGGGGTCGGCTAATCATGCGCTTGATTCAGCCAAGATCGCCTGCGAGCAAGCCAGTGAAGGCCAGCGGCAAGTGAATATGTCGGCGGAAAGTGTGTCGCGACTCGCTGAAAAGATAGAGTCCGGTGTGGCTTCCATGGAGCGCCTCGCCGAAACCAGCCGAAATGTCATTGGTGTACTGACTGTCATCAGTGAGATCACTGAACAGACCAACCTGCTTGCATTAAATGCTGCGATTGAGGCCGCGCGCGCGGGCGAACAGGGCCGTGGTTTTGCGGTAGTAGCAGACGAAGTACGGATGCTCGCAGGCAGAACGCAAGCGTCAGCCGCAGAGATTGGGGGCATTCTTGATACGCTGAATAAAGATGCGGTTCAGGTCATGAATATTATGACGGACGGTCGGGATCAGGTGCAGGAGAGTGTGGCTCAATCCCAGCAGGTTGCTTCATCGCTGGGGCAGATCACTGATGCTGTTAAGACCATTCTTGAGCTGAATGAACAGATATCTTCTGGCGCGGCGACGCAGAATACGGCGGTATGCGAAGCGACAGGCAGTGTTGAACAGATCAATGCGATCGGTACGGAAACACTATCTATTGCCGATGAAACGCGGGCGTCAGCTGACCGCCTCTCTGAGCTCGCGGCATCATTACAGACGACGTTGAAACAATTCCGTTATTAATAGCCCTGTAACTCAGTTGCATAAAAACCAGACCTGCATTCGGCGGCTCTGGTTTTTTTGTGCACATTTCCCTCTATCTTAATTTCTCTCTATTTTAATTTCTTTGTACCTTCGTTTTTCTCTCTGAGTGACCTGAGCTTGCCGAAGGCCTCCTGGTTGTAATCGACGATCTTTTTTAGCGTATTGAAAGACTGTATTCAGAGATTGCATTGCTGGTTTGCGACGCGAGTGCAGGCAGCACCGGGCACAGCAATTCGCTACAGCGTATCTCGGTGGTCTGTTGCTGGTGGCGTTACAGAGGCTTCAGCTGTCAGATAATAAAAGGGCACACAAAAATACGGAGAGCAAAGGCCTGAGGTCGGGTAGATCACTGACGGTAGAAGACTTCCGTCCGTAAAGAAGGCGATAGAGAAGGCGATGAAGAAGGCTGTTAGGAATAGCTGAGCAGACATAAAAAAAGCCCCAGCGTTGCTGGGGCTATCCGTAGGTCAAGGTGTCAGCTAGCGTCTAGCGGACATCCCACACCTCACCATTGACCTCACCGGTTGAACTACTCAGTGCGTTGTTGTCTTCAGATTCCTGACCGAAACTGACGACGCTGATCTGTCGAGCGTTCGCTTCAACCTTGGCAAGGTTCATTCGCAAGTACTGAGTGACACCGTCATCTGTGTGCTGGGTATTAAGAATCAGGTAACCGTCGCCATTGATGGTCCAGGTGAAGCCGAGAGAAACAAAATCTCCGTCATTGATTTCACCTTGATAGAGACCATTACCGTCCTGGGTAAAGCTGAAGGCGCCGTCCCCGAAGAAGAACGATTTACCCGCGATGTCCCCTGAGGTGAAAGATACCGCACTGCAGTTTGTCGCTGCGGTATCGAAGTCGGCGAAGGATGAGTCTTCATTCTCAGCAATGTCACAGGCGGCGAGCGCTTCAAGCAAGGTGTAGTCGAACGCTGTTTTGATCTGCTCCCGTGCGTTTCCGTTGAATACCCACTGCTTATCGCTACGGCCTCCGGCTGGCATCATCTCGCCCGAACGGACATAGCCATCAACGACGGCAAGGAGAGGCTTCGCGCCACGATCGTAATCACTGCGCAGTGCGATATCCGCTGGTAGATCGATGACCAGCACTTCTTTTGTTTCCACCGTCGACAGGCGCCAGCTTGTTGAGCCTGCAGCTATAAGGCTTTCCGATTCGCCCATACTGCTTCGCTCGAGGCGATACAGATTCGCTGTGCCACCAGAAACCAGCTCTACAACGTGTTGATTGCCATCGCCATACAGATCAATGCCTCCCAGGTCGGCACGATACTGTGGGTTACTTGCGGCGGTTGCACTGATCAGCTGCGAGAGAGACGTTGCTGCATCGCCATCGGTTTCATGGTTGCCATCTCCGGTATGAACGAAGACGTTGTTGCACCAGGTATCGGTCGGAGACCAGGTATTACCCTCGATAACCTCTCCATCCCAGCAGTCGCCGACTGACTCTACATTGTCTTTGTACAGCTCATACGTATCCTGACTGCGTGTGAAGGTCAGCAGGTAGCCCAGAGCGGAGCTGTCGAAGGTTGCTGCCGGGTCAATGACTGCCTGATATTCATGCTCAAGGTAGGCAGCAATGCGTTTGTCCTGAAGGTTGATCTGCTCGCCGGAAATGATTTCTTCAGCGAAGCTCAGACCGCCGCGTAGAATGCGTACGTTATTGGCATCGGTAGAAATAGTCTCGTTATCCTGAGCAAAACAACGCCAGTCACCATTACCCAGCAGGCAATCCTGTTGCTGATTTCCCTCGTCTGACATGGCTGACCAGCTTCCGCCCAGCGTATCGTAGCCATACTGCGTGATAGATATGACGCCTTCTCCGTCTGCCTGCACGTTACCATAACCGAACATCAGCGCGCCTTCTTCTTCAAACGCTTCGAAGAAGTTGAGGCCGTCGCCATCAGTCAGCAACGCAGCCAGATTTGCGGCGGTGGCTGCTCTGCGGTCGCGGCGCTCTTCGAGTTGTTCTTCCACCTTGCTTGGATCGAGACGGGTGCCTTGTAGTTCGTCAGAGCTGGCCAGACCGTCGGCGTTGAAACCATCTCCTGCCGTTTCAATCGCTTGTTGAATATCGTCCAGTGCCTCAAGCACCTGTTCTACGATTAAGGCGGTCAGGTCTTCCTGAGAAACGCCGGTTTCGTCGACAACCGTATTCACCAATTCAATGTTTTTCTGCATCACAGCACGAGTGACCTGTGCAACTTTGTGCAGCCGCTGAAATTCCTCTCCACTGGTACCGTCATCGGAGCCAGCGACATAGTCTTCAGTCGGGTCCAGTTCCGTCCCAAGCCTTGCCTGGATACTGGCTTTCGCTTCATCGGGGCTTAGTCCGTTTTCTTTAATTTCGTTCTGCACCATAGTTGTCAGCGGGCTGACAAACGCCGAGCCAGCGGGTGCTGTCAGGGTGTAAGTCTTATCAATGGTTTCACCAGGGTTATCTTCATCGATGGTTTCGCCGACGATAATTTCAACGACGATAGGTGAATTTGCGATCTGCTCCTGCGTGACGCCTTCGAGGGTATAACCACCACCCGCACTTGTCGTAGTCGTCGGTTCGCCATCGTCGCAGCTCGCATTATTATTTAAGTCCAGGCAGGCACGTGCACCTGCCAGGTAACCATCTGCAGCTTTCCCTTCAAGGGAGGCATTACCACTGGCGTCGTTGTTGTCGGAGTCGTCAGAATTACCGCTGCTACTGGATCAGCCACTGGCAATTAAAATCGCTGCAAGAGCAGCACCTGTTGGGATGAGTTGTCTGAACATACGTAAATTCTCGGTGTGGGAGGAAGTATGTACAGTGAAGCAGGCTGAGCTGATTTAGCCTGTGGCGGTGACTTGTCTAACACGACAAGAGTTTAGTAACTGGTGTGCGGCTACAAAAAAGAACAATGGGGTAACGCCTCTGCTACGTACAACAAAGGCGTTAGAGAATTTTCGTGATCGGGCGCTGAAAAGGAAATGTTTAATGCCATTTTGGCAGCCAGACTTTATTGCTCAGCCCGGTCAGCCCATCATCCATGATGACCGTCGTTGCGGGCAGCTGTTTATCGCCGACCCCATATTTTGCAGTCACTGTGTAATTAATCCGGCGACGCTCGCCGGGTGACAGCGGTTCAAGCGTTCGTTCCCAAATTAAATCCGTGCTGTCTTCCGCTACAAAGCGGGTGAAGTTATCGCCAGCGCCGCTGAAATCTTCGTCGTCGAGCGCATCCCGGAGCGTCAGCTCGCCAGTCGTCTGAGAGCCATGATTGACCACTTCAATACTGATCTCTACTGGTCCTGCCTCAATGGGAATGGGGTAGACGGTTTTACGAACCTGAAGGTTTACCGGGCCGGGGTTATAGGTGAACTTGATCGGCTGCAATTGCTGAGACCGGGCGTAATATTCGTACTGAAATTCATCCTCCGCTGACTTTTCCATTGCCGGCGGTTCTGAGCGAATAATCGGGAAAGCGGCCTCTGGTATCTTGATATCAATATCGACGGAACTGATGGCGGGTGCTGGTGCATCATTAAGAAGCAGTGACAGATCAACTTCTGCTTTCTGAATCCGATTGGCCTTGCCTGCATGGCGCGGTGTTGTAGGCAGTGACACAGTTGTCGATTCGCCCGACGAAACAGTGATTTTCTGGGCTTCTGCGCCTGCAAAGCCGAGGGTTCCGGAATAGCTTTCGTTTGACTCATTCTCAATCAGCAGCTGCAGCAATGTTTCCGGTAACTCTCCATTTTTCAGGATGATGTTGCCGGTCAGCTCAGTCAGTACGATAACGGGTTCTGGAATCGCGTCTTCTGCGTCTGACTGTTCGGCAACAGCAAGTGCGCTGACAAATAGCGAGGAAATAAATAGCGAGGTCAGGCTGGTAATCTTTAACATGTGATTTTCCACGGTTTGGTCTCAGGCATTGTTACTCGCGTGCCCTTTTCAGGCAAGAGCGCATACAATGCCATAAACCCTGAAAGGCTCATTCATGGCGACGTGTATTTATCGGAAACCGTACGGAAAAACCTTCACATTTCAGTATGAATCAGGCGAGACGGTTCGTAATGCCAGCCTCAAACGTTGGGTGAAGTCTCTGGCCATACCACTTGCGTGGCAAGAGGTTGAAATAAACACCGACAGAAACGCAAAGGTGTTGGCGACAGGTCGTGATGTGCAAGGGCGAAAGCAATATATCTACAACCCTGATTGGGCGGCTGAAGCGGCGGAGCGTAAGTTCCAGCGGATACTGCGCTTTGGCGAACAGCTCGAAACGATGCGCCGCGTGACGGCTCAACACATCAATCAGCGACCAGTAAATGCTGATGCAGTACTGGCTGGCATGGTGCGTATGATGGACGAGGCGTTCTTCAGACCCGGAAGCCAACGCTATACCGAAAAGAATCAAAGCCATGGGCTGACCACCCTCAGAAACCGTCACATGACGATCGAGGGTGATGCGGTGATTTTTGAATACCGGGGGAAATCCGGGCAGGAGCAGCGACGGATAATTGAGGATGATGCCGTCTGTGACCTTCTTTATGAACTTGAGGAAATGACCGGCTACGAGTTGTTTGACGTGACTTTACCCGATGGTGAGCGTCAGAAATTTACATCGTCGGATCTGAATGAATATATTGGCCGGATCATGGGTGAGGATTTTACGTCAAAGGATTTCCGCACCTGGGCTGGTACTCTGCTAATGGCTGTCGCGCTTGCCGAGGCTGGCCCTCAGGACGAGGAGAAACTCACTAAATCGGAAGTCGTCCGGGCGGTGAAAAATGTCGCAGAGCGTTTAGGGAATACGCCGGCAATCTGCCGCGAGAGCTATATTCACCCGGCGATCATCAAAGCTTATGAGCAAGGCAGAACGATCCAGAATCTGCGTAAGCAGCTCCGTGAGCAGCCGGATGGCTTACTGTCCACCGATGAACAGGCAACCCTGGCGTTGCTGGCCCGGGATTGATCACTGACGCTCAAGCCAGTCTTTTTCCTCTGCCGCTGTCATTACTCCTACGGGTTTGTCCGCGCTGGCAGTGACGTAGCCCGGAGTGGACTGATGCTGCTGCCATTGCCACTCACCAGAGTGCAGGCAGGCGCTATATCCAGTCGAGCGCTCTGGGGTATGTAGCATAAGATCCCGACAGATATCACCATTAGTCGTCTCGCGGGTGGCGACAATCTCCATGCGCCAATCGTTCCCGTGCTCGACGTAGCCGGATTGCTCTGTAGTGAGCGCCGGCGCGACGGCCAGTTGAGCAGGATGCGCAGGAGACTCCAGGCCTGTCTGCCACACTAGTACGGCACACAGAACAACACTTGCAGCAATGGCGGCAGGTCGCATAACCTTCGGTCGAGGCTGCTGTTGTGAGCGCGTCGTTAACCGCACGACATTGTCTGCTCGCTCTGCTGATTCGCCGCTTATTAAGGCTTCTAAACCGGCGGGCATAGGGGCTTCATCGACAGGGATGAATGCTGCCCGCGCTATCTCATCAGCTGACTTAAGAGCGTACAGCTCGGCCCGCAGTTCTGGTGAATCAACCAGTGCCTTTTCTACGGCAAGATGCTCGTTTGCAGAAAGCTCACCATCAATGTAGGCAGATAAGGTTTCTTCAGAGATGCTCTTCATCGTTATACCTCAACGTTGGCTGGCTTCGGCTAGTTGCTTGCGCGCGCGAGCTAAGCGGCTCATTACGGTCCCTGCAGGAATATCGAGAATATCGGCGGCTTCCTGATAGCTGCGCCCTTCGACAGCAACGAGATACAACACCATTCTTAACCCCTCACTTAAGGCGTTGAAGTGGATTTGCATATGCCTCAGAGCGGCCTGGGTTAACGCCTGTTGCTCCGGATTCTCGACGTCGCTGGCGACCATTATATCGTCATTGAGCTCATCGCTGATTTTTTCTGTTCGCATGGTATCGATCCAGTGGTTACGGCACAGGCGATACATCCAGCGTTCAAACTCGGTGCCGGGTTGGTATTGCTGCCATCGGCGCAGCGCTTTTTCCACACTTGATTGCATGAGGTCATCAGCGCTGTGCTTCTCACCCGTCTGGGCGTAGCAGTAGCGCTTGAGCTTTGGCAGCATGTTCAGCAATTGCTGGCGGAATTCTGTTTCCTGAGCCTTCATATATGACTTAACGATGTTCCTTTCGTTTTATTCCCCGGTGGTGAAATATTTTTTCAATATGTTCGTTATAGTAAACAGATGAATAACGTTCTGTGGTGATTACTTTGAGACGACTCGACTTGTTTCCGATGTTTCTGATGTTGGCACTTATCAGCATAGCCTCATACGGCGACAGTGATGATGACTTCGATAATGACGCTGAAATTGAAGAGCGGATGGAGCAGCGTTCGGAGGATAGTGAGGAAGACTGGGAAGAGGATCACTATGATACGGAAGATGCTGAAGAAGAGATTGAAGAGCGCCTTGAAAGTCGTTTCGAGGAATCGGGTGAAATAGATGATGACCTGGAAGATCGCCTCGAAGATATGTTTGAAGAGCAGGAAGACCACGACGACTTTGAGGACGACCTGGAAGATGATCTCGAAGAGCGTATGGCTGATCGCCTGGAGCAGACTTTTCCTGACACACTAGACCGGCTGCATCAGTTGGCGGAGCTGGATGAGCGGCTGGATGATCTTGAGGTCCTTGCCATCCCTGAACAATTCATTGAGCTGATGGATGAAGCGTCTTTGGAGGAAGCGCTGGAGCAAGGGGCCGATATTCAGGCGGTAGAAAAACTGAATGGTCTGGGGCAGTTACTGGTTATATACGGTAGTGACGAGCGTCCGGCCTCTGCGGAAATGAATCATATTTACACTCTGGATGACGTCGCAGAAACGGCGACGTCGGCGCTTTCAACTTCAGAGGCCGCGGCTTTGATGGGGATAGAGCAGTTGTCGGCTGAACCTTTGGTGATTGGAATGATGGACTCTTCTATTCAGCAGTCACATGAATGTTTCGATTCAACGGCCGTTACCGAGCAGGTGTTCTATCCTTCAGCGGCTCAGAGTGTATACGCGCACGGGACAGCAATGGCGTCTGTATTCACTGCAACATGTGGCGTGCTTCTTAACGCGCGTATTTATAATGCGGCCGTGTTTGGCCAAACGCCCGGAGGGTTGGTTCTGGCGTCAGCTGCCGACCTGATTCGAGGTCTCGACTGGCTGTCGGCTAGTGAGCCCGACGTAATTAATCTGTCTTTATCGGGGCCGCCGAATAGTATGTTGGAAGTTGCTCTGACTCTCTTGATTGATCGTGGTGTTCGGGTTGTTGCTTCCGTTGGAAATGAGGGCCCTGCAGCATTTCCGCGATACCCTGCAGCGCAGGCCGGTGTTATTGCCGTGACCGCTGTCGATCAGCATATGAAAATATATCCAAGAGCGGTGCGGGGAAAGCATGTGCAATTCTCTGCGCCGGGTGTTGGTATTCGGCTCGCAGATGAACAGGGAGGCTTTGTATTAAAGGCCGGCACGTCTGTTGCCGCAGCATTAGCGAGTGCTGTGTTAGCTTCAGGGCCACCTCTTCAGCATTTTAAGTCGTCCGCCATTGACCTGGGCCTGCCGGGATTTGATGAGGTCTATGGCTACGGCTTACTCAGTGTTGACAAAAATAGCATCTCAATAACGGAATAAACTTCGGAAACCCTCGTTTAACGGTACAACAGGCCACCAAAATTTTATGGGCCTGCTTATCACGACACAAACGAGGTAATGTTATGAACAATAAAGTCGTATTTCCTGCGCTGCTGCTATCCTCCTCTTGCCTACTGGTTGCTTGTGGTGGTGGAGGTGGCTCCTCATCCTCATCATCGCCTTCTACATCGGTTGCAGCAGCAGATCGCACGGTTGTTGGGACGGTCGATGGCTTTGGCAGTGTCATTGTTGATGGTGTGCACTATTCAAGCACGGATACCGCTTTTGAGATTAATGATCAGGTGGGTGTAGAGAGCCAGTTAAGAGTTGGACAGCGAGTCGTGGTTCAGGGCTCTGACGACGGGGTTGAAGGTGTGGCTACGCGTATTAGTTATGATGCTGACATTCGTGGCCCGGTTGTATCGGTAGATGCGGCGGCAGGGACTCTGGTGATTCTTGGGCAGACCGTTCTAACGGATGCCATGACCGTTTATCGAGGCGTCTCGCTTGATACCATCAGCGTTGGACAGTATCTGGAAGTCAGTGGCATTCGCGATGGTGCGGGGAATCTCCTGGCTTCATTTATTGAGGTTGAAAGTGAGACTGAAATTGAATTGCGCGGAACGATCAGCTCACTCAACGAAGCAAACAACACATTCTCTATTAACGGCCTGCAGGTTGATTACAGCAGTGTTATTACCCTGGAATTAGATGAAATCGCTCTGGCCAATGGCATGTTGGTAGAGGTCGAAGGTGAACTCAGCTCCGATGTTCTGGTAGCGGCCAAAATAGAGCAGGAAGACATGTACCATGATTACGATGGTGACATTAAGCTGTACGGTGTTATCTCGGCGCTGGATTCCGATGCTGGCGTTATGACAGTCGGCGGTACCGAAGTGCTTTTTAGTAATTCAACCAAGTTCGACGATGGTTCAGTATCGGATCTGTCACTCAATGCTAAAGTGAAAGTAGAAGGCGAGTTCAATGCTTCGGGGCAGCTGGTAGCTCAGGAGATTGATTTTGAAGCGAGAGTGAAGCTTGAGCTTGAAGGACCGGTGACTGCGCTTGGTGATGGTACGATCTCTGTCATGGGTATTACTGCAACGGTCGACACGCGTACCCGGGTTCGCGATGAGCGGGATGACGAGTATTACTTCAATCTGAGCTCAATCTCAACGGGTGATTATGTAGAATTGCGTCTCACCATCGAAAGTGACGGAACGTTTCGGGCTCTGAAACTTGAACGCGAAGATGATGAAGGCGAGGTCAAAATTACAGCTCCGGTAGAATCTATCGATGCTTCTGCAGGTACGGTCACTATGCTGGGAATTACCGTCGATACATCAGCATTGGTGGGACTGGATCTGAGCCTTTTGCAGAACGGTACTTATCTTGAGGTCGAGGGGACTTTTGATGGTTCGATTGTCTTTGCTACTGATGGTGAAGAGGATGATGAATACGAAGATCATGATGGCGATAGTGAAGGTCATGACGACGATTAACCAGCCGAAGCTTCCCCATCAGTGAGGGCACTAGTGTCAGGTTGTTACGAGAGGGCTATCACGGTTGTGATCGCCCTCTTGCTCGTCGGATTGTTTGGTCTTCCGCTCACCTCATATGCAAGCATTGAAGCTGGAATCTCCCTGGCCGTAGAGTATGACAGCAATATCCTCCCAGAGGCTGACACCACGACCCAAAACTCCGGTGACTGGGCGTTGGCGAAAAGTGCATTTGTCGGTTGGGAATCGAGTAAGGGCGCTGGTCCTGACTGGCAGGCTCGATATGACTATTCAGCGACCAGCTGGCAGCAAGCAGTAGAGTTCGATACCGACATCCATTCTGCCTATCTTCGTGCCAGCTACAACCGTGCGGCGCATACAACAGACCTGGTTGGTCTTATCGCCCGTGCAGATCTGGAGGGTAAGACCTTCATGCACATTCGCCGATTGAGCCCGGCCTGGGGGTACTTTTTCACTGACCGTCTCTATGTTCGTGGACAGCTGGACATTGGGGATAAACGATTTCAGCTCTACCCTGAACGTGATGCAACCCAGCTCGGTGGTCGGGCCACCGTTTACTGGATGTTCAACCGTACTCTTAACTACCTTTCATTGCGGACTGTATTCCGTCATGAGGATACCCGCTCAGAGCCATTTGGATACGATGCGATTAACACTCGTCTGCGCTGGAAGCTACGTTCAGGCAAAGTGAAGTATTATTTGCAAGGAAGTTTGGAACGTCGACGTTATGAAGCCGTTTGGTCTGAAATAGGTGAGCGGCGTCAGGACGACCGGTTACGTATATCCGCTGGTCTTAAATGGGCTATTGGGCGTGGTTTCACATTTGAAGGCGATATCGGTGGTGATGAGTATCATTCGAACTTGCCGGTAGCAGACTACCGGCAATTCAGATTGAACAGTGAGCTGAGCTGGAAGTTTTGATGTCTTTGCTACTCAACCGTCACCGACTTGGCCAGATTCCGTGGCTGATCCACGTCAGTGCCTTTGATAACGGCGACATGATAGCTTAGTAGTTGCAGCGGCAGCGTATATACCACAGGCGCAATGATATCGTCGCAGTGCGGTACGCTCATGACCTTCATATTGCTCTCGGGCCTGATGCTGAGTTTTTCATCGGCAAAAACAAACAGCTCACCACCGCGGGCGCGGACTTCCTCAATATTCGACTTCAGCTTTTCAATCAGTTCGTTGTTGGGCGCCACGACGATGATCGGCATTTCTGAATCAATTAACGCCAGCGGGCCGTGTTTGAGTTCGCCTGCTGCATAGGCTTCAGCGTGAATATAGCTGATTTCTTTCAGCTTCAGGGCGCCTTCCATCGCAATCGGATACTGATCACCACGGCCAAGAAACAGAGCATGCTGTTTCTCGGCGAAATTCTCGGCCAGATCTTTAATTGCGCTGTCCATGCTGATCGCTTTTTCAATCAGCGCTGGCAGCTTCAGCAGAGCCTCAGCGATACGGTCCTCGCTGTCTTTGTTTATGCCATTAGCTCGTCCGAGGCCCGCCGTCAGAAGCATCAGTGCGGTCAGCTGAGTTGTGAAGGCCTTGGTTGAGGCGACGCCAATTTCAGCGCCGGCTCGGGTGAGCAGAGCCATATCCGATTCGCGGACGAGGGATGAACCGGGCACATTGCAAATTGTGATCGTGCGGCCATAGCCGGTTTCTTTTGCGAGTCGCAGCGCGGCAAGCGTATCGGCTGTTTCACCGCTTTGTGAGATTGTAACCAGAAGGCTATTAGGGCGTACGACTGACTTGCGGTAGCGGAATTCCGACGCGATCTCGACGTTGCAGGCGATGCCTGCAAGCTCTTCGATCCAATAACGAGCGGTCATACCAGCGTGATAGCTGGTGCCGCAGGCAATGATCTGAACCTGGTCAATGTTGCTCAGATCACCGAGGGATTCAAGGTTGAGTTTTCCTGCTACTAAGCGGCCTTCGAGTGTGTTTGCGATCGCAACCGGCTGCTCGTAGATTTCCTTCATCATGTGATGACGGAATTCGCCTTTGTCGCCAGCGTCATGCTCGACGTCAGACTCGTGAGCTTCGCGGATAGCTGGTTCATTACCCGCATCAAAAATACGGATTGCTGTGCGGGTGATTTCTGCGACATCTCCCTCTTCCAGATAGGAGAATTTGCGGGTAACCGGAAGCAGGGCTAACTGATCGGAGGCTATGAAATTCTCACCAATGCCGTGGCCGATCACCAGGGGTGAGCCTGAGCGCGCAACAACCATACGCTCAGGATCTGTACGGTTTATTACCACCATGCCATACGCGCCTTCAAGTAACGATCTGGCTGCCATTACCGCATTCAGCAGGCTGGTTGAGTCACGTAGCTCGCGTTCTACCAGGTGGGCGATGACTTCTGTGTCTGTCTGGGAGGTAAAGGTATAGCCTTGATCCTGAAGCTCTTCTCGCAGCTTTTCGTGATTCTCAATGATACCGTTGTGAACAACGGCGATATCACCGGATACATGCGGGTGGGCGTTATCTTCGGAAGGTTCTCCGTGGGTGGCCCAGCGGGTGTGAGCGATCCCTGTGCCACCGGGTGTCGGTGACTCGGCGATCGCGTCTGCCAGTGTCTGCACCTTTCCCATGCGGCGTACACGCCGGAGGTTCTGTGACTCATTGATGACAGCAACGCCAGCGGAGTCGTATCCGCGGTACTCAAGGCGACGTAAACCTTCGAGCAGGATCTCAACAATATCGCGCTGTGCAACGGCACCAACGATTCCACACATGATACTCAAACCTTCCAGAATTCCAGCGGCGAACTATATCTGATGCCTGCTGGGCTGGCAAAGTTGCACCTTCATTATGGCTTTTAGTTTCAGGCGATCACCGCGCGGTTACGGCCAGACTTTTTGGCCTCGTAAAGTGCCTTATCTGCCCGATCAAAGACCATCTCAGTGGATTCCAGAGCGCGAAATTCACTGATACCGAATGACATAGTGATGGACACTCGCTCTCCGCGGAAGTTAAACGGGCAAGCTTCGATGCTGGCGCGTAGCTTCTCTGCGACTCCGGCGGCGCCATCAGCCTGAGTGCCGGGTAGCAGAACCACGAACTCTTCACCGCCATAACGTGCGATAAAATCGGTATCGCGAAGGTTCTTCCTCAGCGTGCTGGCGATCAGTTGCAGGACTTTGTCGCCGGCGATGTGGCCATAGTTATCATTAATGTGCTTGAAATGATCCACGTCGCAGATGATAAAAGAGAGTGACCGGCCACCGCGACTGCGTTTCATCAGCTCTTCTCCTAGCTGAACTTCATAGGCTGCGCGGTTGGGGAGCCCGGTCAGGTGATCGAGGGTTGCCCGTTTTTTCTGATCTTCAATGATCTGGCGCGCCTGAGAGGCTTCGGCTTCCATTTCCGAGAGGCGGTTCTGCAGCACTTCAAGCTGCTCTGCCAGACGAGCTTCCCGTTGTGACTCGACTTCCTGATAGTGCTCCATGGCACGGACAATCGTCGTCAGATGGTCCCGGACGCTAGAACCTAACTCCCCGAGATCTCCGAGACCATTCACTACGCCGCGAATATCATCAATCTGGTCTCTGACCATGGTCTCGAGGCTCGTACGTGCATCTTCGCGGTCGGCCTGACCTGAATTAGCGTCAGACACCATGGTCTGAATCGCTTGAAGGCGCTGATCGAGACTATGCAGAAATCGTTCGAATTCCTCTTGCCCAGAGCCCAGACAGTCGAGTAAAAACTGAGAGGTATCTTCGAGTACGCTGACAAACTCATACCAGTGCAGCCCGTCATCCAGTCTTTTTTGTAGTTCGTCAGAGCGTTGGTGTAATCGTTCGGGCACTACGAGGCGTGATATCAGGCCATTCAATGCACTGGCGACTTCTCTAGCAATCGTAGAGAAGCCCGGCTCCGCGGGCTCGTCATTGTCGGCGACATCGTCGGAAACGGATTGAGAATCGGCCTCTTCGACCGCGTCAGGTGAAGGTTTCTCTTTTGAAAATACCTTCTTCCACCAAGGGCCTTTGGCACTATCGTCTGAGGATTCATCGAGCGCTACCAGTGTTGCCAGTACGCCCGCCCAGCCCTCAAGCTGGTGGGAATAGCCCTGCCAGTCATTGAGAGCCTCTGGCGCAGCCTTCCGCAAAGCACGAACGTCACTCACTAATTTCTTGGGTATCTGGCAGTGACAAAGCTTCTCAGCCATCAGGCTGATCTTCTCGGCGAGTGCCGCGGAATGTTCGGCCTGGCTCAGATCGTATTCTTTGATCTGGCCATTGAGTGTATTCATCGTTTTGTTCAGATCACTGGTGGAGCCTCGCATCGACTCCCGAAGATCTGCCAGAGTCTGATCAAGCGGTGCCGACTGACCTTCTGCCAGCAGTGATACCAGTACCAGCCCACGCCGCAGCTGCTCGTTTCTGGTGCCTACCTGAAGTTTGAGTTTGTCGTATTTTTCATTGAGGGTCAGGTACTTATCCCTCCATTGAAGATCGGAGGGTCCCTGCTTTGTTACCGCCATGCTACTTCCCGAAGACGATTCTCAGATGGTTGTTACTTGAGTATAGTCGCGTTTGGACAGTCCGCTGGGTTGATTCGGACTTTTATAGCCCTATTTCTGCAGCCACAGGCAGGTGATCGGACTGCGGATGGTCAATGACCGCAATCCGATGAAGGGGGATATTGTCGCTGACCAGAATATGATCAATTCCGCGCGCAGGTTGCCAGCTAGGGTAGGTGGGGAGTTCATCTGCGATGGGGTGCAGGTTCAGCCCTTTGAGAGGACTTTGCTGAAGAAGCCATTCGCTCTCCTGATTCAGGTCTCCCATGATGACGACTTTTCGCGCATCAGCGAGCACATCAACCAGATAGCGGATCTGGCTGAACTGCGTTTGCTTACGCAAAGCCAGGTGAGTAACTGCGACTACCAGCGGGTCTTCGGGGTCACCGTAACGCAGAATCATCATGCCCCGGCCCGGTAAGCCCGGAAGCGGGTGGCGCTCAACACTGAAGGCCCGGTTGCGGCAGAGCACTCCATTGGAATGCTGGGCAAAACGCCCAAGATTGCGGTTCACCTGATGGTGCCAATGCTCAAAGCCAGCAAGTTCAGCGATGCTCTGGATCTGATTCTGGCGTCCACTGCGCCAACTGCCTCCGTCTGCTTCCTGCAAGGCAACCAGATCAAAGGGCCGGACAAGGTCCGCGATGTTATCTAACGCCGATTCACGAGCCTGAAAGGGAAGGAAATGCTGCCAGCTGCGCAGCAAATAATGATGGTAACCGCCGGTACGGATACCGACTTGCATATTGAAGGTCAGTAATCTCAGGCGTTCAGGAGAGCAGGGTAGCTCCGTGAACGCCCTTAATGAGGTGAGCTCAGGCACAGCCGATTAGCGGTTACGTTCCTGTTCGATCAGGTAGTCGACGACTTTAACCATATCTTCCTGACTACCGGCAGAGCTGGTATCAACGATGTACTGACCATTAACTACCAATGTTGGTACACCACTGATCTCGAACGCACGTACACGCTTATCGCCACGTGTCATTTTCGAACGCACGGCGAATGACTCGTAGGCTTTATCGAAGTCTTCAGCCGAGACATCGGCTTTCGTCATCAGGAAGTCACGTTGCTCTTCTTTGGTCAGAAGGCGTACTTTCTGAAGATGAATCGCATTGAAGATATCGCTGTGTACCTGATCCAGCACACCTAAGGCATCGGCTGTGTAGTATAGCTGCGCATGAACAACCCAGGCGCGACCAAACATGGCAGGAACGCGAGAGAAGGTGACGTCTTTAGCCAGAGTCTTTTTCCACGGGACGATGACTGACTCCAGGCTGAAGCAGTGAGAACAGCCATACCAGAAGGCTTCTTCGACGTGAATCTGCCCGTCTTGCATTACTGCGACTGGGTTTTCCAGTACACGGTAGTGCTTTCCGGCTTCATAATCTGCCGCAGATGCGACCGATGCGACTGTTACTAAGGCTGCTGCCATCCATTTCTTGAAAGAAGAAAGCATCATCGCTCCCAATTGAGTATGTAAGATAGTTTTTATTCTGCCCAGAAAGCCCGCGTGCGGCCAGACTGGCTGCGCAAAGCTTTGTCAATCTGGCTGACATTGTAGAAAATGCGGGCATAAAAAAAGGTGGCCGAGGCCACCTTCTTGTTTTCTCTGCTTAACGCAGGCCCTGGATGTAAGAAGAAACCGCTTCGATTTCTTTAGCATGCAGGCGATACGCAATATCACGCATCATTTTGCTGTCACCATCATTGGTGCGCTCGCCGTTGCTGAACGCAGTCAGCTGCATTGATGTATAAACATCATGCTGACCGGCGAGACGTGGGAAGCCAGCAGCTTCAACGCCTTTACCCGCAGGGCCATGACAGGCCAGACACGCAGGTACGTTCTTTTCAGCGATACCACCACGGTAAATACGCTCACCCAGTTCGGCCAGCTCTTCTTTTGCGCCACCGGCAGTAGGTGCCTGCTCGGTGAAGTATGCCGCCAAGTCTGCGATATCTTCATCCGACAGACCGGTCACGAAAGGCATCATTGCTGGAGCCTGACGATTACCATCACGGATATCAGTGATCTGTTTGATCAGGTAGCGCTCTCCCTGGCCAGCGATTTTAGGGAAGGTCGGCGCCATGCTGTTACCGTCGGCACCATGACAGGCGGCGCAGGTAGCAGATTTCGCTTTACCAGCTTCGGCATCACCCGCGTGGGCGACGGATACGAGGCCGGCAGACAGAATGAGGCTAATCAACAGGTTTTTCATCATCAGGTCCAGTTTCAGATATAGTTCTTAGTTACTTGTACGATTATTTCGGCGTTGACATATATTCGATCAAAGCCTTGTACTGATCAGCAGTACAATCCATGCAGAGACCTCTTGGAGGCATCGCATTCAGGCCATTTGTCACGCTCTGTACAAGAGTGTCCATGCCTTTCTCAAGGCGCGGCGCCCATGCTTCAGCGTCGAACGCTTTAGGTGCACCAGCGACTGCCATTTTATGGCAGGCTGCACAGGCCTGAGTGTATTTGGATTCAACATCAAACGCCTGTACGTTGGCGCTCAAAGTGGCGGTCAGGGCCGCGAGTAGTGTCAGTTTTTTCATGGTCTGATTTCTCTCTTCAGTTATAGCCACAGGTTTCCGACAAACACACCACTTCAGAATTATCCCTCTATGATAGAATAGGATCTGCGCTGAAGGGCGCTCATTATATACCATTATTTTCCGGACGGTCATTACCAATACCCTATGTCAGCTCAGGAAACCTTGATTTACACCAACGCCGAGTTCGAAAAGAGCGCCGCTAAACTGAGCCAATGCCCTACGGATATCATCCGTGAGGTGGCCTTTGCCGGGCGCTCCAACGCCGGTAAATCCAGCGCCCTCAATACGTTGACGGGGAATAAGAAGCTGGCTCGCACCAGTAAAACTCCCGGTCGGACTCAATTAATTAACTTCTTCAGATTGGGAGAAACCAAGCTGGCTCTGGTCGATTTGCCCGGATACGGCTTTGCGAAAGTCCCTCTTGCGACAAAGAACGAGTGGCAGAAGGAGCTCGAAACCTACCTGAATCGTCGTCAGGCGCTGTGCGGGCTGGTCCTCCTGATGGACATTCGTCATCCGCTAAAGGAATTTGACAACGCCATGCTCGACTGGGCGGCTGAAGCGGGTATGCCTGTGCATATCTTGCTTACGAAGGCTGATAAGCTGAAACGGGGCCCGGCAAAAAGTACCATGTTGAAAGTTCAGCGAGCAGTGGCTGATCTGGGAGACCTGGTGACGGTACAGACCTTTTCGAGCCACAACGGTGAAGGTTTGAAGATACTTCAGAATAAACTGACGAGCTGGCTGGATGCGCCGTTTCTTGCTCAGGAATGAGTAAATTTGTAGTCAGGCAACAAAAAAGGAGGCTTTCGCCTCCTTTTTTAATGGTTGAGTCTTCAGTCTTTAAAGATAAAGCGCTTAATGAAGTCCTGTTGATCAGGGCGATCCGACGCGCGAGCAAAAATCAGGTGCGCAGAGGCATTTGATGCCTCTTCTGCAAATTCACCTTCCCAGATCAGAGGGACGGTTCCGACAACCGGTTTGTAGTGACGGATACCGTAACCCCCTTCATCAAAGTCACTCTCAACACGCACATCTGGCATATCAAACAGCGGCTCACCAACAATAGGCAGGTCGGCCAGGTTAGCGGCAGCCACACTGCTCGAGTTCGGTACGATCGTGTCGCCCGCACCGTTAGTCAGCATCAGAGGGCGAGCCTCATTGCCAAGCTGTGGGTGACGGAACATATCTATGTAGTTGATCGAGTCACCGTGGTCCAGGGTTTGCTGAATTGCACCGCGCAGCATAATGGCTTCTGCACCATTAGCTTCGGAAGGCACAAGATCTGAAAACATAGGGACCCAAAGAATCGAGTTAGCCAGAATACTGGTCACGCCGACACCAGTGACATGGTAAACGCCGCCTTTAATCGTCGGGCTGATCGCGCCATAGGTGGAACCCAGTACGCCACCAAGCGAGGTACCTTGCATCATGACCTGAGTTGAGTCGATGTCAGCAACACCATCGGCTTTGTTGCCATACCAGCTGCGCCAGCTTTTCTCGCCAACCACGTCAATGTCTGAGAGCGTGGTTTCCAGCGCACGATGTGCTGATGCGAAGTCGATTGCGTTCTGGTTGATCATACCCACTGGGATGCCCAGCTTATCGGTGCTGACGTTTGCTAACACGTAGCCACCATCCGCATCACCGCGTGCGCCATGATTTGGAAAACCAATTGAGAAGGTGGCAACGCCGATTTCAGCATTCATGGTAGAGACCACGCCATCACTTTCTTTATTGGCGCCCAGACCATGCGCATACAGAGCAACTGGCGCAGCACCATCGCGCGACGCTGCGGGTAGAGTCAGACGGAACTCAACCCATTGCTCCATAGGCTCGGCGTCGTAATCCACATCACTAGTACCGTTTTTCATCCGGTAGTTGTAAATAAGAACTTCACCTTCAACGCGCGCCGCAACGTTGCGGTTGGTGTAGTTGTACGTGACGTCGAGATTACGCACTGGATGTTCGCGATCGCGAACGTCAGCAACGGCGTTGAAAACTGGGTCGATCACTTCTGCGCGATCGCGTACGAGAAAACGGGTGGCGTTACGTACGCTCAACGGATTTACACCGTTCGCTGTCAGAGTGGAGATCAGGTCCTGGGTATAGGCACGTTGATCTGCGGTACCAGACAAAATTTTCGATACCAAGCCCGCTTCTGGCGACTCTAAGTCCAGATCTGTCGTGATCGCGACTACGATTTCGTGCCCGTACTCCCATCGAGACTGAGGATAAACCTCAACGACGTGTGCAGTACCGTTCACCTTATCGGACTGTGAGTACTCACTGATTACGGCGCGAACTGGAACCCGGCTAGCGGTTGTAAGATCGATGGCGACGACGGCAGCACCACCATTCTCAGGCAGAGTGGCCGCGTCTGGTGCGCTATTGAATTCGAAAACAGCAGCACTGGCGGCAGAAAAACCACTTGCACCATTGAATATACCTTCTGGTGTGAAGCCCTCGTCGGCTGGCAGCTGGGCCAGAATTTCCGGGCGAATCATGGTGTTGGAGACCTGTATGGTCTTGCCAGTTGGGCTCATCGCATCATCAACCATCCAGTAAGATGATGGGAAAGGAATAGCGCAGGTTGCAGTGGACGTCGGATTGCACTGCTCGGCCGCATGACCGCTAACTGAAAGGCTGGCGAGAGCAACGGCCAGAGCCGCCTTACCAGAATGACTTTTCAACATAGAAGACCCCTGTGTATTTTTATTTTTATTAATACCCACCCAACCTGGTTGGTGAGTCAAGTGTGATCAGTGTCACGCTTAAACCTCTGTATTTACTACGGCAAAACAAGACAGAAGCCGATATGGCTGGATTTGCAGGTCGCCAGGCACGAATAGTCCTAAATTTGTCCATATAAGAATGCAGGAGCGCTGTGTATAAAAAACACAGACAATATTACGAACTTGTCTAAAAAAGTGATCGTGCGCACAGCAGAAACATAAATAACGTCTATAGTTAAAGTATTCCTCCTGCGGTTAAGTGTGATTGAGGTCGCTTAAGCGCTAAGGGTAGTTCTTTTTCCTTCGGTACTTCCCCCAATGATCCGAAGTTGGCCCGACAGTTTCCCCCAATGGCTGTTGGGCCTTTTTTTGTCTGCCATCCGCTGGTTTTCCTTTTCCTTTGCTCAGTTATCCATGTTTTGCTGCTTATGAGGGGACAAAAACAGGACTTCATGTGCCTCGCGTTGTTTTAATGTTGACCCAGCTCTCGCCTTTTCTGCACACTTCAGAAAACAATAAAATAAGAAACAGGTGACTTATGGCTAAGTTAAACCGTCGTAACTTCATAAAGACCTCTGCAACTGCCGGTGTCACCGTCGCAGCAACAAGTGCCACAACGGCAAACGCAGGTTGGTTCCGCCGCAAAACCCGCTCTCAAACCAAGGCACTTGTTATTGGTTCGGGCTTTGGCGGCTCTGTAGCCACATTGCGCCTCGCCGAAGCCGGTATCCAGACCATGCTGCTTGAGCGCGGTAAACACTGGAAATATGAGGGTGAAGGCAGCTACCCCACGGTCACCGAAACCTTCTCGACGCTGAAGCTCAACGACACTGTTCTCTGGACCAACCCAAGCTCTCTGATTCCGGGCTCAATGGGCATGGTGGAATATTTTGTCGATTCGTCCATCGCCGTCGGTTGCGGTGCTTGTTTAGGAGGTGGCTCGGTCGTTTATGGTGGTGTGTTACTGCAGCCTAAGCGCGCCGCGTTTGAAGACGCTCTGCCGATGCTGTCATACACAGACATGGACCAGATCTACTATCCACGCGTGCTGGATCGCATCAGTGGCGGCCCGATTCCGGATGACGTACTGAATCACCCCAACTACACCGCCAAGCGTGAGTTCATTAAAAGTGCCGAAGACGCAGGCCTTGAAATTGTGCGCAGCCACGTCAGCTTCGACTGGGATGTGATCCGCGAAGAACTTAATGGCACCAGGCCTCAGTACGCATCCGTCGGCGAATATGTTTTCGGTTGCAACAGCGGTGCGAAAAACACCCTCGACCGTAACTATTTGGCCGATGCTGAAGCCACTGGCAACGTCACCATCAATACCCAGCATCTGGTCACAGATATCCACGCCAATAGCGGCGGTGGCTACCGTGTTACCTGTGACATGCTGGATGAAAAAGGCAAAATCACCGGCACGCACATCATTGATTGCGACTACCTCTTTATGGGTGCGGGTTCACTGCACACCACACGTCTGTTGGTGCGGGCGAAAGCACGCGGCGATATACCGGGCCTGAACGATCAGGTCGGTGCCGAGTGGGGCACCAACGGCGACGAACTCATGGGCCGCAACGACATTAACACCTCGACCGCACCGATTCAGGGTGGGCCACCATCCATCGCCGCGTTCGACACCGAAAACCCCTACAAAATCACCGGCTACATGCACTCACCGACCTCAGTCGTCGGCGACTATACCCAACTGCAGATGGGCATGGTGGTACCCGATCAGAATTCCCGCGTGACCTACAATCGCTGGACCGACAAGATAAAACTCAACTGGGATCGTGACGCCAACGAAACGTCTCACAACGCCCTCGTTCACACCATGGAAAAAATGGTGCAGAGCGGTGGCGGTAAGCTGAACGAAGCAGGTTGGTTCGGCACCTGGCATCCACTCGGTGGTGTTGCCATGGGCAGTGCCTGTGACCTCAGCGGTAAAGTCTACGGCGTAGAAGGCTTATACGTAGTCGACGGTGCGGCGATTCCGGGCGGTGCCGGTGCGGCCAACCCTGCCCTGACCATCGCTGCAAATGCAGAGCGCGTGATGGAAGAGATTATTCCGCAGATCAGCTAAACGCTCTCTTCAAGTATTGTGCTTACAAAGCCGGTCTGCAGTCATTGCGACCGGCTTTTTTGTGCCCTATTATCCTACCAAGTAGTATAAAAGAGCATTGGAGTAATCTTTATGGCCATGGTCAAAAAGAGCATTACCGTCACCGATCAGCAGGACGCCTGGCTCAAAGCCCAGATCAGTGCCGGACATTACGGTAATGAAAGCGAAGTGCTGCGCGAGCTGATTCGTGAGCGCCAGCTAAGAGAACAGGAAGCCCAACGGGAAGTTGAGTGGATTCGGGCGCGTCTTATTGAAGGTGAACGCAGCGGGTTCACAGATCAGACACCGGCAGAAATACTGCAGGAAATTAAAAGCGGATTAGGACGGGATGACCTATAAAATAAGTAAACAAGCGAAGATGGATCTTGCGCGGATTTACTGGCGTGGCGTTCGGGAGTTTGGCGACGTTCAGGCCGAGAAGTACTACAACGCTTTGATTGATCGCTTCGAGTCTATCGCAGAGAATCCATTAATCTACCCAATGGTTGATCATGTCCGGTCGGGCTATCGGCGCAGCGTATGTGGTGCGGATAGTATCTACTATCAGATGAATAATGACCACGTTGAGGTCATGCGAGTGCTGGGGCGGCAGAATACGACGAGTGAGATACCGTCAGATCACTAAAAACGGCGTGAATAATTAACCGATCAGCGCAGGGCCTTATGAAAACAATCTCTTTTACCGAAGCACGGGATAATCTTAATAGCGTACTCGATCAAGTTGTTAATGAGGCAGAGCCTATCGTCATCAATCGTTCTCGCGAAGCTGATGTTGTGGTGATGTCCCACCATTACTACAACAGCCTGATGGAAACACTAGATTTGCTGCGTTCAGCAAACAACTCCGCGCACTTAGGTCGCTCGATTGCGCAGTATAAAGAACGTTGGGCTAGCCCTAAGAATCAATGACACTATTTATTTGATAGATGCGAAGGCTGGTCATATGATTGCAGTGGTCTCGTGTTGGCGTAGCACGACATTAATGGATAGGCATCTAGGAAGAACTTAGGATGGAACCGCAGAAAGACGTGCCATACGCGCTTCAGACTTCATTAGAGCGTGCCTTAAATGGTTATAAAGCTCGCTTAGCTCAGAATATCAAATTAAAAGAAGATCCTGAACGTTGGCGCCGTTTTGTGCAGCATGAGCGTGGGCGTATTCAAGCGGTTGCACAGGTGCAAGCAAGTCTTGCGCAGTACCGTCAGGAATGCTTGGGGAAAGATGTAGATGAACTCGAGGATGAAAAGCACTGTTCCCAGAAATTGGGAGATCATATGCGTGCGGAAGGCTTTGCGAGGCCAAGTCCCTATTGGCATGCGCATGCTATCATTGCAGGTGGCGACACTCGATCTTGGCAACTACGGGCATTGCTTGCCGAACTCCAGATAGGCATTGATGATGCCCATAATGGTTGTTGGTTGCCATCAAGAACGAAATACACAGGGCAACAGCCATATCCGAAAGCGGTGCCTCATAGCCGTATTCATCGCCATAATTATTACGCATGGTTAAATATCCGATTTGCCGGTGTGTTCAGTGAGCAGGTTATGCGCTCGCGTTTGCTGGCAACACGTAGTGATCTCTTACACGCTAGCTATCCAGAAGAAGTAATGCCCCCCAAAGGACAATGGAACGAACCCTATGACAACCTTCCGCTTGCTGAATAATGTAAAAAGTTACCATGAAGCTTTTATAGATTTCAGAACGATGCGAAAGCAGTTCGACGGTGTCAAAGTTTGGTTCTCGCAAAAGAACGAAACACTTCTTGATCGTTTAAAAGATGATTGGAAGCCAGTATCAGTGACATTTGAATCTGATACCAAAACCAACGAAGTGCCCGATATTTCTATCTGGAACTATTCGTGTTTGGTGCTCAGCGCTAATGCTAAGTCATCACTAGAGAGCTTTCTGGTAGGTACAGGGGAGTTCTTGCCGCTGGAAGATGATTTCTGGCTTTTTAACTGTCTTGATAGTATCGGTGGTGATGCTATTGATGCTGAGAAATCTAAGTTCCAGATAGACTCAGAGGATTCTCTTCATGTTCCTAAATCACTTACTCTGAAATCCGAAAAAATATCAGGGAAGGCGTTGTTTAAACCAGGGTTTGCACATAATAGTTTTTTAATGTGCAGTGCTGAATTCAGAGATATTGCTACCAAAGAGAATCTTGGTGGTGTTGTGTTTGAAGAGAATTTAGCGAAGATTTTTTTGTAAAAAAACAGGCGCTTAATGCGCCTGTTCCCAGTTATCCCCGATACCCACATCCACAATGAGCGGCACGTCTAACGCCGCTGCGCATTGCATTTGAGTTTTCAGTTCTACCGCAAAGGTTTCGGCCTGATCTTCGCGTACTTCAAGAATCAGTTCATCGTGTACCTGCATCAGCAGTTTGGCATCGTAGCCCGAGACGGGCAGCCATTCGTGCACACGAATCATGGCGCGTTTGATGATGTCGGCGGCGGTGCCTTGCATCGGCGCGTTGATCGCCGTCCGCTCCGCGTGCTGGCGGCGCTGGCCGTTGGATGAACGGATGTCGGGCAGGTACAGGCGGCGACCATACAGGGTTTCAACGTAGCCTTGTTCTTTCGCTTGTTCGCGGGTGTTGTCCATGTATTCGCGCACGCCCGGATAACGCTCGAAGTATTTGTTCACATAGTCCTGCGCTTCACCGCGGGCAATGCCTAACTGTTTGGCGAGACCAAAGGCGGACATGCCGTAAATCAGACCGAAGTTAATCGCTTTGGCGCTGCGGCGCTGGTTGTCGGTGACGTCTTCTTCTTTTTCACCGAACACTTCAGCAGCAGTCGCACGGTGAACGTCGCGGTCTTCAGCGAAGGCGCTAACGAGACCTTTATCAGCCGATAAATGCGCCATAATACGCAGTTCAATCTGGCTGTAGTCGGCAGCGACCAGTTTGTAGCCTTCGGGTGCGATAAACGCCTGGCGGATTTTGCGGCCTTCTTCTGAGCGGATCGGAATGTTCTGTAAATTTGGATCAGTCGAGGATAAACGTCCGGTCGCTGCAACGGCCTGATGGTAGGACGTATGCACCCGACCGGTTTTGCTATTCATCATGAGTGGCAGCTTGTCGGTGTAGGTGCTTTTTAATTTGGCCAGCCCACGGTTTTCTAAAATCAGGCGTGGCAGTTCGTATTCTTCGGCCAGTTCCTGCAGCACTTCTTCTGCGGTAGACGGTGCGCCTTTCGGGGTTTTTTTAACGACTGGCAGGCCCTGTTTTTCAAACAGGATTTCGGCCAACTGTTTTGGTGAGCCGAGGTTAAATACCTGACCGGCGCTGTCGTGAGCAGCACGCTCTAATTCCTGCAGGCGCTGTTCGATCTGGGCGCTTTGTTCGTGGAGTTTTTCAGCGTCGATTAAGGCACCGTTTTCTTCCATCTCGAACAATACCGGCATGACGGGCATTTCGATGTCTTTAAAAACTTTCGCCTGTGCTTTGCGCGCTTCAAGTTGCGGCCACAGCATCTGGTGCAGGCGCAGGGTGATGTCAGCGTCTTCGGCGGCGTAGGGGCCGGCTTCTTCAATACCGATCTGGTTAAAGGTCAGCTGCTTAGCGCCTTTGCCTGCTATGTCTTCGAATTTAACGGTTTTGTGGCCAAGGTATTTCAGCGACAGGCTGTCCATGTCGTGTTTGGTGGCGACCGAATCCAGTACGTAGGATTCGAGCATGATATCGAATTCAACGCCTTTTAATTGAATGCCGTAATTCGCTAACACATGGGCATCATATTTCATGTGCTGGCCGACTTTTTTCTGATCTTTATCTTCTAAAATCGGCTTTAACTGCGCGAGTACCGCATCGCGGTTGAGTTGGTCTGGTGCGCCTGCATAATCGTGTGCCAGTGGCACATAAGCGGCTTTGCCGGCTTCTACACAAAACGAGACGCCGACGATTTCAGCGTCTTTATAATTCAGCGATGTGGTCTCGGTATCGAAGGCGAGCAATTCGCTGGATTTTAATTGCTCGATCCAATGATCCAGATCGGTCTGTTCAAAAATAATTTCGTATTCGCCTTTGCCGGAAAAAACTTCAGGCGTTGGAATATTCTTTTCGTCATCATTTTCAGACGCTGTTGCAGCTGAAGATTTGGCAGAGGAACTAGCAGCACTTGCTGCAACTTTCGCTGCGACTTCATCACCCACTTCATCAGAAAGTTCAGCAATCCAGGCTTTGAATTCCATATCCCGGAATAAACCGAGCAGGGTTTCTTGATCGGGTTCGGTACTTTTGATTTCTGTCAGGCCGTGTTCGAGTTCAACATCGCATTTAATGGTCGCGAGTTCTTTCGACAGGAAGGCCTGATCTTTGTGTTCTTCGAGCTTAGGAGCAAGGGTTTTTGCACCCCGGAAGCTTAGTTCTTTGACCTTATCGAGGTTAGCGTAAATATCTTCCAGTGAGCCTAATCCAGCGACCAGACCGACGGCGGTTTTCTCGCCGACTTTCGGTACGCCCGGAATGTTATCGACTTTATCGCCCATGAGCGCAAGGTAGTCGATGATGTGTTCTGGCGGTACGCCGAATTTTTCGTTTACGCCGGCAACGTCCATAAAGACGTCATTCATGGTGTTGATCAGGGAGACGTGTTCGTTCACCAGCTGGGCCATGTCTTTATCGCCGGTGGAGACAATCACATCCTGCTTATGATCTAACGCCTGTGCGGCAAGAGTGCCGATCACGTCGTCGGCTTCGACACCGTCGATAATCAACAGCGGCAGGCCCATGGCGCGGATGATGTTATGAATCGGTTCGATCTGCTCGCGCAGTTCATCGGGCATCGGTGGGCGGTGTGCTTTGTATTCCGGATAGATGTCGTTACGAAAGGTTTTGCCTTTGGCATCGAAAATGACGATAACCTGAGACTCGGGGTAATCCTTGGCCAGGCGTTTGACCATGCTGATCACGCCTTTGATGGCGTTGGTGTGCAGACCTTTGGAGTTGGTCAGCATCGGAATCGCATGAAACGCACGGAACAGGTACGACGACCCATCAACGAGAATCACAGGTTTTGTTGTCTCAGACATCTTGTTCGGCCCTGAAGTCAAAGTAGCTTTCTAAAAAGTAGCTTTCTAAAAAGGAAAACTGACGCTGGCCGCGCCCCTCAGGTACACTGGCCGTAACGACGTAAAACTGGACGGGAAGTCTACCATGAAGATGCCGAAAACTCTGATCCTTGGCCTGATCTCGGGCCTTTTCTGCGCGAGCGCAATGGCCGCTGACCCTGTTGGCGAAACCGTGACCATCCGCAATGATGGTGACAATACGTATTATGAGTTCCGGGTAAACGGCGAGATCGTTGAGATCAAGGTACAGCCGAAAGTCGGCCCGGCGTATTACCTCACGCCAACTCAAAGCGAAGCTGAAGAATTTGAGCGCACTGATGCACCGAATATGCGGGTGCCTAAGTGGGTACTGTTTCGCTGGTGATGGCACCAATCGCTGAATTGCTAAGCTGATCTATTATGGCGGTATATACCTCTCTCTCAGCGGCAGAACTCTCTGATCTGTTATCGCAATACGATGTCGGCGAACTGGTGGCGTTTTCGCCCATCAGTGCCGGTATTGAAAACTCAAACTACGCAGTGACAACGTCTGCCGGTGAGTATGTACTTACTCTGTTTGAGCATCATGCGCCAGATGAAGTACGTAATTTCGTGCGTCTTTCCCGGCACCTCGGATCTAAAAATCTGTGTGTTCCCAGTCCGGTGGATGATGCCGAGGGTGTTTGGCTGCACGGTCTGAAGAACAAACCGGCGATTTTGTGCCAACGCTTTGCTGGGTCTCATCCTAAGCAGCTCTCAGCCGCTCAGTGCGAAGCCATTGGTCGCGAACTGGCGGAGTTTCATCTGGCATCCCGTGATTTGCCCGATGCACGTCAGGACGAACGGGGTTATGACTGGTGGCAGAGTATTGCGCCGGATTTGTCAGCGGATCTTAATGACGATGACAAAGCGTTATTAGCCGACGAGCTGGCCTTTCAGCAATCTCAACGGCCTCAGTGGTGTCAGCTCCCTCATGGTTGGATTCATGCGGATTTGTTTCATGACAATGCCTTGTTCAATGGCGATGAATTGACCGCAATTCTTGATCTCTATAACGCCTGCGAGGGTGCCTGGTTGTATGATCTGGCGATCGTGGCTAACGACTGGTGTGCTGAACCGGATGGCTCTGTGGATCAAGCGCGTTTCAATGCGCTGGTCGGCGGTTATTCTTCGGTCAGACCGCTCAGTGCAGAAGAGCGGCTGCACTGGAATCTTGTATTACGCGGTGCTGCGTTGCGTTTCTGGTTGAGCCGCTTGCTTGCCGCCCGTATGGCAAAAAGTCGCAGTGAAGAGCTCCCTGCGCATAAACAACCTACGGAATATCGGGATCGCCTGCGTTGGCATCGCGCTCATTCCTTACCTGAAGGCTGAACGTCTTATGCGCTATTTTTCGTGTGACTGCACTGCTGGTGACGGCAAGCCTGTTGCGCTGTTTTTTGAGAACACTCAGTGTCTGAGCTGCCAGCGTCAGGTTGGTTGGTGCTTTGAAGAGCGCGATATGCTGGTGTTCGATCAAAATAAGGACGGCGGTTTTCATTACAAGGGCCGTGATTACGTTCCTTGTGCGAACCGCGCGAATGGCGTTTGCAATGCCATGATTCCTGCTGACAGCATCGGGGCAAAGCCCGCGCTGTGTTTCGCCTGCCACTTCAATGACAACATTCCTGATTTGTCCGTTGATGGCCACTCTGAACTCTGGGGTAATCTGGAGGTCGCCAAGCGGCGCTTGCTGTTTACGCTGGATGAACTCAGGCTCCCTATACCGGATAAGCGGCAGTCCTCTGAGGGGCTCAGCTTTCATTTTATGGCGGATAGTGATGCTCGTGATCATTTTCGTACGCCCCTGACCCACGTCGCAGCGGTATTTACCGGGCACGCTCAGGGTGACATTACGATTAACCTTGCTGAAGCGGACGACGTGGCACGCCATCGTATGCGTGTTGATATGGGGGAACAGTACCGCACGCTGCTTGGACATTTTCGCCACGAAATCGGGCATTTTTACTGGGACTTATTGGTGAAGCCCGATGACGCGCGGCTGGCCAGATTTCGTGAAGTATTTGGTGATCCTGATCTCTCGTACCAGGAGGCTCTGGATAAGCACTACGCCCGTGATCCGGAAGACCAGAGCTGGCGACGCAATTTCATCAGTGCCTACGCATCAATGCATCCCTGGGAAGACTGGGCAGAGACCTTTGCTCATTACCTGCACATTCTCGACACGCTGGAAACAGCGCGGGATTGGGATCTGATCAACTTTGGTAAATACGCTGGGCTGACACTGCCGCAGGATGAAGGCGTCTGTGATCCTCAGCGGCTGATCGACTGCTGGGGAGAGTTCAGCGTCAAGTTGAATGCGCTGAACCGCAGTATGGGATTGGCGGATGCTTATCCGTTCGTGATTAATTCTGTCGTGGTCGGTAAGTTGAAATGTGTGCACGCCATACTGGATGAGACGCGCCTGTCCGGCTAATTGGCTAAGTCCGGCCGCACAAAACAACTTGCCAAAAAGGATACTTTGCGCCGGTAACTGCAAATCTTCTCTGGTGTCCTTGCCCGCTATTCAGGCCAGTTATAAAATCGCGCCGCTTCTAAAAAAAGACAAACAGGGAATGATATGAACGTCTTCATCACCGGGGGAACTGGGGGTATCGGTGCTGCTCTGGCCAGATACTATCTGAAATACGGCCATCGGGTCGGAGTATGTGGCGGCAGTCACGATGACTTTATCCGCGCCTTTCCTGATCAGCCCGAACTTATTGAATTCTACTCACTTGATGTGACCTCGCGAGAATCCTGCATTCAGGTTATTGGAGGTTTTGCTCAGGGCTCGCTCGATATTCTTATTGCTGCGGCAGGCGTGAATGATGGATCGCCAGTTCAGGGGCGTCCGCTGGATTTTGATCGCTCTAATCTTATTCTGGATGTGAATCTGCGCGGTGCACTCAATTCTGTTGAAGGTGCGCTGCCGATGATGCAGGAACAAGGGTTTGGCTCAATCGCAATTCTTTCCAGTGCCGCAGGCCTGAACGGTTTTGGACAGACGCCAGCCTATTGTGCCTCTAAGGCGGCGGTGAACATGCTGTGTGAAAGCCTGTCACTCCGTTACGCCGATCAGAACATCTCTGTTTCGGCGATTATGCCGGGTTACATCGATACGCCGTTGGCGCGGGCAACGCATCCCGATCTCGAAAAAATGCCATTTCTAATGGACTCTGAACGGGCGGCCAGAAAAATTGCCCGGGCAATTAAGCGCAGGAAAATGCGTTATGTTTTCCCTTGGCAGATTCGTATGGTTTCCCGTGCGTTGCAGGTAATGCCGCGACCTTTTTTCCGCAGTCAGTTTAAGTGGAGTGAAAAATAATGGCGATTGTCATCACAGGTGCTTCTACGGGTATTGGCTTTTCTCTGGCTGAGCAATTGGCGGGTCAGGGATATACCGTCTTCGCAGGTGCCCGAAAGCAGGAAGACCTGAATCGTCTGGGGAATGCGCATGCCAACATACGACCTGTTGCACTGGATGTCTGTAATCCCGAACAGGTTAGTGCGTTAGTAGAGCTGCTGCGGAATGAAAATATTAACGTTGATGCCCTGATTAATAACGCCGGTGTCGCAGTGATTGGCCCTCTGGAAATACAGAGTGATGACGATCTCCAGTGGCAAATGGAAACCAACCTGATCGGCACAGCACGTATGATCCGCAGCCTGTTGCCATTCCTACGTGAGACCAAAGGGCGGATTATTAATGTCAGTTCGACATCCGGTTTAGTTGCTTGGCCTTTTGCCGGTGCGTACGTAGCGTCTAAGTATGCAATTGAGGGTTTGAGCGATGTGCTCAGAGTTGAGCTGCGCCGTTTTGGTGTTGAAACGGTTCTGATTAATCCGGGAGCAGTGGCTACCCCGTTGTGGGAAAAGACATTTTCGGCGGTGCATGAAAAATTAGCGCGCCAACCTGATGAAATCCGTAAGTTTTATGAAGCCGACTCAAAACGCTCGGAAGAAGCCGTGCGCAAGAGCGTCGATAAGGCCGTGAAACCTGAAATGGTTGTTGATACGGTGCTTGAAGCCTTGGCAGCAAAAAAACCTAAGCCACGCTATTTGGTCGGCCCCAGCGCTAAAATTCAATGGTGGATGCGGGTACTTCTCAGTACGCAGTGGTTCGACAAGCTAAAATATAAAATTGTTTACGGTAACAACTGACAATCAATAGCGAAGAGAAAAGGTACTTCGGTGAGAAGTGCCTCTCCCTCAAAGCGCTGGCTGAGACCAGGTCAGATTCGTTGGCGGACGCTGGTGCCCAGGTAGCTCCCTTCCAGAATAATTTCAAAGCGCCGGTCGGTCGGGTGACCTCGCCTTCCTCTTCTTTCTCGGCATATTCCTGGCAGTCCTGAAATATCTTCAGGAATGTCCTGCTCCAAGCTATCAAAGTAGCTGTTCAGTACCTGATAAGCCTCTGATATCTGACTGAAAACTTCACCGGCACCGGGATTACGGTCGGGATGATAGGCGAGCGCCAGGCGTTGGTAGGCTTCACGAGCAGCAGTACGTGAGCTGCCGTCTGGCAGGCCCAGCAATTGATAGCATCGCTTGGTACTCATGTTCATTGGCTGACTTCACTGAAGCAACGAGCGTTCAATTATCAGAGGCTAATGTTTCACTGTATATGGCGTAATCCAACCAACTTAGGCCGCGCTAGGCATGAATGACTGTTAAGTCATGCTTGTGATGTAACAAAGTGTTACAAAGAGGGGCTTATTCGGACGCATGAGCCAGGCGCCATGAGCGATCAAGCAGTTGAACCTGAGCGCGGGCGTCTGGCATCACTTCACGGAAATTTTCAGGTATGAAAGATTCAAACGAAGCCTGCATATTCTCGGGTAATTGGAGCTGCAGGGCCGCGTAGTCGAGAGCGGGGTGGGCAATGGCAGCGTATTCCCAATCCAGTAGCCAGAGTTTGCCTGCTATGTCGCGCAGCCAGTTTGCGGGCAATGGGTCAAGATGGCATAAACAGGCCTCTTCGGCAGGCAAGGGAGCCAGCTTCGCAAGCTCACTTTTAAGTCGGATGACAGCCTCTGAATTGCCATCGCATTGGGCGAGATACTGGGAGCATGCGGCCTGAACATCGAGAGTGTGGAGGTTGATGGTGGGGTGCTGCGAGTGCACGGAAGCCAGAATCTGCGCAATTGCCCTGAGTTCATCTATCGATGGTGCAGCATTGAGGGACTCACCGGGAATAAAATCACGTACCCAGTAGTTAAGTTCAGCCGATTGGTATCTGAGTTTGGGGGCGAGTCCAGCCTTGGCCATCTGCTGGTGGATCGTTAGCTCTTCCTCGCGGTAGATACCCAGGGATGTCGCTTTGTTGTTCAGGCGCAGGAGTAGTTCGACACCGTCACTGCAAAGAAGGAAGTTCTGGTTCGTTAATCCGCCTGGGATGCGCTGAATTTTTTCAGGGCGTGAGGTCACACCCCACTTATGCCACTCAGCCAGAATCTCCTCAGAAATCACATTTACACTCTTCAAGCAGCCTGCGGAGACGCTTGTTGCGTCTGATAGTCTTTGCGCCAGAGCAGGTAACCGCCCACGGCCAGCACCACATAAAAGGCCATCAGCACCGCCGTCAGGTAAAGCCCGCGGTCGATATAGAGGTAGATCGCAGCCGCATCGATCACGACCCAGTAGAGCCAGTTCTCCAACACTTTGCGGGTGATCATCCAGGTGGTCAGTACTGCGCCCCAGGTGGTGAACGAATCGAGATAAGGCAGGGCGGCAGTGGTATTGTTGGTCAGCAGCCAGCCACTCATGAGACTGATAAGTACGACGCCACCTATAGCCATGCCGTGTTGCTGAAGGCTCCAACGTTGAATGGGTAGGTCAGGTGACTCTGGAGAACCATTTCGCCACGCCAGCCAGCCATACACCGCCATGGCGAGGTAATACACGTTGAGCGCGGATTCCATCACCAGCGATACGTCGAAAAACAGCCAGCTGAAAATCGCTGTGCTACCGAAAGCCGCGTACCAACACCACTGGCTCTGACGCATGGCCAGTACGAGATACGCAATGCCGAGAAGCACTGCGGTGGTCTCCCAGTGACTCATGGTCTGCGCGTATTCAATCGCGCCTGAAAGTATGGTGTCGAGCATAGAGGCTCCTTAATTCCATGTTATGTCGTTACCGCAATAAGTGATCATCGGGACGCAGCAAGTACATCCATGTATGCTCAGCTGTGCGTCTGACCGCCAGGGATGGCGGAAATGCAGAGAGCTGTATGGAACAGCTCCTGCCATGGCACAGATGCCCGCTGATCATCTGATTTCGGTAACTTCCCACCGTCCGAATCATATTCTGCAGCGCAGTATGGGTATTACGTACCGGATTAACCGTGCGGCTTCAGTGCTGGATCAAGATTCACACCGATAAATTTACAGACAAAAATCGCTTTGCCGTAGGTTTCCCAGCTCAGCTTCATTTCATCACGCAGCGTATTCATCACCAGATCATGATCACCGAATACCTGAGTGCTCATGGTATTGGTAACTACGGTCAGACCGTCGATGGTGTTCAGGCGATCAATAAAGCTTTTTATCGCCGGGAGATAGTCGTCAGCCAGAGGGTATTTGCTTATTTCTACAGATATTTCCATGGTGGTCTCCGGATGAAATGTAGACGTCGTTAAAGGTGCGCGGTGCGCACCTTACATGCAAGTAGGGTGGGCATTGCCCACCGCTTTGTCACTGTCAGAAGTAGAACTTGCCTTCGACGCCGTACGTCAGCGGCTCGCCGTATTGGTAATAAGGCTCTTCTGCATAACCTTTACGTGGGTCATTACCAAAACCACCAAATCCTCTCACCTGTGTATCACGATCGGTCAGGTTACGGCCATAGAGCGCCACTTCATAGGCAGGCTGACTGTAAGCGATACGGGCATTCCAGAGCACGTAAGCTTCAGAACGTTCGTCATGGCTGTCGGAAAAATAGAAGGCGTCTTTAGCTTCTCCGCCTACACGGAATGACAGCGCATCCGTCAACGCGTAGGTCAGCGCACTGGAAACGCTGTACTGAGGTGCATGTGCCTGCTGGCGACCGTCTTTTGATATTTCCTGTGTTACATCGTCGACGATGGTCTGGTAGGTGTAATCAACGAATTCGGTGATCAGGTAACCGTAACTCAGCAACCAGCTCAGGCGTGCAGTCAGGTTCCAGTCCGACTCCAGCTCAATGCCGTAGTTGCGCCCTTCGGCTGCGTTTGCCAAATAATCCTGAAACGACTCAGGCTGACCATTGGTATCCAGCACGGCGTATGAGCTTTTCACCTGCTGGTCTTTGCGCTGAATATAAAACGCGGCAATACGGGTTTTCAGATCGTTGTCGAGCAGCGACGATTTCAGGCCCAGTTCCAACGCGTTGTTGAATTCGGTATCAAATTCGCGATTGGCTTCAGAGATATCCGGATCGGTGTTGATGCCGCCTGCTTTATATCCTCGCGCCAGCGAGACGTACGCCAGATGATCAAACGACACGAGGGCTTCGAGAGTTACCTTGCCACCCAGCAGTGTTTCATCTGTGCTGCCTTCAATACCGTCGCTGTCGCGGTAGTCATTGGTCCAGTTTTCAACACGTAAACCAGTGATCAGACGGAGCGATTCCGACAACTGAGTACTCAGTTCGCCATACGCCGCAGTGGAGGTGGTCTCCAGTTCGCTTTCAAACGGTGACTCAAGGTAGGTGTAGTTACGGGTCAGATCTTCATTGCGCTGCATAGCGTAGATGCCAGCAACCCAGTCGGTGGTGTTCCCGAAGATGCGGCCATCGGTGCCAGACATCAGGCGGACATCCGCAGACTGACGATCGTAATCACGCAGGTACTGATCAAACGAGCTGTAACCGTCGAAGTCAGCAAGACATGGCCCTTGCGTGGTATCGCACGGATCAGGCTGGTAAACAGGGTCATCGTCGAGCCAGATGTACTCGCCATAAGCCCAGTCTTCGTCGTAGCTGTATTCAATGTCTGACCAGCTGCCGGTGAATTCTGTCTGGAGAATCAGCGCATCACTCAGTTGGGTGTCTGAGCTCAGAGCGAACGCATGGGTATCCTGTGCGTCAGTGCCCGGTTCATCAGAGTAGGTCTCACGGGTGTTGTCGAGGCTGAAGGCATCGTAGCCGTTGTCGATATCGGCGTAGAGGTAAGTTAACCCAAGATCCGTATCTTCGCTGACTTGAAACGCCAGCTTTCCGCGAGCCACTATTTCATCGATCTGTTCAACGTCATCACGGTTGAGCCAGATGTTGTCTGTGTAACCATCTGACTGGTAACCGTTGATGGCAATACGCCCCTGAACAGAGTCACTGATGCTGCCAGATACCGCACCGCCTAAGCCGTAGCTGTCGTAGTTGCCAGCGCGGGCCGACAGATACCCCTCGGTTTCTTTGGTCGGATCGTTGGAGCGGATGTTGATCATGCCAGCCAGCGCATTCGCACCGAAGCGTGTGCCCTGTGGGCCGCGGAGAACTTCCACCTGCTTCACGTCGAACAGTGTGGCAGCGCCGCCAAGGCCGGTCATATCGATACCGTCGATCACCAGACCCACGGACGGATTCACCGGGTCGATAAACTGGCTTCGCTCGCCGATACCGCGAATCTGAAAGAAGCGTCCACGAGACGCACCCGATGAATAATTCACGTTCGGCGCGAAGCTCAGCACCTGCTCCAGATGTTCGGCGCTGCGGGCGTTGATGTCGTCGCTGCCGACAACGGTCACGGCTTCCGGAATCTGCTGAACATCGGTCTGACGAAAATCGGCTTCGACGGTCACGGGGGTAAGTTCGACGTCGGCGTTGGCCAGCGTCGCCGCTGCGAGAATGGCGAGTGCCAGTGGCGAGCGTAGAGTTTTTGGTGTCATGGGTCTTCCTGTAAACCTTACAAATGCTGGTAAACAAAGACCCGGCTGTCGCGTAGCGGACTGAATAAACAGTGTCTGAAATGTCACGCAGCTGGTGAAGGCTGCCTTCCCATTCCTACGCCGGTACTAACCGGATCAGGTTCCGGGGTTTAAGCTCGAAGCTAATCTCAGGCTGCTTGTGGCAACCTCCCCCTGGGTATGGCGCATGGTAACTAAGCGTCAATACCACTGTCATCACCTTTTTTTACACTCACTATCTATTGATATGCGGGCGTAAAACCCTCATAACCTCTGTCAGACCCTTACTTGATTAGCGGAGAGCATAAAGATGCTTCGTATATTCCTCTTTCTGGCGACCAACCTTGCGGTTATCGCGGTTGCCAGTATCACGTTGAGCCTGCTGGGCGTAGACAGTTACTTTCAGCAGAACGGCACCGACCTGAATCTGCAGTCGCTGCTGATTTTCTGTCTGGTGTTCGGTATGGCGGGCTCTTTCGTATCGCTTTTCATCTCAAAGTGGATGGCGAAACGCGGTATGCGGGTTCAGGTCATTGATCAGCCGCACAATTCTGGCGAGCAGTGGCTGGTCAGTACAGTGAAAGAACTGGCGGATAAAGCCGGAATCGGTATGCCGGAAGTTGGTATTTTCCAGTCGGATGCGCCGAACGCGTTTGCCACGGGTTGGAATAAAAATGATGCGCTGGTGGCGGTCTCTACGGGCCTGCTGCAACGAATGAGCAAAGATGAAGTGAAAGCCGTTCTGGGCCACGAGATTGGCCACGTAGCGAACGGCGATATGGTCACGCTGGCGCTGATTCAGGGCGTGGTGAACGCCTTTGTTATGTTCTTCGCGCGCATCATCGGTAACTTCGTCGATAAGGCGATCTTTAAGAATGAAAATGGACCGGGCATTGGCTTTTTCGTGGCGACCATTGTGTCTGAGATTATCCTCGGCATTCTGGCCTCTACCATCGTTGCCTGGTTCAGCCGTCGTCGTGAGTTCCGTGCCGATCAGGCGGGTGCCGAACTGGTGAGCCCTGCGGCCATGGCGTCCGCGCTGATGCGCTTAAAAGAAACGTATGAGCAACCCAGTGAACTGCAGGGTGAGTTGGTCGCTTTCGGCATCCGAGGAGAGGGTAAGTTTTCAGCCCTGTTTGCGACGCACCCACCACTGGATGTGCGGATCCAGGCGCTGCAACAACGCTACGGCAATAGCCAATAAGGCGTTAGTCGCCGCCCTTTGACAGCAAAAAGCCCGCAGTCGCGGGCTTTTCTTATTGTATTTTCGTCAGTAGCGCATCGCGCCATGCATCAGAAATATCGCGGACCGTTTGTTGGTCAGGACAGATGTGAGGGTGCATCTTTAAGGTCAGTGTCAGCTGGCCGTACCACTCCGTCATTGTTGCGGAAATCGGGTAGTTGGCTGTGCCAGGGGCCACTGCAATCAGACGGAGGTTGTTTTGTTTGGGTGGGTTGTCCTGTCCGGGGAATGGCCAAGAGCCCATGTTGGAGCAATTGCCCATGTAGAACTGTTTGCCACTGGTGAGTCGATAAATGAGTTTTACACCCGCGTAACCCACGTACTTACCGATATTAGCAAGCTTCCAGTTGGCCCAGTGCTGCTTGGCTTTAAAGCGCTGACGCATCTGTGACTGCCAGCTTTCGGGAGTGGATACCGGATCTGTCAGCATGTAGACACCGGACACCTGGTTAAAGCTTTCTGTCTTAATGCCTGTGGCACCGCGCACGTTCATAGGATAAAACCAGTAAAAGGGCTTGTCGCCTTTTACCATACGTTCAGCGATGATATTGCTCAGACTTGAGTAGACCAGGCTGCCCGGAGCCACTTTGTGCTCCTTACACCATTGGTTCAGGCGGGTTGTTTCGTCCTCAGTCAGGCAGGCGACTTCAGGCGTGAACACGTCATTTTTGGAGTATTCGTAGGTTTTCTTCCAGTTTACGACTTTCTCGCCTTCCTCGGTTGGGAACTCTTTTTTCGCTTTAATGATTTCGCGCCAGCCCGGAACCTTGGTTTCATTACAGACAGGAAGCGGGGAGCAGGGGTAGCCCATCGGGCGGAGAATATTTGCGAAGCCTGCCATACCATCAGCATCTGCGTGCTGCCAGGTTTGCCAGTCAATGCTGTTGGTGTCTGGGTCGTACCAACCCCAGTAGATAGTGTCGTTGATGCCATACGGCTTACGCGCGTGGTACCACATGGCAATGTAGTCTTTTTCTGCCATCGGGGGCTTCCTATTATTGTTATTGTCGCCGAGCCACCAACTATAACGGATATCTTCAGTCAGTGGTATGAGACGACAGACGTCACTTCGAGACAAGTTGCGTACCAAGTCGCGACTTGCAGGTTTGACCTGAAATGCCTTATCCAGCTGCGCCATTCGCGCGAGTGATGACGTCAGGGGTAGGTCGACTGGGCTCTTCAGAGACTAGTTTATATATGGCATTCATCCACCCATCTGTTAACGGGCTAGCTCCATTGGCTTCTGATCGAGAGAAGGCCAACCTCAAATCTCTGTCTATACTTGAAAAGTTATGTTCCTGGACGGTGGTATGTACTTCGTCAGATTTCTCATTGCTGCGTTGGCCTATTTTGTTTTCGCCCGACTGGGTTCAGCGCTCGCAATCCCTCCAGATTATGCCGCCGCTGTTTGGCCAGCCGCAGGTGTAGCCCTGGCCTCTTTTCTTCTTTTCAGCAGAACTGTTGCTTTCACCGGTGTTATGGCAGGCGCCGTTTGGGCCAACCTGTACACCACCACGTCGGCACTGAATGAGTTGTCTGCAACTGCCCTTATCTCTGGTATCGCCATGGGGGCTGGTGCAACGCTGCAGGGGCTGTTCGGGGCTTGGCTTTACCGCACTTATCTGCCAGGCCGCAGCCGTTGGGATGAACTGTCTCACCTGGTTCGGTTCTGTTTCGTCGTCGTCGCGCTTGGCTGTGTGGTCAGCACAACGATCGGCAATATTACGCTGTACGTTAATGAGTTTATCGTCACTGAACGGCTGGCGTTTAACTGGATCACCTGGTGGGCCGGCGACGCGATAGGGGCGCTCTTGGTGACGCCTGTAATTATGGTGTTGGCTGCGCCTGAACATATCTACAGTCGTGATCGTAAAATTAAGGTGATGGTGCCAATACTGTTGATTCTTGCTGCCGTGTTCGGACTTTTCTATAAGTCCGTTGGTTTTAACCGGGAGCGGATCGTCAGTGATCTCAAGGCCTCAGCTGATGAGCTGTCACAACTCGTTGATGCTCGGTTAACTATTTCAGAGAACAAACTGATCGCTTACGCGGCATTATTCAGTGCAAGTGATTTCGTGACGCCCGAGGAGTTTGCGCGGTTCTCGGAACGTGTGATGTCTCGTGATGACGCCTTCTTCGGCGTTGGCTGGACGGAGATCGTTGATAATGCGGGGCGTGCGCGTTGGGAAGCTTTTTATCGAGATCGTGGCTTCGAGGGCTTCACATTCACCGAGTTTGCAGAGGGCGGTCGCCTGGTCGAGGCCAGTAATCAGGATCGATATTACCCGGTCTTATATATCTACCCATTTGAGCCAAATCGCAGGGCATTTGGCCTGAACCTTGGAGCTAATGCTGAGCGTAAAGCCGCGCTCGATAAAGCTGCAATAGAGCATGTGCCTGTCGCGACGGCCCCGATTGTTCTGGCACAAGAGACAGGAGAAAAGCAGGCCATTCTTCTCTATATGCCCGTATTTGATCTTGATGACGATGAAGAACTTGTAGGGTACGCAAGCGGCGTTCTGAAAGTGAGCGGGATTCTCGGAGAAAGCATCTTTCAGTCTCGTCAGGCCGGTTTGTACTTTAACCTATATGATGTGACGGACGGCGGGCGTCAGCCCATTTATGAATCCGCTGAGCAGGCGCATTCCAACCTACCAATGCACAGCTACGACGCCTATTTCGGCACACGTAAGTATCACTTACAGATATTTCCTGCAGAGAACTACATATATGGACGTAATGACTGGACCAGTTATGTCATCCTGACCGGCGGGTTTGTGATTGCGACTTTATTTCTGGTGTTTGTTCTGACAACGACGGGGCAGATTGAAACGGTTCGGCGGCAGGTTGAATTGCGAACGGCCGAACTAAGTGACGCTGTATCGCGAGCGAATGCGGCGAGCGACGCCAAATCCGCGTTTCTTGCCAACATGAGTCATGAGTTACGTACACCGCTGAATGCGATCAACGGATTCCTTAAGCTGGTTCTTGATACAGAACTGACGCCCGTACAGGAGAGTTACCTGCAGAAAGCGGATCTCGCTTCGGTCACCCTGCTCGGCCTGATTAATCAGACGCTGAACTACGCAAAGATAGAATCCGGCAATATGGAACTCGAGCAATCCAGTGTGCGTATGCGCCGCATTGTTCGGAAGATGGAGGCCCTGTTTGATCATATCGCTGACGAAAGTGCGTTGGACTTCAGGATTAAACTGGCGAACGATGTACCTGAAATACTTATCGGTGACGAATTGAGAATCGAGCAGATTATCCTCAACCTCCTGAGTAATGCGTTTAAGTTTACGCGTGAAGGTTACATAGATCTGAACATCAGCTATTGCGCAGATGATGAGAAATTGGAGGTTCGCGTGACCGACAGTGGTGTCGGTATTCCCGCTGATAAAATGGATCACATCTTCGCTGCTTTCGGACAAGCGGATGCTTCGATCAGCCGCCGCTACGGAGGCTCCGGCCTCGGTCTGAGTATATCCCGCAGGATCGCCATCATGATGAAAGGCGATATTCTGGTGAACAGTACTGAGAACGAAGGCAGTGAATTTCTGGCGTATATGCATTTACCGATTGGGGATGCAGCTAGTGATGATAGGGCAGGTCATGAAGGCTGGGGACAACTTCAGGGTAAATGCGCTCTGATCGTCGAGGACATCAAAGTAAACCAGATGATTGTTCAGGAGTTCCTCAGTAAACATGGTGTGAGCACACTGATCGCAGAAAACGGGAAAGAAGCGGTAGATAGAATGGCGGCTAAGCCGGCGGTCGACTTTATTTTGATGGATGTGCAGATGCCTGTTATGGATGGGTATACCGCGACCCGGGAGATTCGCAAGTTAATGCCTGAGATCCCCATCATTGGCATGACTGCTAACGCCATGGATGACGATAAGATGGCGTGCCTGGCGGCGGGAATGAACGACCATATCGCCAAGCCCATCGACCCGGAAAAGCTGATCCGCTGCGTACAGGCGGCGGTCAGCAAATGTACCTAAACGAGCCACCCTGAAGCTAAGTTGATCTTGCTTACATTGTTCCGCTGCAGAAACGTATTGTTCTGCTAGACTGTCTCCGTTTTGTAATAATTTTCAGGGGGCGGTATGACGCAGACCGATACCGGAGCACAGGTGCTCAGAAAAATAAAAAACGACCTGATTAAGCGCTACGCAGTCCGTAATAACCGTATTGCACTGACACAGACGTTGTCCACGCTTCTTCCTGTTATCGCTCTGACTTACGCCGGTATTGCTGCCCTTGATGTCTCAATGCTGCTTGCCTCAGGTATCGTGTTACTTCTGACTCTGTTCTTGCTGCGTGCATTTGTCATGTTGCACGACTGCGGTCACAACTGTCTGTATGAATCGCCGCGAGCCAATAAAATCGCAGGTTTTATTTTTGGCGTCGTGTGCGGTGTTCCTCAGTACGTATGGTCAAGACATCATGACTATCATCACTCGACCAATGGTAACTGGGAGAAGTACCGTGGTCCGCTTACGGTTCTGTCGACAGAGGAATATTCTGAGCTGACGCCGAAGCAGAAGCGCAGTTATGCTCGTCAACGCAAGTTGTTCATGGGGCCGCTCGCGGGTTTTCTGTATTTTGTATTCAACCCACGTTTTACCTGGTTCAAGGGTACGCTTGGGTTGGTTGCGCATATCCTGAAGGGCAAAAAAGCTTCTGAGTACAGCACGCGTTACTGGGCGGACTGGAAGGAGTTTCGCCACATGACGGCTAACAATCTGGCTCTGTTATCGATCTGGACACTGGCTTCAATGACCTTTGGCTTTGCCGAGTTTGCCGCGGTGTTTATCGTGGCTTTGTCATTAGCAGGTGCGTCAGGAATTATTCTGTTCACGGTTCAGCATAATTTTGAGAATTCTTATGCGTCACCGACCGAGGGCTGGGACTATTACCAGGCTGCGCTGGCGGGCACCAGCTACCTTAAGCTGCCTCGTATTCTGCATTGGTTTACCGCAGACATCGGTTACCACCACATCCACCACCTGTCAGCACGCATTCCAAATTACCGTTTGCGTGAGTGTCATGAGCAGAATAGTGCATTATTCGAGAGTGTTACCCGTCTGACCCTTAAGGATGTACCACATTCAATGCGCTACATTATCTGGGACGAGAACAACGCGACGCTGATGACGCCCGAGCAATTCGAAGCTCGTAACGCGGCAGCGGCTGTCACTGAGGCAGCGCAAGCCGCCTGATCAATCAGCGCAGGCGCTGAGTAAGAGTGGCTGCCAGTTCTTCTGACAGCTGCTCAGCCAACTTTTCTGACGCCTTATTCAGGGCGTTCTGCTGAATGCCAGAGACCCCCCGTGCCTTATCCGAAAAAGAACTTAAAACCTTACCACTGCTGTCTCTGAGGTTGACCCGCGCGTTGGCGAAAACGTAGTAATTTCCATCCTGCTGCTGACTGTCGAGGTTGGCGCTGACTTCAAAACTCAGGTCAGGGGTGTCGCTCTCGCCAAGGCGAAGCCCCTGGTTTGTCAGAGTCTCAAACAAACCACCGCGCATGATACGCGCGCCGTCATCGAGCAGCACCAGACGAACATCCAGTTCTTTTACGGCAGCGAGAATGTCATCACGATAATCACGCAAAGCCTGCGGGGCCTGTGGTCGGGTTCTGCTGGTGGCGACAAACGCGTATTGCTCTGCCAGTTGGTCATGTTGAGCAAAGAGAGCTAGCGCAGGTAACTGCTGCTGCAAGCGCTCGAGCTTACCGGTGCCAGTCACCTGAGCAGACTTCATCATTTCTAGTTCGGTCTCTACTTCCTGTAGCTGCCCTTTGATACGACTTGCCGCAGCGGTACGATCCAGCTCGGCCAGCGCATAGGCGTAGTTGTCGTCGACGTAGGTATCACGGATGACGACTTCGTCCAGTGTCACAGTCGGTATGGTGCTGCTGATGGTCTGGGAAATATTTTTCTGAAGGCGGGTTTCGCCATCGGTTGTGTACTCATTGATGCGACTGGAATTGGTTGCAGAAATAGTCACTTTCAGGCGACTGACCAGATCCGCACGGGCAAAATCTGTGGCACGTTTTAATGCCTGATCAGGGCTGCCATACACTTCCATAGAGCCGACGCCATACGCCTTTGTTTTATCTGTGGGTTGGTTGGTTACCCAGCTGGGCAGGCTTTCCACTTGCTTAACGTTATCCGGAATAACGTCGGAATCGCCTTTTTCGTAAAGCGAGCTACAGCCGCTCAAAAGGCTGATCGCGAGGGTGAGAGGGAGTAATGAAGTGGTGAGGTGTCTGGTCATCATTAACAGTCCGAGTGGAGTCCTTGAAGCAGCAGTTCGATCGGGTTCTGCAGAGTGTACCCCGATACAAAGAGAGTGTGTGACTTATCTGACCGTGAAACCCAGCGCAATATCCCACATGAGCAAAAAGCTAACATCAGTGACAATCGGTTACGCAGATTAGACATTACTTGACAGTGGTTACTTATTAGGCAATTGTTCGCCCAATTTAATGTCTTGCGACGACAATTGGCTAACCAAAGGGACATCCTGATGAAAAAGTATTTCGTAAGTGCGCTGCTTTTAAGCGCGGCGGGCGGTGCAGTAGCTGATGAGGTGATTAATGAAAATCTTGTCGTTACACAAAGAGCCTGTATCGGTGTGGACTGTCAGGATGGTGAACAGTTTTCATTTGAAACCTTGAAGGTCAAAGGCGACTCTCCTCAGATCTATTTCAAGGATACCAGTAACTCAGGTGCCTTCCCGCGCAATGACTGGCAGATTGGTGTATCAGACGAAGTAGCAGGTAGTGCTGCGAGCTTCTTTATTGAGGATACGACGCACAGTCGTCGTGTACTTGAAATCTCGCCAGAGGGGGATGTCGCCCTTGGTACCATGTCTGTCGTGGTAGAAGATGCCATATCTGTTGGTAGCGAGTCTGCTCAGCGCCGTGTCACTTTTGTAGCGGATGCAGAGTCTGATACTGATGCAGTTAACTTACGTACAGCTCAGGATGTGGTCAGCAATCTGGATGTTGAAGCAGAGGCCGCCGAACTTGATGCGGCCCTTAGTGAGTTGAACGCCCGCCTGAGCGCACTTTCCGCACGTGTATCTGCACTGGAGCCGTGACCGGAAGATAACTATGCATATTTCTAAAAAGATACTTCTGCTGGTTGCGAGCGCAGTACCGTCTGCGCTGGTAATTGCAGATGTCATTAAGCCGGACACATTCATCGTTCAGGGCGGTCTGTGCAGTGGCATGGACTGCTTTCCCGATATTCCCTTTGCTCAGCCATCTCCGGGCCGGCCGGACTTCCTTGTCATCCTGAGAGAGAATAATGTCCGACTCAGTCTGGTTGATGGAACTGCGAGTGCAGAATTGTATAGTTTTGCGAATCCAGGGGCGGGTTATTATGGCAATTTTTCTGGAGGTAATAACTGGAAGCTAGAGGCGAATGAGACCATAAACGGCGGCGATATCGAGTTTGTTGTAGGGCAGGGTGGCTTCACGGAAGGTCTTGTCCTGAGTGATGGCAGTGCACCTGACTATGAATGTACTGCTACCGTAATTTCAGGAGAGTTCTACATCCCAAACGTAACTCCTCTTGATGAGCCTATACCTGCTGGACAGCCAGCGAAGACAACTATGTTTGATCGTGTGTCTTATGACGCAGACGGTACAGAGAGGTGCCTTAACGTTGGAGAGGCCAATCCTATCGCCGTTACGAAAAAATCTTTGGTCTTCGGGGTCAAGGCGGAGCGTGACTTTTCGGATAACGAAGATCCGGATATTCGTGAAGTTCCCAGCGTTATTATCCTCGGTAATGACAGCGCCCGGGTTGCCGAAGCCGTATCGGTAGGTAACTCCGAGTCGCAACGTCGGATCGCCAACCTTGCCGAGGGCATTAACGAGCTCGACCTGGTGACACGTGGTCAGCTTCGTAAGTTACCTTTCGAAGCTCAGGTTAAAGCTATCAAGATGGTGAATGACCAGCTGGATACGCTGGAAGCTCAAGTGTCTGTACTTGAATCTCGTTATTCTGTGCCTGTGTTCACCTCGGGCGCGGCATTTACCCTCCTTGAGGGTGAAAACTCTGACAATACTCTCACAGCTACCGACAGCAACGGTGACGATCTGACCTTCGGCTTTAAAGCCGGTCAGGATCTGCCCGTATGGCTGAACCTGTCAGCAGCCGGTGCACTGTCTGGCACGCCAGTGAACGAAACCGGACGCGTGTTCGACGCAGTGATCGAAGTCACTGATGGCTATAACGTCGTTGAGCAGACGCTGACCATTACGGTGCTGGACGCCGAAGTCACAGCAATCTCTATGGCGGCAGGTCTGCCGAATGGCATCACGTATGTCGAGCTGAATGCAGTTGATGGTGTCAGCGGCGCGATCGAAGCCAACAATGCGAAATATCAGGCGGCGATTCAGGCACGCACAGGCGAAGAGCTGGATACCCCTGAAGAAATCGCGGCTCTGGTGGCCAGTGTGAACAGCGTGCCTGTGTTTATCTCTGCAGATACCTTAAGTGTTCTCGAAAACGAAGCATTTAACTTCCCGCTGGCGGCGACAGATGTAGCCAATGACGCCCTGATCTTCGGCATCAAAGCCGGTCAGGAACTGCCTGTGTGGCTGACCATCTCGGGCAGCGCTTTGACCGGAACGCCTGTGAACGAAAGCGGCCGGGTATTCAATGTCATTGTGCAGGTCAGCGATACCTTTACTGTGGTTGAACAGACGATTGAAGTGACCGTGATTGATGCTGAGGTCAACGCCATTTCATCCGCAGCAGGAAGCGTGAACATCATCACCAGCGTTGAACTGAACGCTGTCAACGGCGTGACGGATGCCGTGCCTGAGAACAACAGCGCCTATCAGGCGGCCATCGAGAGTCTGAGCCCTGAAGATCTGGACTCTCCGGCTGAGATTGCGGCCATGGTCGCGAACGTGAATTCGGTGCCTGTGTTCACCTCGGGCGCGGCGTTCACCTTCCTCGAAGGGGAAAACTCCAGCATCACCATCACAGCGACCGACAGCAACAACGACTCCCTGACCTTCGGCTTTAAAGCGGATCAGGACCTGCCTGTATGGTTGATTCTGTCGACCGCAGGCAGGCTGTCAGGCACGCCGGAAAACGAAACCGGACGCGTGTTCGATGCGATTATCGAAGTCACCGATGGCTTTAACGTGGTGGAGCAGACGCTGACAATCACAGTACTGGATGCGGAAGTCACAGCAATCTCTATGGCG
>NZ_DFQB01000060.1:0-149485 GCF_002377545.1 Thalassolituus sp. UBA3500 | reverse complement strand
GAAGTCACAGCAATCTCTATGGCGGCAGGTCTGCCGAATGGCATCACGCATGTCGAGCTGAATGCAGTTGACGGTGTCAGCGGCGCGATCGAAGCTAACAATGCGAAATATCAGGCGGCGATTCAGGCACGTACTGGCGAGGAGCTGGATACCTCTGAAGAAATCGCAGCGCTGGTAGCTAGTGTGAACAGCGTGCCCGTGTATACCGGTCTGACTGAGCTTCTGATCAGTAATGAAAGCACTGCGACTTTTGGTCTGAGTGCCACAGACGCTACCGGTGACAACACGGTGTTTGCTCTGCAGGCCGGTAATCCTGACTGGGTCAGTCTGACGTTACTGGATAATGTGCAGACGCTCAGCTTTGCGCCAGCAACTAACGTGACGGGTGTATTTCCAGTTGCGCTGACGTTGAGTGACGATTTTGCCAATACCCTACCTGTGGCCCTGTCGGTCACGGTTAACACGCCTTCGCAGGCTGTGATTCTCGGTGATGCGGTTGTCGGTGAAGTACTGAGCATGTCTGTGTCTGATGTAAACGGTACTTCGGGAGCGTCCTATACGTACAGCTGGCTCAGTGGTGTTGATGCCGTGAGTTCGACGGCGGGTTATGAACTGACCGCAGGCGACGTTGGTAAGGTCATCTCTGTGTCTGTGTTCTTCACTGACGATCTGGGTGTTCTTGAGATGGCCACGGCCACATCAAGCGCCGTAATCACCCGCGAAGAGAACGCCGCCAATACCATTGAGAATAGCGTTGGCGACGCGCTGGCACAGGTTCCAACACTGGAAGATTATCAGCTGGTGGGCGTCGACAGTATTTCTGATGAGGTACTGACACGCATTCTGCCAATTCTCAATCGTGCGGTTGCCAATCAGGTATCGGGTGAGAGCGTTGATACGGTAGAAAAAATCGAAGCCCTGATCGACGTGATCATGGAAGGTCAGGACGACGATAACGACGGCCTGCCAAATCTGTTCGAAGGCGACGACGGTGTTGATACGGACCGTGATGGCATCGCTGACCGCAATGATGTCGATGCTGACAGCGACGGTATCCGCGACAATCTGGAGTACGGCCGCCTGTTGGCTTCTCTGCCTGACGATGACGCCGACGGTATCAGTGATCTCTTCGATGCTTATGACCACCGCTATGACTGGACTAACGGCCCAGACGACAACAACGATGGTGTGAACGACGACCTCGATACGCCAGCCGAGCTGATCGCTTATTATCAGGCCCGTGTTGTAACACCTGTCGCGCCAGGTTCTGTCGCTGCTGCGGCATCGAAAGGTTATAGCTATAACCTGGTGGATGTAGATGAGGATGGCCTGATCAACTCACTGGACATGGATTCTGATAACGACGGTGTCTCTGATCTGGTCGAGGCCGGCCATAGCGACAGCAACGAAGATGGTTTGTTGGATAACCTTTCGGATCTGATTTCTGACCTTGCGTTGCTGCCGGATACAGATACCGATGGCGAGCCAGATTTCTTCGAACTGTTCAGTAATGGTGTGGATCGCGATCTGATTCTCGCTGGCATCCGTGCTGCACTGGATCTTGATGAAGATGGTCGTCTCGATAGCACCACCGACGTCGATCGTGACGGCCTGATGGATGTGATTGATAACGCCATTGGTGCCTTTGGTTCACTGCGCGACTTTGATGGTGACGGTATACCGAACCACCTGGATGACGACGACGATGGCGATGGAATCCCTGATCGTGAAGAAAACAGTCAGTTTGATTTCTTCACAGGTGAAGATGCCGACGCTGACGGTATCGACGACGGTGTGGACGCTGAAGTAAACGGTACTGTTTTCGGCACCGACACCAATAACAACGGTGTACGTGACGATAGAGAACTCAGTGACCTCGACGGTGACGGTATTGCTGACTTCCTCGATGATGATGCTGACAATGATGGTATCCGCGATGATATCGACAGCGAAATTGCACTGCCGGTAGCAGAAGAGCCTGACCAGGCGCCGGATGCTGATCTCGACAGTGATGGCGATGGTATTCCGGACCGCCTGGATGTGTCTAACAATCCGGGAACCGATGTCGAGGCTGGCACGGGTGGCTCGATGAGCCAGGGTTTCTGGTGGTTGATGGTCGCGATCCTGGCGTTTACTGCCCGTGCTCGTCGTCAGGCAGTGGCTGTGTTACTGGCGCTGGCTGCGGTTGCACCGGCCCATGCTGAACAATTCAGTGTCGGAGGCGGGGTTGGTTTTACCCGCTTCTCACCGGATCTGAATATTGAGCCGACCGAAGAAGATTACATCGATGCCTCAGCCTTCATTAATGCGGCCTGGCATATCTCGCCAGAGTGGAGTGCACTGGTTCAGTACACCAATCTTGGCGAAGCCAGCGTAAATACGGCAGCGATCAGCTATTCGGCCTGGTCGGTGTTTGGTCAGTATCGTCCGGCCTGGGCGATGGGCAATAGCTGGGGGTCGGTTGTTCGCTTAGGAAGCAGTCAGATTGATGCTGAAGGTGAGCGTGGACTGAATGTAGAAAGTAACAGCGAATGGCTATTTTCGTACGCTCTGGGTGCGGATTACCAGGTATCGGCGGATGAGCGTATTGAACTGATGCTGACTCGCTTCTCGGGCGATGCTCAGACTGTGAGTGCCGGGTATCGCATACTGTTCTGATCGAGTTTGAGTACGTATTAAAAAGCCTCTCTGGTCACACCAGCGAGGCTTTTTTGTGGACGCTCAGAAACCTGGGTTAACTCAGCGTTCCTGAAGCTTCTGGATCTTCTTCTGACCATTCCAGACTTCGCGATTGCTTTCCATATTGATCAGCTTCATGTCCACCTGATAGAAAGTTACGCGTTTTTTACCCGCCTCATCAACGATGCTGTTGATTGAACCTGACAGCGCAAAGTCAGCTGCATCTTCCTGGCCCATTTCTTTCGCGTTGCTTGAATTCAGCTCCTGATCACGGCGCTCGTCACGGACGGCGTCACGCTCTTCGCCAGCAACAACGAAGTCGGCTTTGCCAGAACGGAGGAGGGCACGCTTAATGTCGTTAACGAAGGTATCAACGGCAATATGTTCGTGCGACTTGTTCGCGATGCGCTGGATGATAATGGTCGGGCGCTCGTTGTTTTCCAGCTCGAAGTCAGACACCCAAGGGAACGACAGCATATCGTTGATCATCTCGGTCGCGACCAGCTCCGAGTCTTTGTTGTTCCACTGATCTGACAAGGCGATTTCTTCTGCGGGATCAACGCGACTCACCTTAGTGGCGCAGCCTGCGGTAAGTACAGCGGCTCCGACCATGGTCAGGGCAGCGAATCGGGCAATAGGGTTTAACATAATTTCATTCCTTCGTTGGCAGTCTTCGGGTCGGTTTATCGGTTTTTGGAGCTGAGTCTGTCGCCGGAGTTCCGTCTTGAGGGGTTGTCTCCGGCGTCGTTTCATTCTGTTTTGGCAATGCCTTACGAGCTTGGTTGGCACCTGTGGTCCGCACCGTCCAGAGCTGAATGTCACCAGGCTTCAGAGACACCTGTTTCTGGGTCTGCTGCCGGTTATTATCAGTCAGGTGAGAATCAAGAGTCAGTGTGTGGTCGCCTGGCTCAAGAAACAAGCGTCTGATCTGTATTTCGCCGGGCAGGAGTAGCCAGCTTCGGGTTTCGGCGGCGTCTGAGAGCTGAGCTGCGAGCTTTCCTGCAAAGGCCAGAATGCCCGTAGAATCTTGTGAGCCAATCGCTGCTGCGGTGATGGCTTTTACTGCGGCGCGTGACAGAGCGGCTCTTATTTCCGGGCCTGCGTTTTTCATTTGTTCCTGAATAGCCATCAGCTGTGGACTAGCAGCCGGATCCAGAGCCCAGGTCTGTTGATCAATGGTCAGCAGGCTTTGTCCGTAATCGAGAGGGCGGCCGTAATAAGGAACAGCCACCCTGAGAGAACTGCCGATAGCATTCGTCAGCCCCATGCTTTCGGCAGTGTCATACAGGGGGCCAAGAAAGATGGTCTTGGTGAAGAAATCGACCCGGAAGTTACGGGTGGCGTTGAGATAGTCGGCGACCAGGCCGTAGAACATTTTGTCGGCATAAAGCAGGTAGAACCAATTGATCTCTTCTTGCGAGTATTCAAAAAAGTACGGCTGCAGCTCCAGAGCCCGAAGGTTCGGGTTGATCGAGAGCTGAAGGTTCAGCTCTTTTTTCTCAGGGACACGACCCTTGTGTTCAATAACCAGCAGTTGGCTTTTATCCGCTACGCTGTCCAGCAACGTACGTTGCGTTTCTGAGAGTTTGCCTTTCGTCACCTGCGCCGTTTCGTTATCTGAGAACCCACTTCTACGCATCATTCTGGCGACATCAAACCAGGCTTGCTGAGCCATGCCATTGCCCAGTTGAAACTGTTCTGAATAGCCGGATTCATAGCTTTCAGCGGCTTTCAGGTAACTGATACGGGCGTTGTCGTATTCTTCGTTCATTTCGAAGCTAACGCCGGTCAGGTAGTGCGCCAGTGCATCATCTCGGTAGGTCAGGTCGTCGGTATCGACCAGATTTCCGACGAGCACAGAAAACACGTCCATTACCTTGGAAAAGGTACGCTCTTCTTTGTCTTTGTACTGGTTGTATGAGCCCTCATTGTTGCGCAGGGCTTGTAAGCGGAGCAGTAGGCGGCGGGACTCAATGCGCGCGCCTTCAACGGCATCAAGGCGAGCATTACCGGGAGGCAACTCCCCGGCAATCGCAAGATAGTTCAGGGCCTTGTAGTAATAGATCATCATTTCTTCATGAGTGTTACCCGCATAATCAGCGTTGCGCGGGTTACTCATCATGACCATAAGGCTGTCGCGAAGCTGCTTCTTCTTAAGGGCTTCACTAATGCGGGCGGCGTCTTCAAGCAGGCGGTTGCTCTCGGCGTAGTTACCCTCAAGGTGGCGGACAACGCCCAGCTCAAGATTATAAAGAAGGCGATCTTTGCCATCGGCAGACAAGGACGATTGAATCTGTGTCGCCGCCTTAGCGTAATCACCTTCTTCAACAGCCGTCAGTGCCTGCTGGACACCGCTTCCATACGTTGCGCAGCCAGCCAGCTGGACCAATACCAGAGCTGAAAGCAGGATTAACAGTCGCCAGGCTATCAAAACAGTTCTCCTTCATCGACACTCAGGAGTGTAACCTACCCGCGCCAAGCTGCCACCCGTATTGGACGCATTTGTTCGGGACAGCACATAATGGCTCTGTTAATTTATAGCCAGCACACAACAGAGAGATAAGGTCGATGCCGAATTCTGAGTCTAGCCCCAAGATAACAACCAAAGCACCTGTTGTTCTGGTCGCCGGCACTTATTGTTATCCCGAAGTCTGGGATGATATGAAACAAGCGTTTGAGGAACGTGGCTATGAAGTGCATGCGCCGCCTCTGCGTCATCATGACTTGCCACTGTTGGAAGGTGCGCTGGCCATGAAAGACAACAGCCTGCTGGACTATCGTGATGATTTCATCGAGCTGATTAAGGGGCTGGATCAGCCACCTATTATTGTTGGCTGGTCAATGGGCGGCCTGATCGCGCAGTTAATCGCTCAGGAAGTCGATCATGCAGGGCTTATGCTGCTTTCACCCGCCCCCGCGGCTGGAATTTTTGCTGCTTACCCTTCAATGCTGCGTACGTTTCAACATCACTTTTCGCGCTGGGGCTTCTGGCGTAAACCCCTGATGCCAGAATGGGAGAGTTTTGTCTGGAGTACGGGTCACCTGCAGGATGAACAGTTGATGCGCGATGCTTTTGTGCAGCTGAGAGCTGAATCTGGTAAAGCGTACTTTGAAATGGCAATGTGGTTTCTTGATAAAAAACGCGCCAGTAAAGTGTATCCAGAACGTATAAAAACACCTGTGCTCGTCATCTCTGGCACCGATGACAGAATCGTTCGTACTCCGATCGGTAAGACCACTGCACTGCGTTTTGAGCACGGAAAATTTGTTGAATTGTACAAACAGGATCATATGTTGGTGACCGGCACAGGCTTACCGAGAGTGATGCCCGAATTTGATCGCTGGGCACAGGATAATAACCTCTGACCACCAACCGTGACTGAATCAAAATAGATCGAGAGATGACAAGAATTAACAAAACACGCGCGATTGCTGTAGGCATTGCGGTGGCTACGGCTCCCTCGGCGCAGGCGCTGGATTTTTATGGCGAGATAAATATGTCGCGCCAGTAAATTACCGAAGATGGCGAATCTTTTGCGAACATCCGTTCCAATGGTTCAGCGATAGGAGCAACAGAGCAACGTGAATTAAACCACGGCGTATCGGCCGAATTCCTGCTTGAATACGAGATCATGCCTGATCAGCCTGTCGCTTCGTCTGGCGGGAACAGCGAACAGGACCCACTGACCCTGAGCGCAGGGTACGTAGGCCTGATGGGCAGAGCCGGGAAACTCAAAATCGGTTACTTCGCGACGCCCCTTAACATTCTGGGCGAAGGTGTGGATTACTTCACCGACCTGCGCGGTGACAAAGCCCGTTATATCAGCACCGGCGATGTCGATATCAGTAATGCGTTTATGTACACCTCACCGCAGTGGCATGGCCTGACGGCGCGTATCAGTCATGTCAGCTACGAGACCGGCAGTGATGATACTGAAGAAGCCGAAGAGGGCCGTAGCGACGGGGCTTCGATGTCGCTTTCCTACGAGCAGGGCGATCTGTTTGCTGGTGTCGCCTATGACACCGAAGTCGAGGGTGACGACATTGATCTTGTTCGCCTTGTGCTTCGTTACCCTCTTGGCCCGGTAGCGCTGGGTGCACTGTGGGAGCATCGTGATGTGTTGGCAGAAACTGACGCAACCACCGGCTGGCTGGCGTCTGCTGAAGTTACCGTCAATACAGAGCTGGCTGTGCAACTGCAATATGGTGCTTCTGATAACGTTGCTGAAAACAGCACCAGTGCGAGCCTGGGGGCAACCTATGACCTGGGTAATGACGTGAGCCTGTACGTCTTCGCTACAGATAATGAGTCCGACGAAATCGACGATGAGTCAGAAGTCGGGGTGGGCATAAGCTACGTATTCTGAACGATCCGCTGACTCTTTCAAAACTGCATAAAAAAAGGGCATTGCGGCGTCCTGCCTCAATGCCCGTTTTACGTTAGGGTGTTGTTGTGATCTGTGCTTTATGACATCAGTCTAGCCCGAAAAATCCTGAACGCTAATCACGACTTTAGTAAAGTGTGATGCGGTCTTTAACTTCACTGATCGTTGGTATTATCTAAGCCCATAATCTTCAGCGGTTTTACGTCGTCATCCAGCAGTGCTTTGCCATCCATCGGTGTCACCCTGGTTGTCAGTTCGGTAGCGAGGGTATTTGCCTGCGAATCTTCCTGTGCCTGTTCTTTGCTGGTCTGGCTGTAGCCACAGCTGATGCACTCGCGGACTTCGTCGCCGTCGTCGTTGGTGTACATCACGGTGCGGTCCATTTCTGAACACTTGGGGCAGACCGCGCCGGCGATAAAGCGGCGCGGGCGGGTCGGTTTGAATCCCGCGTTATCTGAATCCGTCATGCGGCATCCTCAATCTCGATCCCGCAATGGCGCAGCAGCGGTTCGACCGATGGCTTACGGCCGCGGAAGGCTTCAAACAGTTCTGCGGCTTCACGCGAACCGCCCTGCGAGAGAATCTCTTTGAGGAAGCTCTCGCCCGTCGTCTTGTTGAATATGCCTTCTTCTTCAAAGCGTGAATAGGCGTCAGCACTCAGGACTTCGGCCCATTTATAGCTGTAGTAGCCTGCCGCATAGCCGCCCGCGAAAATGTGAGTAAAGCCATGCTGGAAACGGTTAAATTCGACGGTCGGAACGACGGTCACTTTTTCGCGGACTTCGCCAAGAATCTGCTCAGCGGTGACCGGGTTGCTGTCGCTGTATTCGCGGTGCAGGCGGAAGTCGAACAGAGCAAATTCGATCTGGCGCATGGTTCCCATGGCACTCTGAAAGTTCTTTGCGGCGAGCAGTTTATCCAGCAGTTCCTGTGGTAGCGGCTCGCCGGTCTGGTAGTGGCCAGAGAGGAAGGCCAAGGCCTCCGGCTCGTAGCACCAGTTTTCCATAAACTGACTTGGGAGCTCGACTGCATCCCAGGCGACACCATTGATACCACTCACGGCGCTGACATCGATCTCGGTCATCATGTGGTGCAGGCCATGACCAAACTCGTGGAACAGGGTGGTCATTTCATCGTGGGTCAGCAGCGCTGGGGTGTCGCCCACGGCGGGGCTGAAGTTACAGACCAGATAGGCGACGGGCAGCTGCACACCGTCTTTCGTGGAGCGACGCACGCGACAGTCGTCCATCCAGGCGCCGCCGCGTTTTTTCGAGCGGGCGTAAAGATCCAGATAGAAAGCGGCGATTTGTTTGCCGTCTTTCGTTACATGGAAGAAGCGCGCATCCGGGTGGTAAGTATCGAATTCGTTCTGCTCTTCAAACTCAACGCCATATAAACGCGAGACCACTTCGAACATGCCTTTGATGACGGTATCGACCGGCAGGTAAGGACGAATGTCCTCTTGCGATATGCTGTAGCGTGCCTGACGCAGCTTCTCTGAAGCGAAGGTCACGTCCCACGGCTTCAGATCGGTGAGGCCCAGTTCATCGGCGGCGTAGGCGCTCAGCTCGGCGAATTCACGCTCGGCCTGTGGCTTGGCTTTGGCGGCCAGATCGTTGAGGAAGTCGATCACTTCCTGGCCGGATTCTGCCATCTTGGTGGCGACAGAATATTCGGCGTAATTGTCAAAGCCGAGCAGGGTGGCCAGCTCATAGCGCAGCGCCAGAATGTCTTTCATGTTCTGGCTGTTGTCGAACTCGCCCGCATTCGGGCCAACGTCGGAGGCTCGGGTGACGAACGCGGTGTACAGCTCTTCGCGCAGTTCACGATTCGTGCAGTAGCTCATGATCGGCATGTACGACGGGAAGTCGAGGGTGATCACGTAGCCGTCGAGGTCACGCTGTTGAGCTTGCTGTGCGAGCAGGCCGAGACCTGATTCCGGCACGCCGTCCAGTTCACTCACGTCGGTGATGTGTTTGGTCCAGGCGGCGGTGGCGTCGAGCACGTTTTCACTGAACTTGCTGGTCAGCGCTGACAGCTTTTGTTGAATTTCGGCGTAGCGCACTTTCTTGTCGGCGGGCAGATCAATGCCGGATAAGCGGAAATCGCGCAGAGCGTTGTTGATGGCTGTCTTCTGCGGGCTGCTCAGCTTGTCGAATTCCGGGCTGTTCTTCAGCGCGTCATAGGCTTTAAACAGGTCTTCATTCTGGCCGAATTCCGTCCAGTACTGGCTCAGCAGCGGCAGACAGGCGTTGTAGGCTTCGCGGAGATCATCGCTGTTGAGCACGCCATTGAGGTGGCCGACCGGCGACCAGGCCTTGCTCAGTTCGTCGTGCCATTCGTCCATCGGTTCGATCAGCGTTTCCCAGGTCGGCGTTGCCTCACCACTGGCGAACTGACCCAGTAACTCGCTGATGCGTGTCCGATTGGTGTTCAGGTGCTCTTCGACGGCGGGCAGCACATGCTCTGCGTCAATCGATGAAAACGGTGGCAGAGGATGAGGCTGAAGCAGCGGGTTCGACATAAACAGAAGGCTCCGTGAGCGAGAAAAGTTTCGTTAACGATGCTTTAAGTATTGGGGTTCAGGGCGCAAATTCAAGTATCTTGAGTTTCCGTATCTGGGGTTATTGCTCCATCTCTATAGGATCGAAGATTGATGTGTCGTGGAGTGCTAAGCTTAGCTAACAATAGCCAACGTAATCCCGAATCAATTACCCGCTGAGAATGAGGCCCTGAATGATCCGTCGTCCGAATATCCGTGCTTTCGAAAAAACCGCCCCTAAGCTGGGGGAGTTTGTGTTCGTTGACCGGACCGCTGTCATCATTGGTGATGTGCGCATGGGCGAAGATTGCTCAGTCTGGCCTTTTGCCGTCATTCGCGGCGATATGCATCATATTCGTATTGGCTCGCGAGTGTCAGTTCAGGATGGTGCTGTGTTGCACATTACTCACGCGTCTGATTACAACCCAGGTGGGTTCCCGCTGATCATCGGTGATGATGTCACTATCGGGCATCAGGCCATGCTACATGGCTGCACGATAGGAGATCGGGTTCTGGTCGGTATGAAGTCCATGATCATGGATGGTGCTGTTGTTGAGAGTGAAGTCATTATTGGCGCGGGCGCTATGGTGCCGCCCGGCAAGAAGCTCGAAAGTGGTTTTGTCTATATGGGCTCCCCGGCAAAAAAGGCGAGACCAATTACCGAGAAAGAGCGGAAGTACTTCACCTACACCGCCGAGAACTACGTCAAGTTGAAGGATAAGCACATGGCGGAAGGCTTCGATTATTGACCGACCATCGTCACCTTTGTGAAATCAATAAAGTTCCCTTGGTTTGCTCGTAAATCAGTAAAAATCCAGCTCTGATGAATAATATTGAGTCCGAGTAAGTCTCGTGGCTATTTTGTGTCGCTAAATGTCTTCGGTGGGGCTGTCATTTGGCGCTCCTCCTTGGGTCACTTGGAGACATTTATTTTTTCAAGGCTCAAGTTGTCTTGAACCTGTCTTTTATGTCATGGCAATACCCGACAAACGCAATGAATCAGAAATGAAAATGGCGCATATTCTTATCTGCCGTGCGGAAGTACCCCGCGGTATTGGGTGCAAACTCTAAATAACAGATAAGGAAAATCTTATGAAACTCCCTCTTTTAAAGGGGCGTCCGCTTGCTCTTGCTGCGTCTGCTCTGCTCTCCATTGCTGTAAATCAGGCTTCTGCTTACGACCTGCAGACTGGCAATGCGCCAGTTGAATTGGTGATTTCTAAAGTAGCACCAGCAATTTTCCAGGATATTTCAGCGACTGCAGGTGATGCGACTCTGGTTCTGCGTGTTACCGCTCAGGTTACGAACGCCTGGTACGACGCGTCTGCGCCATACCACCCAACGGCGGTAGGTGTGTATTCACGTATTCCTAACCGTCCAGCGTCTGAGAGCGTAGACAACGAGAACATTAACATCGCGACTCTGTACGCCTCTTATCAGGTCCTGAAAGTTCTGCTACCACAGCGTACTGCAGAGTGGCGTGGAATGCTGGTTGAAGCAGGCCTGGACCCGGATGACACCAGTACTGACCTGACTACCCCGGTCGGTATCGGTAACGTTGCTGGTGCAGCAGTCGCAGAAGGTCGTCTGAATGACGGTATGAACCAGGCTGGTTGGATCAATGAAGATGTGCACCCACAGCCGTATGCCGACTACACAGGCTATGAGCCAAAGAACACTGCGTATGATCTGAAGCGTCCTTCAAAGTGGCAGCCAGACGTTCAACGTAAAGGCGTTGGGCTCTACAAAGTTCAACAGTTCGTTACACCTCAGTACGCGAACGTTGAGCCATACTCTTACGATGATCCGGAGCGCTTCAGTGTGCCTTGGCCTGCGAACAGCTTCGCGCCGTTCAAGCATCTGTACAAGCAACAGGCTGATGAAGTTCTGGTTGCGTCTGCGAACCTGACCGAAGAGCAGAAGCTGAAAGCAGAACTGTTTGATAACAAGATTTTCTCACTGGGTTTCTCTGCAGTGTTCGCCGCTCAGTCGCGTGGACTGTCTCTTCTTGAGTTTATCCAGCTGGACTTCCTGACTAACATGGCAGCGTTCGACGCCGGTATTTTCGTATGGCAGGAAAAAGCTGAGTACGACGGCGTTCGTCCATTCTCTGCGATTCAGCACATTTACGGCGATCAACCCGTTGAAGCTTGGGGCGGTCCGGGTGAAGGCACTGTAATGCTGCCTGCGAACCAGTGGCGCGCTTACATGGAAGAAGCGGATCACCCTGAGTATCCATCAGCCTCTTCTTGTTTCTGTGCGGCGCACTCTCAGTCAGCGCGTGCTTTCCTGGGCGACGACATGTTGGGCTTCCCGGTTGAGTATCCTGCGGGTTCTTCACGCATCGAGCCTGGTCTGACGCCAGCAGCGGATACTACTCTCGTGTTCAACACCTGGAGTGAGTTCGAGCAGGATTGTGGCCAGAGCCGTGTGTGGGCAGGTGTGCACTTCCAGGCAGCTGTTGATGAGTCTCTGGCTCTTTGCGGTGACTTCGGTGACATGGCACACGACTATATGCAATCTCTGATCGACGGTACTGCTCCAGCGCGTGGTCCAAGCCAGCCGCTGCGTGACCCAGCGACTTACAGCAACAATAAGTGGTGGTAAGCCGCTGAGTTGCTAGTTGCTTATTTTGAGTTGCTTAATAAGCAATAGAAAACGGGGCCAATGGCCCCGTTTTTTACATGTGGGTGATTATGAACAAATCATCCAGTGAAGTTCTTAGCGCCAGTGTTTCCAGCCCGAGAGATAGTATTGAAGAATTTCGGGAGAATCGAGTGTGTTTTCTTTTACCGAGAGGCGGCCTATATCCTTTGGAAATACCTGAGCAAGAGGAATAAGTTCGTCAGTGAGAAAGCGCGTTGAAATGTCTTCAGGGATGCCGTCCAGCACGATAGGTGACTGGCTTGCCATTAGAAATCCCCACTCTCCGAATGAAGGAACCGACACGTGATAGGGGAGCACATTCTCGAAGCCTGAGCTAAGGAGAGTCTTCTCGATACTCCAGAAAGCTTCTCTTGCAAAATAGGGGCTGGTAGCCTGAGTGACGAACCGTCCCTTATTTGCCAAAGCAGACTGCAATAGCCAATAGAACTCGCGGCTGTAAAGTCGAGCTAGCGCGGTATTATTGGGGTCTGGAAGATCGACAATAATAAGATCAAACTTCTTGTCGAGCTTATTAGCAAAGACGAAGGCGTCTTCATTAACTATGGAAACTCTCGGGTCCAGAAGTGATGCCTTGTTCTGAGTGACAATAAGGGGGTTCTCTTTGCCAAGAGTAGTGATTGCAGGATCAAGATCCACGAGTGTAATAGATTTAAGGTGAGGGTATTTGAGCAATTCACGGGCTCCGAGGCCATCACCTCCGCCGAGCATCAGAACATGCTCGCAGCGACAGCCTGACATGGGAATGTGAATCAAAGCTTCATGATAGCGGTGCTCATCCACAGACGAGAACTGCAGGTTACCGTTTAAAAATAACCTCAGATCATCTCTTCGCTTGGTAACCACAATTTGCTGATAAGGGGTCTCATGAGCGTATGCGACCCTGTCTTCATACATATGTGTCGTCCAGCTACTCATGATTGTTTTTGCATATATTATTGTCAGCAGAAGGATGCTGAAGGCTAGGATGTTATATGTGAGCAGAATTTTTTTACGATGAACTTTGAGCGCATCTGAAAAAATATAGAGTACAGCAAAGCCTATCGACATATTGATGAGACCGAACGTGAGTGAGCTTCGGAATACACCGAGAAAAGGCAGTAACAGGAACGGAAATAATAAAGTCGCGATTAGAGCGCCGAAATAATCGACTGAGAGAATGTTTGAGATATTGTCTTTGAGGGAATAATGCTTGCTCATCAGTCGACTCAAGAAAGGAATCTCCATGCCTATTAGCAAACCAATCAAAGACGTCAATGCAAGAACTGAAAGTTGAAATATATCTAAAAAAGCAAACGAAAAGTATAGAAGCGGCACGCTTAGGCCACCGATCAGTCCCAGTAAGATTTCGATAAAAATAAACGTATGTAGCAGATTTTCATCAGGGATCAGGCGAGAAAGAAATGATCCGATACCCATGGCCGCCATATAAAATCCTATAACTAAGGAAAATTGACGAATGCTATCGCCAATAAAGTAGGCACCAGTTGTGGCAATCAGGAGCTCATAAATGATGGAGCATAGCCCGGCTATAAAGGTGGCAAATATCAGAACACGAATATATCTGCGTTCGTGTTCTGAAGGCTTTGGAAGATTACTTTCCGCCACTGTATCCACCGCCGGTGTTGCCTGGTCCGCTTACGCTGCCTGAACGGACACTGGGGCCGGTATAGACAGAAGGGCCGCCCCAGTACCAGAAAGAGGGACCGCGGTGATATCCAGCGTATCCCGTGTATCCCCAGCCACTAGTGCTCATTCGTAGAAGCATTAAAAACATAGCAGTTAAGCCAATAATCAGAAGAACGGAAAGGAGAGCCGACCCGGATTGACGTAAGCGAAATTTACTGAACATCATTTGAAATTACTCATATTTTCTCGAACCCAAAATAGAAAAGCAGCGATGATAATGGCTACAATTCCGGCTAATAAAAAAGGAAGGGAACTGCCTATTTTCTTTTTGGCAACAACAGTAAGAGTTCGCTTGGTTTGAGTTGGCGTACTTCCCTGAACTTCGATATTGAAGAAATATTTCCCAGGTTCCTTGAACGTTATATCCATATCGTAGTTTGTTTTAGACTCCTGCCAGTGTCCGTCAGCATCCCAGCCTGATTCATGCCAGAGTTCATCACCGAACCCGAACAGGTATTCACCCTTCTCGTTTTCTACATCGACGTCGATAGAGGTCCACGTGCCTAAGGGGACAGACTTGCGGAAGCTGATGTTTACAACCTCATTAGCCTTTTGGGTTTCTATTGGGCCAAATACAACACTTGGCGGTGTCGTCGTCTGCTCTAACGGTTTGCCTGTCTTAAATGCCATGATCAATGCAGAGAATAGGCAAATAACACCAAAAGCTATGATGATGACTATATTCCTTATCATGTTACTTATTCCTTCGTTCTTAAAGTGCTGCACTGAGTACAATGGAGAAGCAGATCACCATGATTGCTTCAAGAATGCCGGCACCAAGATTCTTATCTGATGACAAGGCTTTGCTGAGGTCATACTGTGGGATAAGAATTTTATCCATAAAAATCCGGAAAACAGGTAGAATCACGAATGCACCAATGGAATAGAAAGCGAATTTTTCTAGGTTTACTTCCCAGGATATAAATGCACCTGAAGCACCATTCATAAGCAGTACACCGAGTGCAATAAGAGTACCGCCAAACGCAACCCCTACAGCGCGGTTGTCGTTTTCAATTTCATCGTGAATTCTGTATGGAGTGATAAAGTCGTAAATTCGGGTGAATATAACCAATGCGATCTGGCTGAGTGCAAAGAATGCAATTGCTGTATCAATACCTCCACCCTGGCCATGAATTGCCCCCGCAACAACCAGACCTGAAGCTATGTAAGATCCGAATAACACTGCGCCGGTGCCATCGTTCTTATCGCGGATGAGCTCTTCGCGATTATTGAACTGAGAAAGAATCAGTTTATCGTTGATCAGACGAGAGATTAAAAGAAGAAAGACACCTAATACTGAATAAAGGGTGACATTGATCATGTCTGTCACATAGCCTTGAGTTGGACCCGTTAAAGCTCCTATATATACAATAGTTAATCCCGTCAAAAAGCCTGCGTAAGCAATAGAGACAGCAGAATTCTGATTCTCTGATACTTCTTTATAAATGCTGTACCTGATTATCAGAGAAAACAGGTACTTCCCGCCAGTGAAAATTACCAAATATAATACGAGATAGCTGACTGGTATCATCAGCGAAGGCAGTATTGCCTCTATATGTTCCATTTTCTGGTGTCCTTCAGATAGAGTTTAAACAGGTTTTCAATGCGTCCGGGCAAGGTATATCGTTGTCCCTGGCCATAATGAGAATGGCTTGAGCATCGACTTTTTCATTTTGTTTAGGGCAATTGATTACTTCACCTGCCTGGTCGATATACCCCATCGCGATACCAAGACCGTTGCTCGCCAATGAACAGACGATATTACTCCATTCGCTGGTTTGTACAGCAGCATCGTATCTGTGAATTGATGAGCCGAAGTAACCGAAAAGATCCTGAAGTACTTGCTCAGTCCCGGGTGCAGCCAGCGCCCGCGCAAGGAGTTCCGGATATGCTCTGACTGGGCGAAGTACTGCGTTCGCGCCAAGTCTTTGAAACCGACTAACGTTTGTATCAAGTACGGCCTCCGCGACAATAAGGCGCTGTTGTTCAGCTGCTGGCAATTGATCCAGAAGATCCAGCGTTACGCTGTCTGACGATGACTCACTTTCATCACGGGCAATGAAGACGATATGGCTGGCTTTTGCAGCGGCTACATCGTCGAAAAACTCCCCACGGGTGGTGTCTGCAGATTTCAGAACAACCCCCTGGTCTGAAAGGGTACGGGGGAGTCCGTCTTTATATTGCGCAGTCACTAGTAAGATAGGCTTATCTGTCAGCGCAGGAGTATCCCTGAATTGGCTGATCAGTCTTTCCAGGTAGATCTGTGAATTTCTTACCGGGGCGTTGATGATAACAATATGGTTTTCCATATAACTCCAGTTCCATTGGCCTTTGATGATCCGGTCTTTCCGGTCTGAGCGGTAGTCAATATATTCACTGGCCAGTTGCGCCAGCATCCAGATGCCTAACAGATAGATCAGGATGACGGTTGCTATACGCCCTTCATCTGTTTCAGCGGACATATCTCCATAACCGACGGTTGTCACTGTCGTCAGGGTTAGCCAAATACTGTCTTTCAGAGAGATGCCTTCCAGCCAACATATCATCGCGGTATGTAGGCAGAGCACTCCGGTTAACTGAAGCAGCAGTACAGCGATTTTTCGTCTCGCGCTGCGCTGAGATAAGCGGGATAATTTATGCAGTGACTGTTTGTTTCGTCGCTGGAAAAAATACAACAACAGACTTACTCCGTGTCTGGTTAGGCTCCGGGCCAGTATTCGGCTATATCGCTGAAAGGGCGTACGATTCCAACACAGGCTTCGTACTCATTGCCTTCCCAGACTTCGATTTCGAATGAGTGTTTTTCATCAGCAGAGTAGAACTCGTAGTAGCTTAGTGCTTCACAGCTGGATGGACTGTCTAAGCCGCGAAGATCGCATTCAGTGTAGGTTGCGTTGGCACCGGATACTCGATTTTCGTATTCCGTAGCTGTCCAGTCAGAAATCGGTCTACTAACCGTAAATGTATCAGAGGCGCCGTCTCTCGTCAGGGCCTTCATTGCTTTCCAGCCAATAAAGTCTTCTACTTGTTTGCGCTTGAGTTTGCGCGAAACTACGATCTCTTCCTGACCGTCAAAATCTTCAACAGAGAGAAACAAACGGGTGCCGTCTTCTCCTCTGATAGCGTATTCAGGGACCCCGGGGCCACTGTAGAAGTATGTCGCGACCTTATCCACTTTGAACGTTTTTCCTCGAAGCTCAACAGGTAGCGAGTAATCTTCGTCAAAGCGAAACATGTCACCTTGCCTTAGGTCTAATGGGCTTTCGAGAGTTCTGGGGGATGGTTGGTCTTTATAAGAGCGAAATATGGAGCGGAGCGCTTTCAACATGGGTTGTTCCCTAACTATGTTGCAGGTGCCGGATTCTATCATTATTCGATAAATCTGGAGAACGATTAGTCATTATCTGATTCAGATTCTTCTTTGTTTGCGAACCTGATCAGCCGCAGAGCGGCCTCTTCTTTTATTCTTAAACGATCATGTTCATCGATTCCCCAAAGTCTAGCGAGAACTTCGAAGTCATGGTCGTTTAGTGAAAGAGTAAGCCTTGGTCTCACCGGACGAATACGGTACTCAAGACCAAGGGCTTTGCGGATAAAATCCGATGGGGACATATGCTCTTCCAGTGCTTGTCGTTTGATGGCCATCTGTGTCTCGACACCAAGGTCAAAGGCCACTTGTATCGACGCGACCGCAGCCTTTTCTTTGTCCCATCTGGATTTTTTACTCATGTTATTTACTTCGCGCGAATACGTTCCAGTACAGATTCTGCAGAGGAACTACTACTGTCACTGAGACCAGCTGCTTTTATCTTTGCTGCAAGATCATTCCCGGCTTCTGCCTGGAGAACTGCAGAAGCTGCGGCTTTGTCTGAACGCTCCTGCTGGCGTTTTTTAATGCGCTCTAAGGATTCCCTTGCGTTGCTCATGCTGGAGTTGTTGGACGACATGCTATCAGTTACCGACATAGTGGCTTTCTGAACGCTCTCCGTTGTTTTCACCATGAGTAGCTGACGATCATTCTCGGCGATGGTACCTTCGGCTTGATTGATTTGGGCCTTCAGTGTCGTAATATGCTGAGTAAACGACTCCAAGATAGCTTCTTTGGATGACTTCTCTCCCTCCAATTCGACAATCTTCTGAGCAATTTCGATCGCCAGAGCTTCGTCTCCTTTCTCCATAGCCTGAGAAGCATAGTCTTCGTGCTCTGTAATCTTCTGAGATAGAGTGCTAATTTCACGCTTGGTCTGCATCTCTTTTGCCATCACCTCGGTCAGATTCTCACGTGCCTTTCCTAAGCTGTTTCGGGCATCTGTAATTTCCTGCTCAAGTATGCGGATGGCATTGGCGTCCACAATTGCTTCGCCAACTTCGCGGGCGCCACCACGAACAGCGGTAAAGATTTTCTTCAGAATGCTCATAGAGACTCTCCTTTGATTGGTATCAGGCCAGGTATGGTTCAGCCGCTTCAAGTGCTTCGGCAGAGTTTTCGCCTAGTGTCACGATTTCCTGCATTATGTCGTCGAAGCTTGATTGCAAAGATAGTGCCCCGAACAAGACGTACTGTTCACCAACTTTCGCAAAAGCGGAAAGTGGGATAGATACGTTTAGTTGCAGACAGAGCTCGTTAAACTCGTTAACCGTTTCTGACTTGAGTTCGTCAGTGCGGAATAGATATGAAATGCAAAGCAATTGCGTATCTGTTGCAGTGATGTAAATCGGAATCTCCTCCTGGTCGCTTAATGTGACCTGAAGAACGCCGCTCTCTCCTGGCATTGGTAGGCAGTCAAAACTACGGCCTTCCCATTTGGCATCAGACAGTTTGATTGCCAAGTCTCTCACTTGAAGCATGTTTTCTCCTTTTTAAAATGCCCAAGGACATATTATGTCAGGCTAGACGTCTAGACATAATATGTCAATGAATGATTTTAGAGTGTAGCGTGATGAAAAGCTGGATGCGATGCCATAAGCTCTGCATGTGCTCCGGTTGATCTTTGTGTTGCTTATCTACCCAAAGTTAACATCGAATTCGCCTCCGCGGAGCAGTATCTAAAGTATCTCTTATTAGATTCGGTGGCTGTCGCGGTCGCGCTATCACATGGCACACGACTATATGCAATCTCTGATCGACGGTACTGCTCCAGCGCGTGGTCCAAGCCAGCCGCTGCGTGACCCAGCGACTTACAGCAATAATAAGTGGTGGTAAGCCGCTGAGTTGCTAGTTGCTTATTTTGAGTTGCTTAATAAGCAATAGAAAACGGGGCCAATGGCCCCGTTTATTTTGAAGTGTGCAGGTGAATAAGTGTTGGGTCTGGCACTACGCATTGTGCGCCAGCGGCTTGCCGTTCGGTAAAGTTTCTTGACATGTGTCTATAAAAAACAGATCTTACTGGCGTTTGTATAAATGCTGACCAGTACAGCGGGTTCAGCATCCATCATAAAAAAAAAATAAAAATACGTTTCCGGGGCAATCTCTGATGCACAACCAACGCAATGTTAATGCGGCGCTTGAATGGTCGATGGCGCTGCCTGCCTTTCTGATTTTAGTTTTCGTTATTCTGCTGAACACCAGCCATACGGTGCATGGTCAGCTTCTGCAACTGGGTGAGTCGGTATGGGAAGGGTATTTCCAGCTGCGTCAGGACCCGGTTGAGCCTACCTGCGACCCGCAGATGGACATTGATGCTGAGGTTCAAAAGCGCATAGAGGCTGCGCCACCGGCGGATGAGTTTGATCTGTTCGCTGCTCCACCACCTGACCCAGAGGTACTTCGCCAGTCTCTGACAGCATCCAAGGCGAGTTGTCAGCTGAAACATCAGAACTATGCAGAGAACATGGATCAGATTACGACGGGCGTTGAGGTATTCCGCTCAATTGAACTGGCGGTCTCTCAGCTGGGTGAAATTGGTCTGTCCACGGAACGTATTCTGCTGGCGGTACTGGTACTGATTTGTGGCGGTACCGCGTTGTTCCGGCGTCACCATATTGCGCTGAAGCCCATGGAAACCGTAATGGACTACCGCGTTGCAGCGGTGGCTCAGGGCATTGCGTTTGCGGTTCTGTTTGATTCGGTCTGGAACTTCAAAAATATCGCCTTCTCTGCCGGCGTTGATGTGCCGACAGAGCACGCCGTTCTGCACTGGATGTGGATTGCGGGCTTTGCGGCTCCGATATTTATCTCTATTTATCAGTTTTTTGTGATTCCGGAGGATGCCAAGCCCGGGGGCAGCTTCCTCCGTGCTCAGTTGTCGGTGCCTCTGTATGCGAGTATGGCGATCGGTACGGGCCTCTATTTCATTCTCAGCGGTCACCCAGCGGGTGTTGCGATTCACCTCAATCAGATGATGGAAATGTCGCAGCTGTTCCTGAACGTCGGTCTGTACGTGTGGATCGGTATGCTGCTGAAGCGAACCGATATGGCACAGAAGGTGTTCAACATATTCCGGCCTTTCAATCTTGCGCCAGAGATCTTTGCGGTCGTTCTCGTCATACTCGCGGCACTGCCTACGGCTTACACCGGCGGCTCGGGTATTTTCGTCATTGCGGTAGGTGGTCTGATTTATCTGGAGCTGCGCCGCGCCGGCACGCGTCGACAGTTAGCGCTGGCAGCGACTGCCATGTCTGGTTCGCTGGGTGTGGTACTGCGTCCATGCCTGCTGGTGGTCATTGTTGCGGCGCTCAACAAAGAAGTGACCACAGACCAGCTGTTTGGTTGGGGGGTAAAAGTCTTCTTGCTGACGACGACTCTGTTTGCCCTCTATGCTTTGCTCACCCGCAAGGGCGAGTCGAGTAAAGCGAATTTCAGTAATGATGCCTGGTCGCAGTTCTTCACTTCCCTGCGTCCGTTGATTCCGTACGTCATTATTATTGCCGTTGTCCTGGCCATCTATGCGTTGCTATTGGATGCGTATCTCGATGAGTTTTCTGCACCAATCATCCTTCCTGTGCTGCTGCTGGCGATTATTGCTTATGAGCGCATTGCTCAGGAAAAAGGCCTTCTTCAGCGTGAAAATATGAACGCTGATTATGTTGAAGAGCGTCTGGCAAATTCGTTTGCTGATCTGAAGCACGGCCGCGACAGCATGGAAAAAACGCTGCGCGAGTCGACTACTGAAGCGATTGTGCACATCGGTGCGCTGCTGATGCTGATGGGCATGTCGATGAGCCTCGGTGGCGTGGTCGAGCGCGCTGAGTTGATGTCCTACATTCCAGTCGACTTCAATTCTGTATGGCTGGCGATGGCGGTACTGGTATCGATTCTGGTCGTCATCGGCATGATCATGGACCCATACGGCGCGGTCGTGCTGGTGAGTGTGTCTATCGCAGGCATCGCCTATCAGGCGGGTATTGATCCGGTACACTTCTGGATGGTAACGCTGGTGGCCTTTGAACTTGGTTATCTGAGTCCGCCAGTAGCACTCAACCACCTGTTAACACGTCAGGTGGTTGGCGAAGAAGAAGTCCGGTTATCGAAAGAAGAAGTGATAGGAGAGAACTTCTGGTATCGCCATGAGAAAATTCTTCTGCCGCTGGTGACGATGGCGACTGCACTGATGATCGTTGCCTTTATACCGCTGGCGATCGGGTATTCCTGAGAATACCGTCCCTCAACTGTTTTTAGGTAGTTGAGGTATCAGATACAGAAAACGGGGCCATTGGCCCCGTTTTTTTTGTTGCTGTGTTTACCGATTCAGCTGGTTCGCATCAACGCATCAGCAGCGGAGCTTCAAACTCCGTTACGCTGGTGCGCAGTACTTCGGTAGCGATGCTGTCATCGATGTCATGCAGGTTCAGAGTACCGACGATCTCATCGTAATCCATACCGATGAATGATCTTGCCTCCAGAATCATGGAATAGTCACTCTCTGGCAGCATGACGTCCGTCATACCCGCAGGCAGCGATGGCAGTGTCACGGAAGACTCGCCCGCCGGAGTGTGAATTGTCCAGGCGGTCTGATAACCGACGCCGTTCATCGCGGTCCGCAATACCAAGGTGTTGAGGTCGGTATGCCCCTCGACACGGTCACTGACAGGTGTCCAGCTAAGTACTGGGTTGCCGCTGCTGTCGGTCTGATCTTCAAGTAATGGACGGTTGGCTATGCCGGTTTCCAGACTGTTGATAAGGAGGTCACCAGAGCGGTCGAGCAGGTTACCCGGCAGCCATAACTCCCACACTTCTGAGCTGGCGGCATTTGAGAGCGCTACTTCAGGAAGGTCGATATCCAATCCCGGCAGTTTGGCGGTATAACCGAAGGTGTCATAGTCGTAGGCGAAACCCAGACCCAGGAAGCCGCCCAGCGTGGCAACCGAGTCAAAGTAGCCTTGCACCGGTGCGGTGGTCACGCCCTGTTGCGCAACGGCTACCAGATCTGTGGCGGTAAAGTTGACCGACAACTGTTCGCGCTCGGTGACCAATGGGTTTTCATTTTCTGCAATGGTGGTAAAGGTCTGACTGCCCAGGTCCTCCGCCCCGGTAATCACGCCGTTGTCTACTTTGAATGCCCACAGGTTGCCGGTTACTTCGCTACCCGGAGTAAGATCAAAATAGAGGTCGGCATAGGAATAGCGGGCCTGAGTAATAGATCTGTCAAAACGATCGTATTCGTGCAGTGGCTTACCGTTATCGTCGAGCAGCACCAGTACGAAATTGTTGCTGATATCGTTATAGAAGGACAGCTTGGAGCGATCCGCCAGAACACCCAGCTCTTCGACCTGTGAATACAGCGTGACGTCCATTCCCGGAGATACGCAGTAGAAGCTCTCGTAGCCGTAACCGTCTTTGAAGACGTGAACATCCTGAGCGCCCGACAGCCCGGTGAAAGAGGCCGACCCATTGGCATCGGTCGTAGCGGTGCTGTCATTGTTGTTCAGCATGACGATCGCATCGGCCAGTGCGGTGCCATTAGCATCGCGTACTTCAACAGCGATATCTCCGCTACCGGCATAAATGTCCGCGCACGAGGCCGGGCTGAAGCCGATATTGATGGCCAAGGTGTCAGCGTCATTTTCGAGTAGGTAAATAGCGCTGATGTAGTAAGTATCGTCTTCGGAATCCCACAGGCCATCGCTGCCTTGGTATTCGCTCGCAGACAGTGTCAGCTCGCCTGCAGCGTTGTATTCGCTGATGCTGTAATAGGTGAAGTCATCTTCGGTTTTCCAGATACCGTCGGCCCCCGAGGAGTACGCCCAGCCCTGGCGGGTGATCAGGCCATCAGAATTGCGCTCAGTGTAATCAACGTTGCTGATCTCACCGGCTGCGTTGAACCAGGTGGTCCACAGAGGATTGCCGTAAGCGTCTTCGTCGATCTCGCGGTAGCCTATGAGCTCAAAGATGCCGCTGTCGTTGAGCTGATACTCCTCAATACGATACGAGGTCGGCGAAAGCTCGGTGTATTCGCTGTAAAAAATCAGGGTGCCGCTGGCGTCGTAGCGTTCATCAAAGGTCAGACGACTGCCATCGTAGGTCTGGTTCACGTAGCCACTGAGGACATCATCGGCGGTAAACCACTCGCCATCCGGACCCGGCTGATTGTACTGGTTGTAGCCTGTGGCCGTTGCAACTGTATAGGGATAACTCAGGGTGTCGTCAGCCGTTAAAGGCAGCATATCTGCGCCGAAGGCATCACTGTAAACACTCACGCTCGTCGAGAAGTCGTCTGCATACATGGTGTAACGGTTGATCTGACTGGCGCTGAACGCCGGGTCTCCGGGTGCCGCGAGTGCCGGATCATAGTACAGCTGTTGCAATACACGGCCTTCGGCATCCAGTTCACGCGACCAGTAGTTGTATGACGCGCTGGGCAGGTCATCTGAGGTAAACCACAGGTTATCGGCGCCTTTGTTAGACATATCGGCGCGTTGGAGCAGGCGGCTTTCATCGTCGTAGACGCGGTAGCTGTAGCCGAACAGGGTTTCGTCGCCGCTGAGCCACTTACCATCCGGGCCCATGCCGGTGAGCGTCGCGCCAATGACTTCATTGCCGTTATCGTCTTTCAGCGACACGATAGCCGAGGCCCAGTCATCGCCAGTGAACCACTCACCATCGATGCCCGCACCACCGTGGTTAGCGATGATTACCAACTCATCGTTGTCGTTGTAACCGTAGTAACCATAGCCGCTGACGTTGTCGTCGCTGGTAAACCAGCTGCTGTCACTGCCCGCAAGGTTGTAGGTGGCAGAGTAGAGCGGCTGATAGTTGTCGCCCAACAGTTGCTGAATGTGTGTATCGACCACATCGTCTTCCGTGAACCAGATGCCATCGGAACCTTCGTCGTCGTAAACGGCAGTGACCGTTTGCGGAATGCTGAGGTCAGTGCTGACCAGGGTGTAGCTGTCGACGACATCGTCATCGGTGAACCAGACACCGTCGGCACCGCTGTATTTGTAGGTAACTACCTGACCACGGTTACCTTCGCCATCAATCACGATGATCTGATACCCCAGTGGGCAGCCGGGAGAATCGTCTTCGGTAAAGGCGATGCCGTCCGAGCCCGGATCCAGACACGGAATACTCATGATCGCGCCTTCACTGGCCCCTTCAAATTCCAGAACCGTCCCCTGAGGGAAGGCAACCACTGCGCCGCCATTGCGTGAACCTGCAATATCATCTGCGGTGTACCACTCGCCATCAGGGCCCGGGTGGTCAAAGCTGTAAGACACGCCGGCGTAACCAAACGGATACACGGTGTAGGCTGTAATGTAATCGTCACTGGTGTCTGCGGTAGCATCTGCACCGAAACTGACGTTGCTGATTCGCAGCCAGTCCTGAGTCGGCGTTGCTTCAGTCACTTCGTAGTAACTGCCAGTGACAACACTGGTCACTGTGCGGGTGTGCTCAGCGGGGATGGGGGCAAATATGGCTTCCTGCTGCTGAGTCGCTAATTGCGCGTAAAGACTCGCAATATTGCTTGATGGATCAATCGGCGATGCCTGCGGGGCAATGGGCGCAAAGCCTGCGGGTAGCTCAGGGTCCAGATTCAGACCAGAGAAGTCATAAAGGGCGTCGCCCGGCGTGGGTGGTGGAGTGACGATTTCATCTTCACAGGTAATGGCAACGTTCGTGACATTGCTATTCAGCGTGCCTGAGCCGTTACTGACAGAACAGGTCTGGCCTGAAGGCGAGGTGTTGATTGTCACTGCCCAGTTGCTGCCACTGGCCATCGCGGCGGTGAAAGTGACCGCACCGTTGGTAGCGCCGCCGTCATTGAAAAAATTCCCGTCTTTCGAGAGCTCCCAGACGACGCTGCCTGAGGCGCCAGACACGGTACCGCTGATGCTGTAGTCAGTCGGGCCGACAACGATGTCTGAACAGGTGATAGAGACGTTGGTGATATCTGCCGACAGAGTGCCGCTGCCATTCGTGACTGAGCAGGTCTGGCCGGACGGTGCGCTGTTGATGCTCACTGCCCAGACACTGCCACTGGCCATGGCGTCGGTGAAGGTAACTGCACCATTGTTGGCGCCGCCATCGTTAAAGAAAGCGCCGTCTTTGGAGATTTCCCAGGTCACAGAACCTGAAGCACCGGAGACGTTACCACTGATACTGAAAGTGGTTGGTGAGGTGACGACATCGGAGCAGGCAATTTCAACGTTGTTGATATCCGCCGTCAGGGTGCCGCTGCCACTGGTTACTTCACAATTCTGACCGGTCGGAGGAGTATTAATTACGACACTCCAGTTGCTGCCTTCGGTAATGCCATCAAGCGGTGAGAAGGTCACAGCGCCATTGGTATCGCCGCCATCCTGAACGATGCTGCCAGCAACCAGTGTTTCCCAGATGACTGTGCCGGTGGCGCCCGAAATGGTTCCGCTGATGCTGAACATCTCAGCGGGTGGCGGTGCCGGTAAATTCGCCAGATTGCCATCTTTGACCAGTGTCATCAGGGCATCGTAATCAGCGATCGCCGGATCGTTGTCGATGGCCTCGCCAATATCATCGAGCAGGCCGTCCCAGCCAGAACCATCCGCTGCGAACGGCGTCGTCATTGGATTGCCAGTGGCAGGGATAGCGAAGCCTTTGGCGGCAAACGAATTCAGAAGATCAGTGGACGCCGTCGATGTGTCCACCGCGGTGCCGTTAAAATTTGCAAACCAGTCGGCCGGACTCTGACCGGTCGCTGACGCCATGATCAGGTCTGTCAGTGGCGTTATGTTTACCGTACCAGCCGCCGTGGCGTAGCTGTGCAGAGTCACCGGTGGATTTCCTCCAGTTACCTGCAGCGCACAGGGCATCGCACCATTGGCCACTTCACCCGACCAGTTGCCATTGGCGTCGGTCGTCACTGACTCGGTAAATGTGCTGCCATCCGCGCAGATCGCGGTGACCGTACCGTCGGTGATCGCGGCGCCAATGGCTGCGGTTCCGGATACGGTTTGAGTGCTGACCGGAGCTTCCGGTGTCGCGGGCGTACTGGGTGTTGGCTCGGCATCAGAGCCTGACCCCGAAGAATTACCACAGCCGCTAAGTAGCAAAGAGCCAGCGAGTATTCCCGCGAGCGCGATGCGTTCCATATCGATACGTTCCATAAACGTGGCCTCAGAAAAGGGATTTATATCAGCCCGAAAAGGTAACTCTCATGAAGGCAAATACGGCACCCACGTTCAGGGGGGTCCTAAAGTGTGGCTACCCCCTGTTTATGGGTTTGGATAGGATTCATAGGATTGCTAAGCAGGGCTTACTGGCCCACTTGAGATTGCGCATGACATTGGGATAAGGAGGCCATCTCTGAATGATAAAAACAGCCTTGATTGTCGAAGATCTCCCTGACGTTGCCGAATGGCTGAAACAGCGGTTAGAAGACATTTTTCCTGACATTGTGGTGCATCATGCGGCATCGATAAAAGACGCTATGAGGCATCTGGTGTTGCCATCCATAGACCTTGCCTTGATTGATCTGGGGTTACCCGACGGTCGCGGCGAGACCATCATCCGTCAGATAAAAGAGAGAAAGAGCGAGACTCTCTGTGTCGTCACCACCATCTTCGATGACGCTGATCATTTGTTTCCTGCGTTACGGGCAGGTGCCGATGGCTATTTGCTTAAAGATGAAGCGGACCATGAATTTACGGCTTCGCTTCGCGGAATCATGGGTGGGCGACCACCGTTATCGTCTTCAATCGCGCTGCAGGTGCTTGAATACTTTCGCCCATGTCGCAACGAGCAGGTTCAGCTGACCAACCGGGAACGGGATGTTTTACACCTGATAGCGAACGGACTGAGTGTTAAACAGGCCGCTGACTCGTTGGGACTGAAGCCGAATACCGTCTCGGGATACATGAAAATTCTGTATCAGAAGCTACGAGTCTCTAATCGGGCCGAGGCGGCAATAAAGGCGGTCAACATGGGCCTGATTGACCCATAAAAAGATGAGTTTCCCCCATAAACAGGGGGTTTTTGCTAGTGAGCTTAAGTCTAGAATTTTTGCACTATTTAACAGGGAAATAATCATGAAAACATTAGCAGTTCCTTTCATCGCACTGACTCTCGCTATCGGCGGGTGTGCCAGCATGGGTGGCGGCGAAGCCGAAGAGAAAAAAATTGAGGTTGTGACTGACAACCTGGAGAAAATGGAAGACAGCAAAGAAGTCTACCTGGGACAGTTCTCTGTAACCTTTGTCGTAAAAGATAAAGCGTCAGCGACCTCCCAAAGCTCAATGTTCAGTAAGGACAGGGCTTACGCAAAAGCTATTCTGAAGTCTGAATTGTTGGGTGTACCTGAGGAGACGATGCAGGCCATCACCGATGAGGCCTACAAGAGCTTTGTCAGTAAGCTTAAAGCGCAGGGTTACACAATTCGTAATTACAGTGACCTTACCTCCAGCAAAGCCTGGAGTGGCATGGATAAACTGGAAACACCTTACCAGCCCTCAGCAGTGGGCTCTTTTTTCAAAGGCGATCAGGGTAAAACTCTGACTTTTACGCCTGCCGGAACAGATCTGCTTGTGTATAAGGGCTACCCTTCGGCACCGAATCCAGTAGCACCGTACAAGCTGGCAGAGCTGGCCGGTGATCTCGGATACCCAATTCTGACGGCGAATTACCGAGTCCATTTCGCGAATCTGTCGGGCCAGACTGACCGCTCAATGGATTACAACACGGGTAAGCGCACCTACAGTGCAGAAGTATCCTTGGGGCAAGCGATCAATGTTCAGCCAACATCGGGTATTACTTTTGTTAAGGGGGTCTCAAGCACGTTCAGCAACAAGGCCGGATATGCCCAACTTGAGACGCCAGTGATCATTGGAGGTGCCTTCGGTGAAACCGAGGATACGACGTCAGGCGCCCAAAAGGCAGCCAATGCATTCAGTAGTCTGTTAGGCATGGTGAGCGGTGGCTCGTCCGATGTTACTGAAGTCACCGTCAACGCCGACCCGGTTGTTTATGCACGCGGCGTGGCGCAGGCGATTGATTTGACCAATGACGAGGTTCTGAAAGCCTTCGTCGCCGGAGAATAACGTCTTCGTTCTTTTAGGGGCCTTCGGGCCCTTTTTTCTTAGCAGACGAATACTGAATGAACAATTTCAGCATTGTTGAACGCGCCTGACCTATTTAGTCGTGTCAATTTCTGCAGCTGCGTTTTAAAGTCGATAGTCCGCTCTGATGGAAAGTAAGTATGAGTCTCCGCTTTCAGGCTATGTTGTCTGTTCTGGTTCCCGTTTTTGTTCTCCTGATGGTTGTTTTTACTGCACTGTCTTTGCCAGAGGCGGGTGGTTCTTTTGAAGCAACGAAAGGCTCTGTTTTCTATTCCGACGATAATGTAAAAAACGCACGGGTGACTGCATTTGTGCATCAAGGTGTCTCTGGTTCGCGTATTCCAGCCTCCCCTGAGTTATTGATTGAAGAGCCCGACAGCCTGCCATTGATTGAAGACTATCGGCGGGTGCTGACGCAGGTCGGATCGGTCTCAAGTTGGCTGACTGCGGATCAACTTGCATTGGCGTTGGACGACGGTCGCCTGATCGATATATCCCCTCGACAGAGAACACTGGCCGACCTCAGATTTGATTTCTGGATTCAGGCCTTCAGCGGGTTTCTTGCAGCGCTGATCTGCTTTCTGGTGTTGTTGTTAAGCTCTGATAAAAGCGAGCGACCTGGCCGTATTGCCTTCGTGATTACGGGGGTGGGATTCGCGCTATCAAGCTTATTTGCAGCGGTATACAGCACGCGCGACCTATTCATACAAGGTGATCTGTTTTTCGCAGCCTCCATGATGAACCATCTGGGTTCTTCGCTATTTGCAACCGGGCTGATTGCTTTTCTCTGGAACTACCCGTCAGTTCTGTTTAACTCCCGCTTCGCCTGGGCCATTTTCAGCTTGCCGCTGTTATCGACTTTTAGTGCTCAATTTTACCCAGTGCATCCTGAGACGGCGGTGATGTTTTATTTACCTTACGGCGCTTCCCTGCTTGCTGCTCTGGTCGGATTATTTGTTCAATGGTTGAAAAGTGCGCCAGAAAGCGAGGAGCGCACGAAGGTGCGCTGGATTTTTATCTCGGTCGTCGCCGGAACCGGCGTATTTGCGATAACCGCCATCGTGCCCATGTTGATGGGGCGCGCACCACTGGCGTCTCAATCCATGGTGCTAGTGACCTTTCTGTTTATGTATTTCGGAATGTTGTTTGCGGTCATTCGTCACCGGGTGTTTGATCTCGACCCATGGTACGTAAAAGTCTGGGGCTGGATCGCAGGTGGTATGGCCATTCTTATGGTCGATATCCTGCTCACGTATCTGCTGTCGCGTAGTGGTCCTGAGACGTTGGCGATATCTCTGGCGCTGGTCGGATGGTTGTATTTTCCTGTGCGTCAGCTTTTTCTTGTCAGGCTGCTGCCGGGGCACCGCGGAGAACTGGACCACTGGCTGCGGGATTCGTTACCTGGCTTGGTCAATGATCGCTATCTGAGTCGCGAAGAGCGTTTAGCGGATGCGTTCCGAACCGTGTTTTCGCCGTTGGACATGAAAGTCTGTTCTGGCGCTAAGCCTGCAAAAAATGCTTTGCAACTGACGGCCGCGGATGAATCCGGAGACGCGCGCTATGTAGAGTTATTGCACCCCTTCGAGGGAGCAAGAAACCTGAACGACAATGACTACCGTACCGCAGAGCTGATACGTGCACTGGATGATCTTATCGACCATTCTCATGGCGCACATGAAGCCGGAGTCCAGTCTGAACGACAACGGATTCGCCGTGATCTGCACGATGATATGGGTGCAAAACTACTGACCATTCTGCGTCGCAGTCCTGCCGAGGAACAGCCTCTTGTTCGTTCGGCGATTGCAGATTTACGCAATCTGTTGAACCATAGCTTCGACGCGCCCGATGGTCTTGAGGCCCTGTGTGTATCGATGCAGGATGAGGCGGAAGCGAGGTGTCTGGATTACGACGTTCCACTGTCGTGGACGCATAATGTTCCCGATTTAAAACTGACCAGAAACAGCTATTACCACCTTGAACGCATCCTTCGCGAAGCGTTAAGTAACGCCTTGCGCGCAGGGAGTAAAAGCGTCGCAGTTGAAGCTTCGGTAGGTGACAAGGCGCTACTGATCAGCATGGTCAACTACTGCAAAATATCAGACCCAGCTAATATGCCCCGCATCACACAGGGCTTGGGTCAGGAGAGTATGCAGGCGCGGGCGCAATCGATTGGCGGTGAGATTTCTGTTAAGCAACATGATGAGCAGGGTGCGGCTTGCTGGCAGCTTGTATTAACTGTGCCGCTGAATGGACCACTACTTCATGCCGCGGAGACCGAGCCGTCGCTTAACCGACCCCATGAGCTATCATAGCGCCCGCTAGTTTCTTGAAACCATAGACGTTGGCGCCTCGACTGTAAGGATAAACACCGTCTTTTTTCTCGACGTGTTGAATGCAGCGCTCATGGATTTCTTTCATGATGCGGTTCAATTCTTCGTCAACGCGCGAGATTGGCCAGGTTGTCAGTTCCGCATTCTGTGAACGCTCCAGCCCCGAGACGGCGACACCGCCAGCGTTGGCTGCTTTGGCTGGTCCATACAAAGCATTGGCATTGAGGAATTGCTTGCGGGCGCCGTTTGTCAGGGGCATATTGGCACCCTCGCAAAGAATCCGAACTTCATTGCCCAGTAATGTTTCAGCGTCATTGTCATCCAGTTCATTCTGGGTCGCGCACGGCAATGCAATGTCGGCGTTTTCTATGCCCCAGGGTTTTTTCCCTTCTTGGTATTCGCCTGCCGATGCTTCACTGAGGCGACCATTCTTATCCAGTTTTAAAGATTTAATAGCATCAAGCTCTTTCTCTGTTATTCCGTCTTTGAAAAACAGAGTGCCCCCAGAATCTGACAAGGTGAGAACGACAGCCCCTTCAGAAATCGCTTTTTCAGCCGCGTGCAAAGCAACGTTGCCAGAACCAGAAATCAGGATACGTTTATCGCTCAGAGAATCGTCGTGCGCTTTCAGCATCTCGCGCAGGAAATAAATTACACCATAACCTGTGGCTTCTTCGCGTCCACAACTGCCACCGAAGCCAGGTGTCTTTCCTGTGAGTACCCCTTCCCAGCGATTATTAATGCGCAGGTACTCGCCGAACATAAAGCCAATTTCATTACTGCTGACGTTTATGTCGCCAGCAGGTACGTCGGTGTCCGGACCAATATGACGGTACAGTTCACGCATGAATGACTGGCAGAAGCGCATAATTTCGCGCTGACTTTTTCCCTTAGGGTTAAAGTCCGAGCCACCTTTGGCTCCGCCCATGGGTAGCCCGGTTAATGCGTTCTTAAAACACTGCTCAAATCCAAGGAATTTAAGCACGCTTTCATTGACTGTTGGGTGGAAGCGCAATCCTCCTTTATACGCACCCAGCAGATTGTGGAACTGAACACGCCAGGCGCGGTTCACATGAACCTTTCCTTTATCATCTTCCCAGCTGACCCGGAATTTAATAATGCGATCGGGCTCGATCAGGCGCTCGATGATATTCCACTCGGCATAGGCCTCACTGCTTTCATATTCTTCGGTAATGTCTTCACAGACTTCTTTCACCGCCTGATGAAACTCTTCGGCATGAGGGTGGTAGTTTTCGAGATAATCCTGGTAAATATCGGGGGATGCCATGGCGGTTTCCTGTGTAGGGAGCTTTCCTGTGTAGGGACGGGGTGCTGTTATTTGGGCAGGCAGGGCGTCCACGCCCTGCCTCGCTGTTTTGGCTACTGTATTATGAAAAGGTAATCTGTTTCTGTTCGCTGATGTCAGGTCTGTCCTGATCACCGAGAATAGCCTTCGCGGTTTGCCAGCTGAAACTGATCGGGTTAACGGTCGAGGCTGACAGCTCAGCTTTTTCGGGCGAAAAAGCCATAAGCTGTAAGTTGTCGTCGCGCTTCCCTTTGTCATACCAGGCTTCGACGTCAACAGACCATTTATTAGCAACGACCTCAGGATCATTAACGACTTTAATGCTGCCCCGAATATCGGCCCAGAAATGTTCTCGTGAGTCGCTGATACAAATGCGTGCAGACGGCTCACCACTGAGTTGACCAAAGGTTCCACTACGCTTATCCGTGAAAAACCAGATGGTCTCAGTGTCGAGATCGGGCTTCGCCGCCATCGGTTTCATAAAGTCGGTAACACCTTCAATCCCCAACATAACGGCTGTTTCGCCCTTCAATGCATTCCACAGCGTGGCTTTTGGATCATTCTGTAGTTGGTCTAATGCGGCCATGAGAAACTCCTTAGCTAAAAAAAGCTAGACAAATACTGTACAAGATATGATTGGCGTAGATAGATTTTGTTCCGCTTTCTTTTTGACGCACTGGAGTTTTCAACATGATTCGCAGAAAATTCGCAGCCTCAGGTGCCGCGGTGTTTGGGCGTTGAGCCCACTGGCAGGCGGGTTGTCAGAGATGTCGAATGATCAGAATGCAGGTGGCAAACAGATGCTAGAGAGCAGCGTCACGCGGCTTCGCCAGAAGCAAAAGGAACTTTCCCGGCGCGAGTTTCTTGCCCGTGGGAGTAAGTTATCCCGTTGTGAGGACTGTCTTCTTGCGTCGCGCTTGTGTGTCTGTGCTGCGCGGCCCGAACCCATGAAGGGTGTTGCATTGTGCCTGATCTATTATCAGGGCGAGGTCTTTAAACCGAGTAATACCGGCCGCCTGATTGCTGATGTGCTGGAAGACAATCATGCGTACCAATGGACGAGGACAGATCCTGATGCGGGGATGTTGGCTCTGCTTTCTGATCCGGGCTATGCCCCTCTCGTGGTCTTTCCCTATGAATACGCACAGCCAGAGCGCCATATGTCCGATGATCAGCGCTTACGTGACTACATAGGTAAGCGCACACCTTTGCTGATTTTTCTCGATGGTACCTGGCGTGAGGCTCGTAAGATGTTCCGCAGTGACTGGCTTAACCGGTTTCCGGTAATTGCCGTAGAGTCTCAGGCGCTCTCTGAATACCGCCTGAGGGTCGCTGCGCGCGATCATCAGCTTGGCACCGCAGAAGTCGCGATCGCACTCCTGTCTCGTCTCGGGCAAGACCGTGCTGCATCGAACCTGGCTTCGTATTTCAGCGTCTTTCGTGAGAACTATCTGGCCGGTCGTACAAATACCTTCCCTACCGCGGTCGGGCGTGATTCACGTGGCGCCCCAGAAAACTGACAATCCATTCTCTGGCGGGTACAATCGCTGTTTTCCATCAGATAGCAAGAAGCAATTCCTATGGGTCGCGCATACCAGAACCGTAAAGAGTCGATGGCCAAGACGGCCGCTGCTAAAACGAAAGTCTATTCCAAATATGGCCGTGAGATTTACGTAACGGCGAAGGCCGGTGGTACTGATCCATCGGGCAACCTGGCGCTGCGTTCACTGATTGACCGCGCTAAGAAAGATCAGGTGCCATCGCACGTGATTGATAAAGCACTGGATAAAGCCAGTGGTGGAACCGGCGAAGACTTCCAGCCAGCGCTCTATGAGGGTATTGCTCCGGGTGGTGCCATGGTGTTGATCAGCGCGTTAACCGATAACGCCAATCGCACCTTCGGTGAGATTCGTGGTGTGTTTTCTAAGTGCAAGGCCAAACTGGGTACACAGGGTTCTGTGTCGCACATGTTCGACCACCGCGCCATGTTTGTATTTGCCGGTGACGACGAAGAAGCGGCCCTCGAAGCACTGATGATGGCCGACGTCGATGTATCTGATATCGAGTGTGAAGATGGCATGATCACCGTACTGGTGCCACCGACGGAATTCTTCAAAACCAAAACGGCGTTGCAGGAAATGAATCCGGACATCGATTTTGAAGTCGAAGAAATCACCTACCTGCCGACCATGGAGCACCCGATTGCCGGTGACGATGTTGAGCAGTTTGAGCGTTTCGCAGGCCTGATTAACGACCTCGAAGACGTTCAGGAAATCTACCACAACGGCTCGTTTGAATAAGCACGACTGGTCAGATAGTTGATTGAAAAGACGGGAGCACAGGCTCCCGTTTTTTATTCCGTAACATAAATCTGAGTAGCAGTGCAGGCCAGAGAGTTATCACCATACGCCTGTCACTTAGTTGAAATAATTCTCGGTCATCCTGCGTCACTGATAAATATGTGACTCTGGGGAAGACCATGAAAACATCACTGACGGCACCCGCATTGAAGATCATTGTACCTGCGATTCTCGCAGCTACTCTGGCAGCTTGCGGCGGCGACGATAATAACAGCAGCAACAATAACGCTGACGACAATACAAACACAGATACCAACACTGGTAACAACACTGATACTGGCAATGAGACCAACAATAGCCCAACGCTGGCGGATCTGGGTATCGAGTGTGAAACAGTAACGACAGCAACCGACACCTCGGTATCGGGAACCCTCGAACTGTCAGTTGTTGATACTTACGTGTCAGGCAATGAGTTTGATACCGCGTCGGCTGAAATCGTGTCTTACGATAAGTGCTCGGACAAGCTCTACGTAGTGAATGCCGAAGATGCGACCGTTGATGTGCTCTCTCTGGCGCAGACCACAAGCGCGCCAGCTAAGCACGGCACCATTGATCTCTCTGCCGCTGCGACTGCCGCAGGTATTGAAATTGGCGCAGCTAACAGCGTATCGGCGAAACAGGGCCTTGTTGCTGTGGCGATTGAAGCAGATACCAAGCAGGACAACGGTCTGATTGCTCTGTATCGCTCAGACACTCTGGCATTGATTGGCACCTACACTGCTGGCGCACTGCCGGATATGGTGACTCTCAGTGAAGACGCCCGCTACATTCTGACGGCTAACGAAGGTGAGCCGAGTGGCGATTACACCAATGACCCTGAAGGTTCTGTCACCATTGTTGACCTTAAGAATGGCTTTGGTCCTGACGACGCTGTGGTATCTCAGGTTAGCTTTGCTGATTTTAATGTCGGTGGCAGTCGCGCGGATGAAGTTCCGGCGGATGTACGACTTCCTGGGCCTGCCGGTACAACAGTGGCTCAGGATCTGGAACCTGAATATCTGGCGCTGAACTCTGATGGCACCGTAGCCTGGGTTGCCATGCAGGAAAATAACGCAGTCGCGATTATCGACGTTGCTAACGCGACGGTTGAAGGCATGAAAGGTCTGGGTAAGAAGTCATGGAGCCCTGCTTCTGAAAACGAACTGGATGCATCCAACAAGGATGATGGTACCGGTCAGTTCGACAGCTATGAACAGCTGGTTGGTCTCTACATGCCGGATACCATCGTCAGTGTTGAAATTGATGGCGAAACGTACATCCTGACCGCTAACGAAGGTGATGGCCGCGAGTATATCTACGAGACGACTCAACAGGCCTGTGATGCTGCCGGTCATGAATGGGATGGCGATGACTTCGCACCGGGGGGTGACGATGAAGATGCTGATGCCTACGCCAACGAAGAAGACGATTGCATCTCGTGGATTGATGAAGCCCGTGGTGGTGACATCGAAGAGCTGGTGGCTGACGCACATCCTCTCAAGGCGGCTCTGGACGACAATGACCAGCTGAAGCGTATCAAAGTAACGACTGATCAGGCGGAATACGCTGCCGCTGATGACATCGTGACCTTTGGTGCTCGTTCGTTCTCAATCTGGGATGCAGCCGGCGATCTCGTGTATGACAGTGGCGATGTGATTGCCAAGCAAGTATACGATGTAGACCCTGAGGACTTTAACTCGACCAACGACGAGAACGACTCAGGCGACAACCGCTCTGACGACAAAGGTACTGAACCAGAAGCGATTGAAGTCGCGAAGATCGGAGATCGTTTCTTTGCCTTTGTTGGTTTAGAGCGTCAGGGTGGTGTGATGGTTTTCGACATTACTGATCCAACTGACCCTGAGTATCAGAGCTACCTGAATAATCGCGACTTTGATGCACCTGTCTGCACTGTGGTTGATGGGACTGAATGCGATAACGACACATACAGTGTTGATGCAGGCGACCTCGGCCCTGAGTCCATTGAGTACTTCACCCGTGAAGGTAAGCACTTTATTGCAGTCGGTAATGAAGTCAGCGGAACCACGACCGTGTACTCGATCGGTTTTCAGGATATCCGATAAGCGTTAGCCAATAAAAAGCCCGGTTGTCATACGGCAGCCGGGCTTTTTTTATGTCCAAAGTACGACAGCGAATGACTCAGCGGCGACGTTCATTCCGTAGCGATTGCATCACCCGGGCAGTCTGCGGGCGCACTCCGCGCCAGACATAGAATGCCTCAGCCGCCTGCTCGACCAGCATGCCCAGGCCATCAATGGTGCGAAGGGCTCCGTGTTCTTCGGCCCATCGGTTAAAGACAGTCATGCTGCTGCCGTACATCATGTCGTAGGTCGTCGTGTTCTGGTGAATAACTGAAACCGGTATCGGAGGCATTTCGCCAGCCAGACTGGCGGATGTACCATTGATAATGAGATCAAAGCTGCCTTCAATATCGCTGAAGCCACAGGCTGAAATACGACCGAGGTCGGCAAAGTCGTTTGCCAGCGTCTGTGCTTTTGACTCTGTGCGGTTGGCAATAACGATCCCAGCCGGTTGCTGCTCCAGAAGGGGGTGCAGCACGCCGCGGACTGCGCCACCGGCACCGAGAATGAGGATACGCTTGCCTTCCAGAATCACCGAGTGGTTAATCATCAGATCTCTGACCAGACCAGCACCGTCGGTATTGTCGGCGAGCAGGGTACCGTCAGGCATCTTCTTTAGTGTATTAACGGCCTCTGCGCGTTTAGCACGGGCGGTTAGTTCGTTGGCTAAGCGATAGGCATTTTCTTTGAATGGCACCGTTACGTTTAATCCGCTGCCTCCGTGCGCGATAAAGCGCCTGACTTCGCCGTCGAAGTCATCTAATGGCGCCAGCAGCGTTTTATAAAATAAGTCTTCACCGGTCTGCTCAGCAAAGGCATTCTGAATATCAGGTGACTTGCTGTGCGAGATCGGATTGCCGACTACTGCATAGAGGTCGGTCATTGCGTCTCCTTACTGCTGCCGGTACTACACCCAGTCCCGGTGAGGCAGAAAATCTTTGTAAAGGCGTTCTTCAGGGCTGCCCGGTTCAGGGTTCCAGTCGTAATCCCAGTGCGCGACAGGAGGCATCGACATCAGGATGCTCTCTGTACGTCCACCGGTTTGCAGGCCAAATATCGTGCCGCGGTCAAAAACCAGATTGAACTCGACGTAGCGTCCCCTGCGATAGCATTGGAATTTACGCTCACGCTCGCCCCAATTTGTGCCTTTACGGCGTTCTATGATGGGTACAACAGCATCAATATAGCCATTGCCGACTGCCTGCATAAAGGCAAAACTGCGCTCAAAGTCGACTTTGCCATCCCAGCTGTTCAGGTCATCGAAGAAGAGGCCGCCAACGCCACGGGTTTCATTCCGATGCTTCAGGAAGAAGTACTCGTCGCACCACTTCTTGTACTTGGGGTAAATATCTTCGCCGAATGGAGCACACAGGTCTCTAGACACCTGGTGCCAATGCACAACATCCTCCTCGAACGGGTAGAAAGGCGTCAGGTCGAAGCCTCCACCAAACCACCAGACTGGCTCTTCGCCCTCTTTCTCGGCAACGAAGAAACGCACGTTGGCATGAGAGGTTGGAATGTAGGGATTCTCTGGATGGATAACTAGTGAGACGCCCATCGCCTGAAAACTACGCCCCTCAAGCTCCGGGCGGTTGGCCGTGGCTGATGCTGGCAGTTTTGCGCCGCGAACATGTGAAAAATTCACGCCGCCTTTTTCGATGGTGCCGTCGGTAATCACCCGCGTCCTGCCGCCACCGGTGAGAGCCATAGGATTATTGCCTGCGTCTTCGCGATCCCAGGCGTCTTCAACAAAAGCCGCTTTGCCGTCCGCGGCTTCCAGGGCTGCACAAATTCTGTCTTGCAGATCCAGCAGGAAGGATTTCACTGCCTGAATGTCGCATGAAGTGTTGGCCATTAGGTCTCCTGATTTGCTCAGCGCAGGCGCTGGCCGTCGAGTGTTCGTATTTCGGAAGGCTGGCGTCGCCCACCGAGCTTGCCGGGGAGCAGGCAGTTCAACCCGTCAGGGAAGTACTTGCGTACTTTCAGGGCAGAGCGAGCGGGCTCTTTACCAGCGGGGTTAGCCGATGTGGATACCAGCGGTCCGACTTCGTCACAGAGCGCTTTGACTATCGGGTGGTCACTGATTCGCACGGCCAGGCTACTGTGTTCACCCCGGAGCCAGGTCGGTACTGAGTCATAACAGGGCAGTACCCAGGTCATCGGGCCCGGCCAGGTGGCCATGACTGTGTTCATATCGTCATCTGACAGTGGCTTGATCCAGTCCTGAAACTGATCGAGAGATGAGCCAACCAGTACCAGGCCTTTATGCTCAGGGCGCGACTTGAGATCGAGAATTCTGTGGACTGCCTGTTTATCGGTCGGATCGCAGCCGAGCCCCCAGACCGCTTCAGTCGGATAAGCGATAACGCCACCAGAGCGGATACAACGTAGGGCCTGATGTAAGTGCCAAGGGTTCACGGAGGGGTTCCAGCTTATTTGGTAATAAAGACTGCGGAACCCTACCTCAAGCCCGGCGTGGCGGCAAGAAGACGAAACTGAGACAGCGCAAGGTCGGCGTAGGTAGCTATTGCTTTGACAGTTTAGACAGGAAAGTCACGGCCTGGTCCGGGGTGAATTCTCTCGGGTCAAACGTGTTCTGGCCAACCTCGTTGAGAAGTTTGTAGAAGTCGTCTGACGCTGGGGCAAACCCCATATCCCAGGCACCAAATGTGGTTGCATCAATGTATTCGTAGCCAACAATGACGACGTCATCGTGGCGTGGGTCGTCTGCGATATCAAGGAACAGTTCATTGACCTCCTCGCGCTCGCCTTCGAGCGTTTGCAGGAAGTATCTTTGGTCGTAGCAAAGCATGCCACAGATATCGATGCTCTGATTATTGTCCCGTGCCACCGTCAGAATGTTCTGAATATCCTGCAGGCTCATGTCGCGTGTAGCGCGGCTCAGATAAGTCAAACGTATCAGCATTGAACGACTCCGGAGTTTATCGGTGACTTTCTACCTTTGTTGTGAACGAAGGCCAATTTGTTAACTAACCTGAGTGTAGACGCTTCTGAAGAAGGGAACCCCTGTATGTCATATACGCCAGTTGTTTTGCCTGAGTGGGCACTGTTAGGTCAGGCTCCGGTCGATCTCTCGGATGACTTGCGCTCGTGTTTGCAGACGTCGGAACCCTTGGGCCCGGGTAAGGCAACCCAGAAGTGGTTAAAGAAACATCCGGATTTACCTGTGCTGGTAGTGATTGCTACGACTGATAATCACGTCTGGATATTCGAGCAACTGATGTTTATACGGGAGCGTCTCCAGAACACTCAGTTACGTATTATCTGCTTCACAGAAGAAGAATGTATGGAGAGCTTTGCTGAACAGATTCAGGGTTGGCAGATTCACCGTTTGCAGGCGCTTCAGGAGTGGTCTGATGGCTTCCTGCGTAACCTTCTGATGGCCGAGAGCGAAGCGTTTAACGCTATTGGTGGGCAGCGTCGCCGGCGCGAATCTGAGCTGGCGCTTCTGACCTGGCTGGCACGTACAGGCCGGGATGAGTCGCTGGGCAATAAGCAGTTGAGGGAAGTAGCTGCACTGCTGACGGATCTTCTGGGGGCCCGGTCTGTATTGCTTGATCCTGATCACGAGCTGTTGGGCACTTATCCTGCGGAGATGCAGGGACTCAGTTGGCACGATACGCTGGATGCCCAGTTCGTTGGTTTCACGGTCAGTGAGCAACCGATTCGAGTGCAGCTGGATGCAACCTTGCCGGTACACGAAAAAGCCACCGACATTATCGGTGCGCACATCCGTGGCAGCATACTTATCCCTTTCCGCTGTTATGAAGAAATTCGGGGATATCTACTCATTTTGCTGACGTCAGAGCAGCTGGCCAATCTGGATGTCGGCACGGTGAACCTGTTGGAAAAAACGGCGGATCAGCTGCGTGTGCTGATAGAAAGACGGCAGAGTGAGCAACGCCTGCGAGTTCAGTATGATCGTCTGCAGGAAACATTAAAGCAGCTCTACAGTACCCAGGAACAGTTATTTCATGCTGAAAAACTGTCCTCGTTAGGGCAGCTCGCCGCGGGCATTGCTCATGAAATTAATAACCCGGTGTCATTTGTACTCAGTAACTTCGAGCCCCTTGATGAATATATATCCGGGATGAGTGAACTGATCCGCTTACATGATCAGTTTGCCCAGACTTTGGATGCGGGCGATGAGCAGCTACGCCAGCAGCTGCGGAATACGATTCAGGACAGAGAAAAGTCGATCGACCTGGAATTTGTTCTGGAGGATGTGTTCTCCCTGGTTGCCGATTCACGGAATGGGTTGAGTCGCGTGTGCGAGATAGTGAAAAACCTCAAAAATTTCGCTCACAAAGATCAGCTGGAGAGTGGCGACTTTGATCTCGTTGCCTGCTATCACGACAGCGTTGGCATACTTCGCCATCAGCTCCAGGATGGAATATCAATAGTTGAACAGTTGCCGGACAAAGCTTTGTTGGAGGGGAACTCGGGCATGATGGGGCAGGTGTTTATTAATCTGATTCAGAACAGCATCCATGCCATGTCGGGCCAAGGCTCGATCTCTGTCGCAATCACGGAAGTGGCAGATGAGTGGATCATTCAATTATCTGATACTGGCCCCGGTATTCCAGACGATGTCAGAGCTAAAATCTATGATCCGTTTTTTACCACCAAACCTGTCGGCGAGGGCACGGGTCTGGGGTTGTCGACCGTGTACAGCATTATTGAGCGCCATAAAGGACGCATTGAATATAAAGCAGGTGAGGGGAGTGGGGCCTGCTTTGAGATCAGGTTACCGCGAGGGGCGTAATCCAGCTGATCTCTACTTAGCTTATTTCTACTTAGTCAAATGAGCCGGTTCCAAGCGGATGAAAAGCTCACCTTCGTTCTTTTGCAGAAAGCCGTCGTAGCAGGCATGTTGCAGTTCCTGCTCTTCATCTGGAAGCCAGTGACGGTTGTCGAATTCAATGATCTGATCAATGGAGTCGAGTTCAATGCCGTAAGTTCTGCCTGCTGCGCGCAATATAACCACTACGGGCTTCAGCATTTCTTCGAGGCGCGCTGCTGCTTGATCGAACAGGCGCAATAGCACTTTCAGGGTGGAGTGCTTCTCATCGTTCAGAATCCGGTTCGCCTCCTCAGCGTTGCCTTCTTCTTGTGCCATTTTCAGTAGCCGGTTCGCCAGAGAATGTATGTGTTTATGCGGCGCGTCGAACTGGGCCATGATCTTACGCAGCTCTTCATCGAGCGCTTTGTATTTGTCGTACCAGAGGCCAAATGCACACAGGTGAGGATCGGTCGCTTTCTTAAACTCTTCGCTATGGTTAATGCTGTGTTCGAGGGCCTTAATCCAGTCAATATGATCCTGGCGACGTAGCTTCAGCATCTCAATAAGCTGCTCGCATTCCTCCAGTTGTGAGGATGACCGAATAAGGCGGCTGAAGTTGAATAGCGGAATCTGGTTGCCTTCATAGGTGAACATGCGGCGAATGCCTGATTTACCACCGGGAACATCGTGCGGGTCGATGGCGTCCAGAGTCGTGATGTACTGAATCGAATCGACGGGCAGGGCGTACTTGGCGCGTGGTAAGTGAAAGGTAAGGTAGCTTCCAGCCACATCGGGTTTTGTGGCAACGGCGGTCTGGTTCATTGGTGGCTCCTCCTGATTCGATAAAGTGTAGATCAGGTCTGGAGCATTACCATGTGCCGAACAAGGATTTCACCGTGCCCGGCAATAGCCGCCGGGCGCCTGTAACAGCCAGCCCTCCAGCTCCAACATCAGAAGTTCACCCAGAAGCTCAGGGATTGGGCGGGCGCTACGCAAGGCGATAACATCGACTGGTGTCGGGTTGAAATCGATATGATTGAGCAGATCGGGGGCGTCCGATACTGGGGCGCTGGTGGCTGACGCCGCGCGGTTGTCGTTGTCCGTAAATCCCGGCAATGATGCTTGCTGAGCCGGCATGTGGGTTGTCATTGTTGCTTCAAGAATCTGCTGAGCAGTCTCAACCAGCAGGGCGCCTTCGCGAATCAGCTGGTGTGGGCCCCGGCTCAGGGGATTCCCGAGTGCTCCGGGTACGGCCAATACGTCTCTGCCCTGATCGGCGGCCATACGGGCGGTAATCATAGTGCCACTTTTGATACCGGCTTCGACCACGACGGTCGCGCTACTCAGCCCACTGATAATGCGATTACGGGACGGAAAGTGACGCGCCTGTGCTTTCGTGCCGGGGCTGAACTCACTCAGCAATAAGCCCTGCTCGATGATGCTGGCTGCCAGACTGCGGTGTTTCGCCGGGTATATGATATCGGGCCCGGTTCCCATCACGGCAATGGTTGCTCCTGCCGACACTGCACCGCGATGTGCTGCGCCGTCGATGCCCAGGGCCAGACCACTGACGACAGAGATCCCGGCGGAAGCAAGCTCAGCGGCGGTATCCAGCGTCCAGTCGAGGGCTCCGGCGGATGCGCCACGACTGCCGACGATAGCGATAGCCGGTTGCTCCAGCGCGCTCAGGTTGCCGCGGTACCAAAGAAAAATGGGCGCATCACGAAGTACGTTCAGGGATTCCGGATAGTCTGCCGATCCAGCCAGAAGCACCCCTTGATTCGGGTGCTGGCACCACCGTTCAAGAACTTCAAAGCCTTGGTTAAGAGAGGCATCGTTCTGCCAGCGGTCTGCCTGATCGGGTTTGAGGCCGAAGCGGATAAGATCCGCGCTGCTGCATTCAGTCAGTGCCTCAGCATCTGCCAGCTGATTGCGAATGTCGTTTAGCGCGACATTGCCGACGCCAGAGATATTGCGTAAACGCCACCAGGCAAGCAGCGTATTGCGGTCGGGTGAGTTCTTGAGTCCATCCATGGACATTCGGCCTCCGTGGCCAGCCAGACGCCCCTCTGCATGAGATGCGTCTGTTATTGAGGTTGGTCAGATCTTCGGTGACTCGAAGTAATCGCCCACTTTCAGCGGACGCTGAGCGCGCATGATCAGAGCGTAGGACATCTTCTCGTACACACGGAACACCATCATGCTACCGGCGTCCTCTGCTGGCAGGCGGATCTTTTCTTTCTCAACAGGATCGTAAACGACTTCGCCAGCTTTTTTGATCAGCATGACATGGCCCACTTCCATACCGTCGCGCTCGCCGCGGTTGAGAGCAACCACATCGAACTGTCCAACGTGAGATACACCATTGGTCACAGCTAGAATTTCACCCGCAATACGCTGACCCGGCGCTTTAGGAATAAAACGGGATTTCAGTTCGCGGTCTTCTGTTTCCAGCAGGCGGTCGCGGGTTGATACTTGCTGGTTGGTCTTTTCCAACATCAGGGTGATGACATCGCCCTCAACGGTTTCAACAGACGCCTTACCGATATCGGTGGCTTCCATACCCAACACTTCATCCGTTACCGGATCAACGAATACGTCACCTTTGCGGTAGATGCCGTAAGCAGAGGCCAGTTGGCCATCAACTTTGCCGCGTGCGTAAACTTTGGTTCCGGCGCCCATCAGCACACGTCCATCAGCACCGCTGACAATATAAGGCGCTTTGGCAAGCTCTTCGGGCTCGACAATGCGGTGGTCACGCAGAAAACCCTGAATCGCGTCCATCGGAATAGCCGCGATGGCAGCTTCGATAGGCTGAACCCGTGCCGAAGGAGACATTTTTACGTCACCCGGGCGCAATTTAACGGTGCGGGATGCCTGTCCACGTTCCATTACGGTTAGTTTTTTCTGGCCATCTACGTCAATCAGGCCGATCATGTCACCAGGGTAGATAAGGTGAGGGTTGTTGATCTGGTCGTTCTGGTACCAGATTTCAGGCCATTCCCAAGCGTTGCCAGTGAAGCGTTCTGCGATATCCCAGAGGGTGTCACCCTTTTGTACCGTATAGCGCTCAGGGGCATCAGCTCTGAGTTCCAGTGCGCTTGCACCGGCTGAAAGGCACATCAAACCTGTAACGAGTAGTCGTTTGATGGTTTTGCTCATCCTTTATTCCCTTTATTATTAGCGTTCAGGGTGACGTTGAATTGGCTGCCACGCGGCCATATTAGCAAGTCACTACCATAAAATTCCATAAGTACCGCATTTCTCATGGCCATACTAGATATTCTGGAATTCCCGGACCCACGTCTGCGAACCGTTGCACAACCTGTAAAAGAGGTCGACGAACGAGTGCAGAAAATCGTCGACGACATGTTTGAAACCATGTACGACGCACCCGGCATCGGCCTGGCAGCGACTCAGGTGAACATACACGAACGCATCATTACGATCGATGTGTCTGAAGACAAGAGCGAACCACTGGTATTCATCAACCCCGAGATTACCGTGCTTGATGGTGAGCTGGAGTCGATGCAGGAAGGTTGTCTCTCTGTGCCCGGCTTCTATGAAGACGTTACCCGTGTTGAGCATTGCCTGGTGAAAGCTGTCGACCGTAATGGTGAGACGTTCGAGCTTGAGTGTCGTGGCCTGCTGGCAGTGTGCATTCAGCACGAAGTCGACCACCTCGAAGGTAAGCTGATGGTTGATTACATATCGCCTGTGAAGCGTAATCGCATCAAGAGCAAGCTGGACAAAAAACACAAAATCGAAGCCCGTCAGGGGAAACGTTAATACATGGCTCTACGCATTGTTTTTGCCGGTACGCCGGATTTCGCCGCGGTTCACCTGTCTGCGCTGGTTAACAGTGAGCATGAAGTTGTTGGTGTCTACAGTCAGCCAGACCGTCCGGCGGGGCGCGGTAAAAAGCTTCAGCCCAGCCCGGTAAAAAAAATCGCGCTTGAGCATGATATCCCGGTGTATCAGCCGCTCAATTTTAAAGACGATGCCGATGTAGAGGTGCTCAGATCGCTCAACGCCGATGTTATGGTGGTGGTTGCCTATGGCCTGCTGCTACCGAAGCGTGTTCTGGATACACCGAAGTTTGGTTGCCTGAACGTGCATGCTTCTCTCTTGCCTCGCTGGCGTGGCGCAGCGCCAATTCAGCGCTGTATCGAGGCCGGAGACATGGTGACAGGCATTACTATCATGCAGATGGATGTCGGCCTGGATACGGGCGATATGCTGAGTAAAGTCACGACCGGAATTAATCTCGATGACACCGGCGGCTCGCTGCACGATCGTCTGGCTGAGATGGGGCCGGGGGCGTTGCTAAAGACGCTGGCGGATGTTGAAGCAGGAACACTGACCCCTGAGCAACAGAATGACGCCGCTGCCTGTTATGCCCACAAACTGAGCAAGCAGGAAGCATTGATTCAGTGGGACGCACCCGCAGATGAGCTGGAGCGTAGGGTTCGTGCATTTAACCCCTTCCCTATGGCGTATACCTTGCTGGGTGACGAGCGTATCCGGATTCATGCCGCAGTGGCGTTGGATAAAGCGACACAGCTGGCGCCAGGGACCATTGCTAATGTGTCTGCGGACGGTATCGAAGTCGCCTGTAACGAGGGCGTTCTGAAACTGACTAAGCTGCAACTGGCCGGTAAAAAACCGATGGCTGTCGCTGACATTATCAACGGCCAGCCGAATCTGTTTCAGCCGTTTTACGTACTTTCTTCTGAGCTTTGATCATGCAGAATCTATATGGGCGCGGTAAAGCCAGTGCCATGACACCGCGCCACGCAGCGACACTTGCTGTGGCTGCGGTCATGTCTGGGCAATCGCTTAATCAGGTGATCCCTTCCCTCGAAGATCGCATTGAAGACAGTGAACGGGGCTTCTTCCGGGATCTGACTCTGGGCAGTTGCCGTTGGTACTTCCGACTGAATGCGCTGACCAAAATGCTGTTGAAGAACCCGTTTCCGGAAGAAGATCAGGATCTTCATGCTCTGATGATCGTCGGGCTGTATCAACTGGTTATGCAGGGCAAAGCGCCACACGCTGCGGTACATGCCACAGTTGATGTCTGCGAAGAGATGGGTAAAGGCTACGCTAAGCCGGTCATCAACGCGTGTTTACGGCGTTACGGCCGCGAGTACGAAAGCCTGCTACCGCCTCTGGACGACAACCCGGTAACCGCGACCAGTCATCCAAAATGGTTAGTGAAAATGCTGACCAAAGCCTGGCCCGAACAATGGCCGGAGATACTTGATGCAAACAACGAGCGTGGCCCATTGTGTTTGCGTGTGAATCAGCGTCATATCAGCCGGGATGAGTATCTCGGGCGTTTGCAGGAAGCCGGTATTGAAGCAATGGCCGGTGAGCACAGTAGCTCAGCAATTTACCTTGAGGAGTCATGCGACGTAACGACGCTGCCCGGCTTTGCGGACGGCGACGTCAGTGTGCAGGATGAAGCCGCGCAGCTGGCGGCTCAGATACTGGCACCAGAAGATGGCGAGTGCGTGCTCGATGCCTGTGCCGCGCCCGGAGGTAAGAGTGCTCATTTGCTGGAGTCAGCCGATATTCGTCTGATGGCGGTGGATGCCGATGAGTCGAGACTTGAGCGGGTACACGAAAATCTTGAGCGTCTGAAACTCAGCGCAGATATCGCCTGCATAGACATGTGCTCAGACGAGCCCTGGTGGCAGGATTATTGTGACGATGAGCCGGGGTTCGATGCCATTTTGCTGGATGTGCCCTGTTCTGCGACCGGTGTTATCCGCAGGCACCCAGATATCCGCATGCTGCGCCGCCGGGAAGACATTGCGCAGCTGGTTGAGGTACAGGCTGATATTCTTGAGCGCGCCTGGCAGATGCTGAAGCCGGGCGGGCGCCTGCTGTATGCCACCTGTTCGGTGCTGCCACAAGAAAACAGCGAGCAGATTGTACGTTTTGTTGATGTGCATCCGGATGCAACGCTCGTTACACTGGACAATGACTGGGGAATCGCCTGCAATGCCGGGCGGCAGTTATTTCCGACGCCGCGCGGACACGACGGCTTTTATTACGCGCTCTTGCACAAAACTGCAGACAATAACTGCTGAAGGCAGACGGGACTCTGAGCTGATATGAAGATAATTATCCTTGGCGCCGGACAGGTCGGGGGAACACTGGCAGAAAACCTCTCCAGTGAGAAAAACGATATCACCATTATCGACACAGACACCGATCGCCTGCGCGAACTGCAGGACCGTATCGATGTTAAAACCGTTTATGGTCATGGATCGTTCCCGCATGTGCTGCGTGACGCTGGGGCCGATGATGCAGACATGCTGGTTGCGGTGACTAATTCCGATGAGACCAATATGGTCGCCTGTCAGGTGGCTTACACCCTGTTCAGAACGCCGACCAAGATTTCCCGTATTCGCTCCAATGCTTACCTGAAGCAGACGGACCTCTTTAATGTCGATGCTTTTCCGATTGATGTTCTGATCTCACCGGAGCAGGTTGTTACCAAATACATCCGGCGCCTGCTGGAATTTCCCGGAGCGCTGCAGGTACTCGATTTTGCCGACGGTAAAGTTCAGCTGGTTGCTGTTAAAGCCTATTACGGTGGGCCTCTTGTCGGACAGGCCATCTCAACACTGAAAGATCATCTGCCCAACGTTGAAACCCGTGTTGCCGCGGTGTTCAGGCGCAATACCGCGATCGAGCCGAAAGGCGATACCGTGATTGAAGCCGATGATGAAGTCTTCTTTATCGCTGGCCGTGAGCATATCCATACCGTCATGAGTGAGCTGCGCCGTGCAGAAGATTCGTACAAGCGCGTCATTATTGCGGGGGGCGGCAACATTGGTTACCGGCTCGCGAAAGCACTGGAAAAACGCTACCGGCTTAAAATCATCGAGCACAACCCTGAGCGTGCGCGTTATCTGAGTGAAAATCTCGACCGCACTGTGGTCCTGCACGGCAGCGGCACCGACAAGAGCCTGCTCGAAGAAGAGAATATTGAGAATACCGACGTCTTCTGTGCCCTGACCAACGATGACGAAGTAAACATCATGGCCTCGCTGTTGGCGAAGCGCCATGGCGCCCGCAAAGTGATGACCCTGATTAATAAAGCGGCCTACGTTGATCTGGTGCAGGGTGGCATGATCGATGTTGCGATCTCACCGCAACAGGCAACCATCGGCAGTCTGCTGACGCATGTGCGCCGGGGCGATGTGGTAAATGTTCACAGCCTGCGTCGCGGCGCCGCTGAAGCCATTGAAGCTATCGCTCACGGTGACAGCATGTCATCTAAGGTGGTCGGGCGTCGTGTGGGTGAGATTAAATTACCGCCGGGTACCACCATTGGTGCGATTGTGCGCGGCGATGACGTCATTATGGGACGCTCGGATGTGGTAGTGGAATCGGATGACCACGTGATTCTGTTCGTGATGGATAAGCGCCACATCGCCGATGTGGAACGACTCTTCCAGGTGGGCTTGGGCTTCTTCTGATATGCACTTTACTGTGATTGCCCGGGTACTGGGCATTTTCCTGATGTTGTTCAGTCTGACCATGCTGCCGCCCATGGTCGTTTCTATGTGGTATGACGATGGAGCGACTGAGGCCTTCAGCGTTGCCATGTCTCTGGTTCTCGGGATTGGCTTCTTCAGTTGGCTGCCTTTCCGGGGCGTTAAAAAAGAACTTAAAACCCGTGACGGGTTTATTGTTGCCGCATTGTTCTGGCTGACTCTGGGACTGGCCGGCACATTACCTTTCATGCTCGCCGAAAACCCCGGTCTGAGCTTTGCCGATGCCTTCTTCGAATCCCTGTCGGGCTGGACAACCACCGGTGCGACGGTGATGACGGGTCTCGAATATCTGCCGAAATCGATACTCTGGTATCGCCAGCAACTGCAATGGCTGGGCGGTATGGGGATTATCGTACTGGCCGTAGCGATCCTGCCGATGCTCGGCATTGGTGGTATGCAGCTGTTCCGTGCTGAAATGCCGGGCCCTCTGAAAGACTCCAAGCTCACGCCACGTATCACAGAAACCGCAAAAGCACTCTGGTATATCTACTTGTCTTTGACCATTGCCTGCGCACTGGCTTACTGGCTCGCGGGTATGAACACCTTTGATGCCATCGCGCACAGCTTCTCGACGGTCGGTATCGGGGGCTTCTCAACCTATGACGCCTCCATGGGGCACTTTGACAGCGCACTGATTGAAGCCATCGCCATGTTCTTTATGCTGGTGGCAGCATTGAATTTTTCTCTGCACTTCTACGCCTGGCGATACAAAACCGTGCGTCACTATTTTCTCGATTCAGAAGTGAAGTTCTTTCTGTTCGTTATGCTGGGTGGTGCGCTTCTCACCGTGATCGCACTGTGGATGACAGATACCTACGACTTTGGCGGTGCCGTTCGCTATGGCTTGTTTGAACTGGTGTCGGTTGCCACAACGGCTGGCTTTGGTACCGCCGATTTCTCGGTCTGGCCGGTTTTCCTGCCTGTACTCCTCTTTATGATGGCATTCATTGGTGGCTGTGCGGGCTCGACCGGCGGTGGCATGAAAGCCATTCGTATCCTGTTGGTATTCAAACAGGGCCTGCGCGAGATTCATCGACTGATTCACCCCAATGCCATTATTCCGGTTAAGCTCGGCAAGCAACCGGTAGCCGACCGTATTCTGGAATCCGTCTGGGGTTTCTTTGCGCTCTATGTGGTTACCTTCATGGTCATGATGCTAGCTTTGATGGCGACCGGGCTGGATCAGGTCACCGCGTTCTCAGCCGTCGGCTCCTGCCTTAATAACCTCGGTCCGGGCCTTGGTGAAGTTTCAGCACATTACGGCAATATCTCCGATACCGCCAAGTGGATACTGGCCCTGACTATGCTGCTTGGACGTCTGGAGATTTTCACCCTGTTGGTGCTGATTACCCCGAGCTTCTGGCGGAGTTAATATTGAGGATTATCGACAGGGATATGTCTTCTGAAAATAAGCTACAACGCGTCAGTAATCAGCGTCTGTTTATTCCAATCGTTGCTCTCGTCCCTTTTGTCTTACTTACTTCAGCCTATATCGAGCTAGGTTGGAGTTTGTCTGATCTGAAGGGGCAGATTTACTTTGCTATGTCTGCTCTTCTTTTGACGGTTTACTGGTGGCTACCTTTCGGCTTATTTCCGAAGTCGCATAAGGAATCGATTGAGTTTGATCGAGAGAGACTCCGGGTCATTCGCGGAGAAAAGAGTTGGACTGGCAGGTGGAGTGAGTGGCAAGCATTCAAGGTTGAAATGGTTATCAGTCAGGTCGGTTATAACTGTTGTTTGATTTTCTACGGGCGCGATGGAAAGGAATTCAGTTTCTACTTCCGCAATCTTATGGCATCCGAGATTGAAAGGTTTCTTGAGGGGGCGCCGCTTGTGAAGCGGTAATGAACTGGGAGGCTAAACCCAGTTTTCGGCCCGTAGACCAGAAACCCGTTGAAACTCGCGTTCGTTATTGGTCACTACAATAAGACCGAGTGAGCGGGCATGGCCTGCGATCATTTGATCGTACGGGCCGATAGGGCGTCCGCTACGAGCAAGTTCAGCGCGGATTTGCCCCGTGTGCTGTGCAGCGTGTGCGCCAAAGTCCAGAACTTCCAGTCGGCTCGCAAACGACTCGACAACTTTCAGGTTACGTTCAGGGTTGGTGGATTTTTCCGCACCGTATAACAATTCCATCAGGGTGACAGAGGAAATTGCCATCTGCCCATCATGCGTATTGAATTTCTCCCGGACCTGCTCAGGTCTATTTTTGATCGCGTAGATCACGATATTAGTATCGAGCAGATACTTAATCATCAGAAGTTCTCACGCGTTTGTTCGTCCGGTTGCTCTCGTTCAATCATAAAGTCATCCGTGGCGCGCAACCCCTCAAACCAACTATCCCAGCTCTCACCAACGGGGGTTATGATGAGTGCATTCCCGACAGAAAAGATATTCACCTTTTTCACACCGTCTGCAAACTCAAGTGCTCGCGGAATTCGTATCGCTTGATTCTTGTTGTTCGAAAATATGGATGCTTCTGCCATAACTAGCCTCACTAAACAGAAGGTTGATTTAGTTAATATGATAGTGGACTAGGTATATGTCAATAACATATACCTAGTCCGCTCCATTTTCTGATGCTTGGTTAATACTTCCACTGTTCATCGCAGAGGACGGCGCGCGCTTCAGACGGAACTTAACCAACGCGTACCCCAAGAGGTATAAGGTCGCAATCAGAAGTGCAGCGGCAGTGCCCAGTTGGAGCCCCAGAATTGGGTATATCTGAGTGACTGATGCTACGTAGATCACCATAGAGACCAGCCCTGCGGGGTACTGCTTGACCGTGGCAGCGACGACCGGTGCGCCGTAGCTTAACTGCAATACGATCAGTGTCGGAAAAAAGCTGACAGGAAACGCTGCTAATAAGCCTGCCTGTGAGGGGGACAGCCAGTGTGCTATCGCGGTAATTCCCAGTACGCTGATGGTTGCCATGACCGCACGGAACAGAATCGCTGGTGCCGGACGTTGCCAGAGGTTGTCACTGTTCAGTGCGACTTTGGCGTCAGGTACAGACCGGAGAAGCCGGCTTGCTATGGCGATCAGAGCCAGAATAATCAGTGCATTCTGCCACCAGTTGGCGTTCCAGTACTGCAGCGGCGTGACCGTTGCGAGAAATGCCCCCAGTGCTATCGTCGCGGGTATCAGAACGTGCCTTGGACGATGCCAGCGACGGCTGGCATACAGATAGCTGGTAGCCAACGCCAGGCTGCCGGTCAGACCAATCAGGGTATATGTCGCTCCTTCTGCTGCGAAATCAGAGCCCAGTTCAAACCCCATAAAGTACAGAGTAATGGCGCTACCCAGCGGAAAGCCTGCCAGTACACCTGCCCATGCCGGGCCATAGCGTCGTGCTACGACAGCCAGCATAACGACCGTTAGAAACGTAACCAGTATCTTTGTAAATAAGAGCAGCAAAAGGAGAGCCTCGGATGTCGTTCCGCGATGATAGCTGACGCCCGGGGCAGTGTCAGGTGAAGATCAATACAGTAAAACGGGCCATGTAGAGGCTTTTGTTATCTTATCGGGTCACTTTGGCGCGACCTGACTAAACTCGTTGGCGAGGCATTTCAACGGGGCATATTCTGGTACCTGCAACAGTAGCCAGAGGGATGCGGTACTGGCTTATTCTCGCGAACGATGCAGGGATAAGAATAATGATAATAAAACCAACTGTAAGTCTGGTGGCACTCACGCTACCACTATCAGCTCTGGCTGAATTGCAATCTCTTGATGAATACGCCATGAGCACCGTATCCGGGCAGTCCGGTATTACCATTGAAATGGAAGCTCAGATGGACATCGGTGAGATCGTCTACACAGACGAAGGCTCTCTTGCGATTACCGAGATATTTCTGGGCGGTGCTGACCGCGACGACCTGTTTGTTGAAGGTTACACAGCGGCGAACGGTGGCACACCTTTTATCCAGAATGTCTCTCCGCTACTTGATGATCTGAAGCTTGATATTGATATATCAGAGGCAGGTGAACTCTCCCTGAAGTTCTATCCAGTAGGCTATGCGGCGCCGGTGGATTTCAGTATCCGTACCCAGGCCTGGGAGATTCGTGACGCCGATGGGGATCTGAACTTTACCCTGATCGATAATTTCAAACTGGATGGCATATTCACTCAGCTTTGGGCCACCATCGGTCATGATGACGATCTTGGCGCCGACAAGCTGCATATTGATCTCAGGATGGGTATTGATGATATGGATTTCGATATGCCAGCACTGGGGCTCGGCATCCGTGACTTTCGTATGACCCGTTCTGATTATGACGATAACCCGAACCTGCTAAGCGCCAATGCCGTTATCGAAGCGGATATTTACAGTGGGGAGAATATGCAGGGCGGTGGTGCACTTGCCATAGACAATATCGGGATGAATGCCGATATCACTGTCGGGTCAATTCAGGTCGGTGGGCGATCAATCGGTTCAATGAAAGTCGACAACCTCAACATGGTTGGCGGCAGCCTGAAAATTTACGGCCACTGAAACCCTCCACTCAGTGGGTTTTGCCAGCTTACCAGGGGCGGTAAGCTGGCTTTTTTGTGTTTGGCTTTCTGTCTCTTCTTCGTTGCGAGTTGCCCCACTGATCAAGCTCTGTACAATGCCGGCTTTTCCGCCTGAGTTCTTCGGGTGCGTGTCTTATTAGTAAGTGAGCAGTTACTTATGTTGAATACTCTGAAGCGTGAGTGGTTTTCGAACATTCGCGGTGACTTCCTGTCGGGTACTGTTGTTGCCCTGGCGCTTATCCCTGAGGCGATTGCCTTTTCTATTATTGCCGGTGTTGACCCTAAGGTGGGGCTGTACGCGTCTTTTTGTATTGCTGTGATTATCGCCATTGTCGGCGGTCGCCCGGGGATGATTTCAGCAGCTACCGGTGCCATGGCTCTGTTGATGGTCACTCTGGTGAAAGAGCATGGTCTGCAGTATCTGCTTGCGGCCTCATTATTGTGTGGTGTCATTCAGATTGTGGCCGGGTTCTTAAAGCTCGGTGACCTGATGCGTTTCGTCTCGCGGTCGGTGGTCACGGGCTTTGTGAACGCTCTGGCGATTCTGATTTTTATGGCGCAGTTGCCTGAACTCACGAACGTGACCTGGCATGTGTACGCTATGACGGCCGCGGGTCTCGGCATTATTTATCTGTTTCCGTATGTGCCTAAAGTCGGCAGCTGGCTGCCGTCGCCACTGGTCTGCATTCTGACGATCACCGCGGTATCTATGTATTTTGGTATCGATGTTCGCACGGTTGCCGACATGGGAGAGCTGCCGGATACCCTGCCAATTTTCCTCTGGCCAGACGTGCCGCTGACGCTGGAGACGCTGTGGATCATTCTTCCATACTCCGCCGCGTTAGCCGCCGTAGGTCTGCTGGAATCCATGATGACAGCCACCATCGTTGACGAACTAACGGATACCGAGAGCGATAAAAACCGCGAATGTAAGGGGCAGGGTGTGGCCAATATTGGTTCTTCTTTGCTGGGCGGCATGGCGGGCTGCGCCATGATTGGTCAGTCGATTATCAATGTTAAGTCGGGTGGTCGTGGTCGTCTGTCGACCTTTATCGCAGGCTTGTTCCTGCTGATCATGGTGGTCTTTCTGGATGAATGGATCGGGCAGATACCGATGGCGGCTCTGGTTGCTGTCATGATTATGGTGTCTATCGGTACCTTCTCCTGGGAGTCTGTGATCAACCTGAAGAAGCACCCGATGTCGACCAATATTGTGATGCTGGCCACAGTGTCTGTGGTTGTCGCGACGCACAATCTGGCACTGGGTGTACTCGTTGGTGTCCTTCTGGCATCGTTGTTCTTTGCGAACAAAATTGGCCGCTTTATGGTAGTTAAAAGCGAGCGGGATGCACCGGGTGAACGCACTTATAACGTGATCGGTCAGGTGTTCTTTGCGTCATCGGATGCCTTCAGTAAGTCATTCGATTTCCGTGAAGCGGTCTCTAAGGTAACTATTGATCTGACGCATGCCCACTTCTGGGATATTACGTCAGTATCTGCATTGGATAAGGTGGTGATTAAGTTCCGCCGCGAAGGTGCAGAGGTTGAGCTGCTCGGTATGAATGAAGCCAGCGCTACGATTGTCGACCGCTTCGGTGTGCATGATAAGCCGGAAGAAGTCGAAAAAATGATGGCTGGTCATTAACAGACTGCCATCAACAATGGATAGGTAGAACGCCTTGGTTTTGCTGTCGAAAGAGAGTGATAAGGAGTAACGATGAAACAGATTACGGCATGTATCGATGCCTCCCCGGGTGCAATGGCCGTCGTTGACGCTGCTTCCTGGGTCAGCCAGCGATTGCAGCAACCGCTGACGCTGCTGCACACTCTTGAAAAGGTCGATAAAAATGCGGCTGATCTGAGTGGCAGTATTGGCTTTGGTAGCCGTGAGCATTTACTGGAGCAGCTCACTGAGCTGGATGCTCAGCGCGCTAAGCTGGCTATAGAAAGTAGCCGCATCATGCTTGAGTCTGCTGAAAAACGGGCGAAAGAGCATGGTGCTCAGGACTGCAGCGTTCAACAGCGTCATGGTCGTCTGTCAGAAGAAGTCCTGTCACTTGCTGACGATACCCGTGTTCTGGTGATGGGGCGTCAGGGCGAGGACCATCCGGACCCGACGGTCGCGACGCTGGGTAGCCAGCTGGAGACGGTGCTTCGTTCAGTGGCTTGTCCTGTATTGATTACCACAGGTGTATCCTTCCGCACTCCGACTCGTTTTATGGTGGCTTACGACGGCAGTGAGGCGGTCGAGCGTGCGCTAGATGCGTACGCTGACAGTCCACTGTTGAAAGAAGCAGAGTGCCATCTGGTGATGGTTAATCACACGGACGCTGAGCACGTCGCGAAGTTTACGACAGCGCATGAGCGTCTTGAAAAAGCCGGTTTTAAAGTGGTCACGCGTCAGTGCGAGGGCGATGTACTGTCGATTCTCAATGACTACCAGTTCCGGCATCAGATTGATCTGATCGTGATGGGAGCCTATGGTCACTCGCGTATCCGTCAGTTTTTCGTGGGTTCGCACACCCGCAATATGGTCAGTCATAGCAAGGTGCCGCTATTGCTCTTGCGATAAGGCAGCAGTGACATGAAAGAAAAGAAGGGGCCACTGGCCCCTTTTTTATTGCCATTCTCAGGCCGGGTTGGATTCTGTAGAACCTCGCTGGTTCAGCCAGTAATACAGTACCGGCACAACGAGCAGAGTCAGGGTCGTTGCTGTCAGTATGCCACCAATCACCACAGTGGCGAGTGGTCGCTGAACTTCTGCGCCTATCCCGGTATTTAACGCCATAGGGACGAACCCAAGCCCTGCAACGAACGCGGTCATCAATACCGGCCGCAGCCGCATGGTTGCCCCCTGGATTACGGCGTCACGCAAGTCGTGGCCATTATCCCGGAGCTGGCGAATAAAGGTCAGCATGACGAGGCCGTTCAATACCGATATGCCGGACAGTGCGATAAAGCCCACCGCCGCTGAAATCGACATTGGCATCCCTCTTAACCAAAGAAAGAGTATTCCCCCGGTTAAGGCCAGAGGCACACCGCTGAAGATGATCAGAGCGTCGCGCAGGTTGCCGAAGGCTGATATCAGCATAAACAGAATCAATGCCAGAGTGGCAGGTACTATCCAGGTTAGTCGTGCCTGTGCTGACTGGAGTTGCTCGAAGGTGCCGCCGTATTCGAGCCAGTAGCCGCTGGGTAAGTTGACTTCTGAGGCCGCTCTCCGGCGGACCTCTTCTACGAAACTGCCGAGATCACGACCGCGTACATTGGCAGTAACGACAATACGTCGTTTACCATTCTCACGACTGATCTGCGCAGGGGCGGGAGCGAGTTTGATGTCAGCGACTTCGCTCAGCGGTACAAACCCGCCATCCGCCAAAGGTACAGGCAGTGCTTTAATCAGGTCTGAGTTCTGGCGAAGAGCGTCGGGAAATCTGACGACGAGAGGAATGCTCTGGTCGCCACGATAGATCTGTCCTGCAGACTGTCCGCCGATGGCGGTCGACAACAGTGACTGAACGTCGTCAACGGTCAGTCCATAGGCCGCCAATTGCAGACGGTCGGGGTGCAGAGTCAGTACAGGAAGCCCGGTCACCTGCTCTACCCGGACATCGGCACTGCCTTTTACAGAGCGAAGAAGCGTGGCAACCTCATTGGCCGAAGCAAGTAGCTGGTTCAGATCATCACCAAAGACCTTAACCCCAAGGTCGGCGCGCACGCCTGAGATCAATTCATTGAAGCGCATCTGAATGGGCTGCGTGAATTCGTAGTTATTTCCCGGCAGCTCTCGCACGCTGGCTTCAATCCGCGCTACCAGCTCAGCTTTGTGCAGGCTCGGGTCTGGCCACTGGGCTTTTGGTTTGAGGATAACAAACGTATCCGCGACATTGGGCGGCATCGGGTCGGTTGCCACCTCAGGCGTCCCCAACCGGGAGAAGACGGTCGCAACCTCAGGAAAAGTAAGCAGGCGTTCCTCAAGTAATACCTGCATCTCTAACGATTGTTGTAGAGATGTTCCTGGGATACGTAGTGCGTGCAGCGCAATGTCACCCTCATCCAGCTGAGGGATGAATTCTGAACCGAGGCGGGTACTGAGAAGCAGGCAGCCAACCACCAGGAGAATCGCTGCGCCGGTAATTACAGCCGGCACATTAAGCGCCCTCTGAATAAGTCGCTCGTACAGAGTCTGGTAATAAGGCCGGGTCGCCTTATCGGAGTCGTCGCCGTGCTGAGTGCCTGGCCGGTTCTTCAGAAAAACCGCAATAGCGGCAGGAACCAGTGTAATGCTGATCACCATGGCCGAGAGCAGCGCAATCACCACCGTCGCCGCCATGGGATGGAACATTTTGCCCTCGATGCCGGTGAGGCTGAAGATCGGGATATACACCAGAGTGATAATGGCGACCCCGAAGAGGCTCGGCTTAATCACCTCGCTGGTGGCGGAATACACCAGCTCAAGTCGTTGCTGTAGATTAAGCGCTGACTGGCTGGCATTCAGACGCCTGACGCAGTTTTCTACGATGATAACGGCGCCGTCAACGATCAAACCGAAGTCCAGTGCGCCCAGGCTCATGAGGTTGGCCGAGACGCCGGTCTGAACCGTGCCGGTCACTGTTGCCAGCATCGCCAGTGGAATGACCGCGGCCGTGATCAGTGCCGCGCGCAGATTGCGCAACATGATAAACAGGACAAGGATGACCAGAAGAGCGCCCTCGAGCAGGTTCGTTCTCACCGTCGTCAATGTTTTGCCAACCAGATCCGTGCGGTTGTAAACGACTTCGGTCCTCACGCCATCGGGCAGGCTGGCTGCGATATCCTCAAGGCGTGATTCAAGCGCCTCTGCGACTTCCTTCGGATTTTCTCCCAGCAGCATCATGGCGCTGCCAAGAACGGTTTCTTTACCTCTGCGTGTTGCGGCCCCTGTGCGTAACTCCTTTCCTTTCGTGACCTCGGCAAGATCACGGATGCGGATGATGGCGTTGCCGTTGCGCTTAACGACCGTCTCGCGGAGGTCATCAACAGAGGTCAGTTGACCGACGGCTCGTACCAGCTGCTGTTCGCCATGAATTTCAATGAAGCCTGCGCCTCGGTTGCTGTTGTTGCGCCTGATCGCGGATACCAACTGAGGCACCGTGATCTGGTGTTGCAGTAACAAGGCTGGGTCCGGGCGGATATGAATCTGCTCTTCGAAACCACCGCTGGTATTGATTTCAGCAACGCCGCTCACCTGAGCCAGCTGCGGCCGGATGATCCAGTCCTGCACTGTGCGCAGGGCCATCGCATCGTACGGGCTGCCGTCCGCCTGACGGGCATCTCTGTCGGCTGTGACGGTGTAACTGAATATTTCGCCAAGCCCGGTACTGATTGGCCCCATGGCCGGCTTCAGCCCTTCAGGTAAGGAACCACTTATTTGCCCCAGCCGCTCATCGATCAGATTGCGTGCGTGGTAAATATCGGTGCCGTCTTTAAAAACAACGGTCACCTGAGACAGGCCGTAGCGTGACAACGACCGGGTGTATTCAAGTTGGGGCAGCCCGTAGAGTGCGGTTTCGACCGGAAATGTCACCCGTTGCTCGGCTTCGAGGGGGGAGTATCCGGGCGCTTCCGTATTAATCTGAACCTGAACATTGGTAATGTCCGGTACAGCATCAATGGCTAAATAGCGATAACTCCAGAGCCCTGCGGCAATTACTAACAAGCTTGAGGCCAGCATCAGGAAGCGTCGCTCCACTGCCAGCCGTATGATGGCATTCAGCATGTGACCTCCTTAGTGCTGGTGTGCAGCACCGGACTTACCGATGTCTGCTTTTATCAGGTAACTGTTGGCCGTGACGTACTCTTCTCCCGCGTTTAATCCGGCCGTGATCTCGGTGAAGTTGGCGTCACGAGCGCCTGTGGTTACTGGGCGTGCTTCGTACTCTCCATCGTGATGCACAAACACCACGGTATTTCCTTCGTGGGTTTGCAGGGCACGGTTCTCGACCCGCACTCTGGCGGAGGTTTCGGCGGTTGTGATGTGCGTCAGTGTTACCTCGCCGGGAGTTAAGTCTCCACTTTCATTAGCCACCTGAGCCCGCGCTCGCCAGTACGACTGACCGTGGGCGGGAGGCGCTATTGACTCAATCCGGGTGGATAGGTTGTCGCCGGGCATAGTCACCTGCTGGCCGACTGATATTTGCTGTCGCTGCGAGGGATGTACCGGAATTTCCAGCCAGAGCCTGGATAAGTCGACGATGACAAACAAGGGTGCACTGGTGGCCAGATTACCAACCGCCGCATGGCTGTCGCTGATGACCCCTGAAATGGGCGATTTAAGATCATAGCGACTGAGGCTTTCATTGCTTTCGATGCTGGCCAGCGATTGTCCTTTGGTGACGGTATCGCCGGGTGCAACGCGGACGTCGGTGATCAGACCGGGAAAGCGGCCACTGAGTCTGACCTCCTGCTGAGGAGGCGTCACCAGCGTCGCGAAGACAGGCAAACTGGTGCTCACCGGCCCGGACGATGCGTGTGCGGTTTTAATGCCATTGGCGCTGGCCATAGAGGCTGATATCTCAGCCGCTTCGCTGTCGTGCTCGTGCTCGTGCTCGTGCTCGTGTTCTTGCTCGTGTTTATGGTCATGGTCATCTGAGGCGCTTGCAGATAAAGACAGGCTAAGCAGCAGACAGAGGGTGAGGGTGTATAGTCGAAACATCATAGTGGTGCGTCCTGTGTTGTCTGGTTACTCACGGCAGTGGCGGTTAACTCTTCGATTAACGTGCGGCTGATCTGTGCACCAGTGGCACTGGTGATGAGCTGGTGCTGCGCTTCGATCAGCTCTTCCTGGGCAATCTGCCAATCCTGATATCGGTAGCGGCCCTGGGCGTACCCTTGCCCGACTTCATTCATGGCTTGCTTCAACAGCGGGATGATCTTTTGTCGGTAGGCCTCGACATTGGCGGAGTGTCGTTTCAAAGCACTCCATGTGGTATGGAGTTTTTGCGTGACCTCGCGTTTGTGGCTCAGGTATTGATGTTCACTCGCGACAGAACGTTGCCGGGCAGCGTTGTTTGCTGATACCCCGCGACGACCGCTGAACAGAGGGGCGCTGACCCCTGCACTCAGGGCTTTATCACCGCTGTCAGCGAAATGCGTCAGACCAAGTCGCCAGTCGACACCGCCGGTGCTTTCAGCTTGCGCCAGAGTGGCCCCGGCTTCGGCCAGTCGGGCCTGACTGGCGTAAACCTCCAGAACCAGCGCGCTATCGATGGTCGTCAGTAACTGAGAAAATTCTGCCGCTATGGGGCCTGTGTCATACAGGTCGCCGGCCAGGCGGATTTCGTCCCGTGACTCGTTGGCTGTCAGCCAATAATTTGTGAGCCGGTAGATATCGTCGTTGAGCTGCATGCGCGCCTGTCTGAGGGTGGAGGACGCGCGCTCAACCGCGGCTTCGGCGCGAAGGCGGTCGTTGACAGGGGCAGCGCCGCGCTGGTGGCGCTTGTCGACGACCGCTAACGCCTGCTCGTTGAGATTCAGACTTTCTGTTGCCAGTGCGAGTCTTTCCTGTGACGCCAGTGTCGTGATGAACGCACGTGTGGCATCACTCAGTAACGACAGTGTCTGCGCTTTACTCTGAGCGTCTGAAAGTTCGTAAGCCGATAACGCCTGCTGACGTCTGGCCTCACGCTGACCTCCTAACTCAATGACTGATGACAGGGCGAGTGTAAACTCGGCCTGTGTTGCCTGTTGGTAATTGCCATTACCGATGAAGTTATCAGCCTCGCCACTGAGAATAACCGGAGGGGCCAGGGATTGAGTATCAATGTCAGCCTTGCTCGCACGTTGCAGTGCCGAATAGGCTCTGAACTGTGGATGAGCGGCTTGCGTACGCTTTATCGTTTCTTCAAGAGTCAACGCCTGAGAGGATGCTGACGACACGGTGCTCAGGGCAAAAACAGGCCCACTACACCGCATGAGATGTGTGATTTCATATGTTTTCCTGAATAGCTGATCTGTCAGGCGACCATAAGGCCGCCCGGAATCGGGTTGATTTAGCGGTTGGCTATTCAGGAGATCGGAGGGCGGTAGATACCCGTGAGCGGAGAGAATGGAGCCCGGACAAAGGGGCCGGGTTGTTTGATAATCACATTACTGAGTTGTGGTGCTGACCAGTGTTGAGGCAGTGTCGTAGGGGTTATGTGCTGATGAGCATGACAACCTGTGTGGCCTGTTTCAGGGCAAGAGTCTTCAACAGTATGCTCTTGATGATTGTGATCACTGTGATGGTCTGAATCGTGATGAGCGATATCTGAGGCATCCGGATCGGCTGAAAATATATCCGTCACTTCATTGAAGGGCGCAAGACTTTGCAACATAAGAACGAACAGCATCAGTATCACCGCAGGCGATGGTCTGAATAGCTGATGTTTGTTATCAGTTGCAGGCATATATTTCCGGACAGCGGTTTGGTGGTTGTCGTATTCGTAGTATTGCCTGAGCGTTCTGAGCTATTAGGGCAAACTCAGGGCAAACTTTTAGTATAGTCACATAAGACTACCTTCAGGATCTCAGCAATGGCAGAAAAAAACCAGTTGCACGTGACCTTTCGTGACGAAGATTTAGACAGTCTGCGCAGGCAGATGCTCAGCTTCGCGCGGCTGCAGCTCGACGATGAACACCTGGCCGAAGACGCGGTGCAGGAAGCACTTGCCGGAGCATTGAAAAATGCGTCGTCTTTTTCGCGCCAGTCGACACTGAAAACCTGGGTGTTCTCTATCCTGCGCAAGAAAATTGCGGATGTACTGCGAGGCCAGTACCGGGAACCCGTGCGTGAAGCCTGTAAGGATTGCGCTTCGGATGACGACGAACTCTTTGATGGGCGAGGGCATTGGCAGGCAGGAGCAACCCCAAGGCGCTGGGGGAACACCCACGAACTGGCCGATAGTACTCAGTTCTGGCAGGTGTTTGATACCTGCCTTGAGGCACTGCCCGCAGAGCAGGCAAGGGTGTTTATGATGCGCGAATTTATTGAATTGGATTCCGCGGAAATATGCGCCTCGCTTGAGCTGTCGACGAGCAATCTTCATGTTCTTCTGCATCGCGCGCGTCTGAAGTTACGGGCGTGCTTATCTGATCACTGGTTTCAATAATCGTTCGGGAGGACCACCATGCTAAGTTGTGAACAAGCCACCCGACTGCTGTCGGAAAGCCAGGAGCGGCCATTGACACTGTCTGAAAAAATGAATCTTAAAGTGCACACAGCAATGTGTTCGGGCTGCCGTGAGTTTGGTCGTCAGCTCAGCTCGTTGAGGATGTTAATTCAGGATGAGAAAACGTCGGAGCAAGAATCCGATAAAAATTAATTTCCCCCTGTGTAAGAAAACTGTCCGACGGTACGACCATAATCATGTGCGGCAGAATCGCTGCAAATACTCAGTTATTAATCAGAGAGAAATTACTATGAAAAAGACCATGACTACGCTGTCTGCTGCAATGCTCCTTGGTGCCGCTTCGGCCACAGTAACTGCTGCTGAAAACCCATTTGCATCCCAGTCGCTGGAATCTGGCTATCAGGTTGCAGGTCATCACGCTGAAAAGTCTGCTGAAGGTAAGTGCGGTGAAGGCAAATGTGGCGAAGGCAAATGCGGTGCTAAAGCCGACTCTGAAGGCAAGTGCGGTGCTAAGTCTGACTCTGAAGGCAAGTGCGGTGAAGGCAAGTGCGGTGAAGGCAAGTGCGGTGCTAAGTCTGACTCTGAAGGCAAGTGCGGCGAAGGCAAATGCGGCGGTTCTAAATAAGACCTCAGTGGCAAATAAAGGCTGACCCATGCTCAGAACAATGACTCAACACTACAAGGCTGTACTTCAGCGAATCCTGCATCTTGATGGCCTCGCGCCGTTGCTGCTGCGACTGTATCTGGCTCCCGTCATGATGCAGGCAGGTTGGACCAAGTTTCAGTCGTTCGATAGTACTGTGGCCTGGTTTGGTAATGCTGACTGGGGCCTTGGGTTGCCATTTCCTGAGCTGATGGTTGTGCTCGCAGCGGGCACTGAGCTGGTGGGCGGTGCGTTGTTGATTCCGGGTATCGCCGTGCGGCTGGTCAGTATTCCACTGATGGCGACCATGGTCGTTGCCGCGCTGACGGTGCATCTTGAGCACGGTTGGCTAGCTATTGCAGACAGCAGTTCATGGCTTGCCAATGAACGTGTGCTGGAGTCGGCCGAGCGCCTCGAACGAGCGAAAAATATCCTGCAGGAGCACGGTAATTACAGCTGGTTGACCGGGCGGGGGTCGCTTGTTGTGCTCAATAACGGTATCGAGTTCGCTGCGACTTATTTCATTATGCTGCTGACCTTACTGTTTACAGGGGGTGGCCGTTATACCAGCGTTGATTTCTATGTCTCCCGATCGCTGGAGCGCGACTGAAATACATCATGCCTGAAGCAAACGGGGCCACTGATTCCAGTGGCCCTGTTTTTCTTTGTTTATTCCTCCTATGGCTTGTTCTGCATCAGGGGACTTTCGCTATTTTATAGGGATTAACTCCGTCATTCGGGCGGCGTTTAAAGCGTTTGTACGTCCACTGATATTGAGCAGGACAGACACGAACGCAGTTCTCAATAGACTGGTTCATCGCCGTCGCTGAGACAACAGGATCAGGATCAAACTGTTCAGGTAGTGCATCAAACAGATGGATATCGAACCCTTGGGCATCTGGTAAACGCTCACCAAACGCATAAATCACCTGACAGCCTGTTTCGCGGATCATCTGATGAGGTAATGTCGGCGTCAGGGTTTCAACACCCATAAAAGGGGCGAACACACCCCGCTCACGTTTCGGCTCCTGATCCGGCAAAAAGCCGACGACTTTTCCGGCATTCAGAGTAGCGAACAAGGCCTTAACGCCGCCTCCTGTGGTAGGCACCAGTTCTGCCCCAACGGCTTCGCGGCGGGATACCATCCAGTCGCTGAAATTTTTCATCTTTGCCGGGCGATACATGATGGTTGCTGATGTTAATGTGGCCAGCCAGGCACTGACGATTTCCCAGTTACCCAGGTGTGGGGACATAAATAAAAGGCCTCGCTCATCGGCGAGTTTCTCTTCCAGCAGTTCCAGGTTATGGACTTTTCTCACCATGGTCAGCAGCTTGTCATGGGAGTATCCCCACATAGGGCCCATTTCGCCGCCTGTCATGCCATTCTGGATCAGCGTGTCGTAGAGCAGGGTTTCGCGATAATCGTCACTCTTATCGGCAAAGCACATCGCCAGATTAACCCGTGCGACTTCGCGGGAGCGGGTGCGCTTTGATGCCAGCCTCTTTCCTAATATGCGACCGATACGTTGCGCTGTCGGCAACGAGACGAGCCCCATCAACTTTACTGCGCCGATCATCAGATAACCAATCAGACTATTCACATTTCTCACCTTCAACAGAGTGAACAAAGTGTACAACCTACGCCATTGCCGGTCACTTTCTGAGCCTCTGCTAAACTCAAATGACCCTTGCAGGATATGGGGGAATATAACTTCAGCCAGATAACCAATTAGTAGCAGTCGGGATTGCCAGCGTTATGACGGAAGCGAGCTTTAACCTGCAGGGACAGAAAATACTGATCGTTGATGACCTTGTTGAGGCGCGCAGTGCGCTGAAAAGCATGCTTTCGGTGTTAGGAGCCGATGATGTCTATACGGCTACGGATGGGCGAGAGGCCGTAGAGCACATCATGGAGCATGACTTCGACCTGGTGCTGTCTGACTACAACCTTGGGAAAGCTAAGGATGGACAGCAGATCCTGGAAGAGGCCAGATATACCAGCCGGCTTCGAGCTACCGCCTCGTTTGTGATGATCACAGGTGAAAATGCAGTTGACCGCGTCATGGGGGCGCTCGAATACGACCCGGATGCGTATGTCACGAAACCCTTCACTCTGAGTATTCTGCGCGAGCGGCTTTATCGGCTCAGTATCCTCAAAACTATTCTTCTGCCTATGAACAGGGCGGTTGATCAGGGGCAGATTGATTGGGCGATAGAAATCGCAGATCAGATCAGAATAGAACATCCTCGCTTATTACTTCCTGTTTCCCGCTTACAGGGAAAACTCTGCCTTAAACAGGAGCGCTACGAAGATGCTCTTGAGGCCTACACTCGGGTTCTTGAAAGCCGCCCGGCGTCCTGGGCTCGTCTTGGTCAGGCGGTGTGTTTTCACTTTCTGGGCGATACCGATCAGGCCGTGTCTCTGATTCGAGCCACACTACTGGATCACCCCTTGTACGTTCAGTGTCATGACTGGTTGGCGAAGATCCTCATTGGCCAGGGAAAGAGCGAAGAGGCTCAGCAGGAACTTGAAGCTGCCGTCAGAATCTCTCCGCGTGCCGTGTTGCGTCAGCTGGAGTTAGGCCAGCTGGCTCTGTCGAACGAAAGCTACACCGTCGCTCAGGATGCCTTCGAGCAGGCGATGAGACTGGCGCGTTATTCCTGCTATAAAAGCTCGGTGACTTATCAGCAGTTTGTCGAAGCAGCACAACATAATCTGGACGCTGAACAAACCAAAGAGAATCGCTTGCTGTGTAATAAAGCCTTGCGAGCCTTGGATGAAATGAAGCAGGAGTTCTCGGGCAATATGGGCGTTGTATTTGATGCCACCATTGCTGAGAGCAGAACCTACAAGGCGGTTGAAGACGACAACAAAGCCCGTGGCAGTGCCGATAAAGCTGAAGGGGTTCTGGCCCGGATAAAAGAACCGACGGGCGAGCAGCAGTTGACCATGACAGAGGTCTATATTGATACCGGCCAGTCTGAGAAAGCCGCCAATATGGTTCAGGTCATGAAGGATCAGGGTGTCGCCAATAAACTATTGCAACGATTGGGTTCAATCGAAGAACGCTTGTCGAACATAAATGCGCGTGAAAAGTCCGCTGAGCTGAATGAAAAAGGCGTTGCCCATTACGAGCGTGGTGAGCTTAAAGAAGCGATTGCCGCCTTTGATCAGGCAACCCGGTTTGAAGAGGCTGGAATCAGTGTGCTTCTCAATGCCATTCAGGCAAAAGTCAGTTATATCGAAAACGAGCAGTTGGATGTCGGTCAGCTAAAAGACTGTTATCGCCTGCTGCGCCGGGTTGGTAATGTCGGTCATTTCGATGAACGACACGATCGTTATAAGCGTCTGAAAGAAACCTGTGAGCGCTTACGTCGCTCGGCGGGACTGTAGAGAGGGAATCTGATGAATCTTAAAGATCTTGCCGGTGCAATTATTCATGACCTTAAAAACCAGCTGCACTCTGTCCTGCTGGAGGGCGAAAAGGCCATGAAGGAAATGCCGAAGGAGCATAGAGACAAACTGTACCCGGTGTTCGCGCGCAGTCGTCGGGTACATCAGGATGCGATGCAGTTGGTGACACTGTATCGGTTACAGGAACGCGGGAATTTTCCGGCAGATGACGCCTGGCCCTCGGATACAGTAAAGCATGCGATTGAGTGCTTCAGAGTGCACTGGCCTGACGTTGAGGTAACGATCGGCATAGACTCTGACTGTCAGGGCTATTACAACGATGCCTTAATGCAGATGGCATTGACGAATCTTCTGAATAACAGTGCTCAGGCCGGCGCAAAAAATATCGCAGTGACCGCAGAAGAGCAGGGCGCAGGGCTCCAGATCAGAGTGAGTGACGACGGTCCGGGTTACCCTGAGGATATTCTTGATGGCAGTGATGACAGTGATAGCGGGGACCGGGATAAAGAGGGGAGCACCGGTATGGGGTTATATTTTACCGAGTTGATGGTTGCTCACCACTCTACGCCAGCGAAGCCTGCAACACTTGATCTGCAAAACGCCGCAGACGGTGGTGCAGAGGCCATAATCACCTTACCCTGATCGGCTCAGGACGTTTCGCCAACTTCAAACAGGCGGAATACAAACTCCTTGGTGCCTTTGTTCTTCAACTCTTCCCAGTGTCCCGGAAATTCGGGCTCGAGGCTGGCTTCGTGTTCAATATAAACCAGAGCACCGGGCAGTAACGTCAGTTTGTTTAGTGCGGGCTGCAACAGATCTTTACCAAACGGCGGATCAAGGAATACCAGATCGTAAGGTTCTGGGTTCTGTTCCAGCCACATCAGAGCATCTCCAGCCCAGACCTGAGCATTGCGCGCATCGAGTTGCTTCAGGTTGTCCTTAAGCTGAAAGGCCGCCTTCGCATGCTTCTCCAGGAAAATGACTTCTTTTGCGCCTCTGGATAGCGCTTCAAACCCAAGCGCGCCACTGCCGGCGAAGGCATCGAGCACACGTGCACCCTCAATGTCAGATTGCAGCCAGTTAAACACCGTCTCGCGAACACGATCCATCGTTGGACGCAGGCCATCAATGGCAGGAAAGCGCAGTCGGCGAGAACGCCACTGGCCACCAATGATACGTAATTGATGATGAGATTGTCGGCTCACTCAGAGCTCCGTGATGCAGATGAATTCAGCGCTGTAAGACACTCAGAAAACGCTTGCGGTTCAGTACGTTGAGAGACCGCAAGTGCCTGATATAATGTAAGAAAATAGTCTTCAGCTTGTTGATGGTAGGCAAGTTCAGAGGCAATGTCGATGGCCGACCCTGGGTTCAGCCACTCGCGGCGCAGACGTTTTATTTCACCTTGTCTGAAATGAGCCCACTCTTCTCTCGTTGGTGTCGGCTTATGACCGGGAGAGGCTGGCTGCACTGCGCTGGCGCCCTGTTCGCGGTTCCACCACAGAGCGCCAGCCGGGTGCTGCTGCTGGCAAAGGGTCATCTTTTCGGTGGGAGTCTCGGGCGCTGTCAGAGAAAGTTTCTGTATCAGAAACGAAGCCGCTTGCTGCATTTCGACGCCCGTCAGAGGGCCCTGCAGAGCGAGCCCCGCCCTTCGTGAATGTTCCGTCGGTGTGATACGGGTCGCCAGATGTAATGCCCAATCACTTGCCGGAACCTGCGTCTTGAGCGCGTAATGATCTTCTCCGATGACGGCGATCTGAATATTGGCGGATGCCGTCGGCTGCCAGTACACGGGCACGCCTTTATTGCTGTGCCACAGATGCCAGCCCGTGTCGGCAAGCGGCGGCGCGTCTAAGGGTTCAAGAGGCGTGTCTTCATTCGTAGTGAAATTCAGATTGATGACGGTGATGATAAGGAGGCAGCCGATGATCAGAGCATTCAGGGTGCGACGGCTTAATCCATGGAACATCTAAGGAGAACTCCCTGTAAACAACTCATAGTGTTAGGATAGCACCCCATCAGCGCGCATGCGCCCATCCTGATTGATCAGATTCAGAGACGCCGATGTTTGATTTTTTTAAACGAAAGAAAAAAAGCCCTGAGAATGCTCAGCCTGCAGACCCGCAGGCACCCCAGCAGGTAGAAGACAACAATGATGTAGCGGAAGCTTCCGAGGCTACCAATCTGGTACCCGAAGCCCCACTGGTTCAGGCCGAAACGCCAGTCAGTGAAACTGAAGAAATTCTTCAGCAGGCGGCGGAGCCCGTTCCAGAGCCAGTGACAGAAACTGTTCCGGAGCAAGCAGAGCCCCAGAAGAAAGAAGCTCCATCTGAGCCCGAGATCAAAACCGAGGTGTCCGCGTCGCAGATCGCCGCCGATGATCTTGCTGCCGAGCCAGAAGACGTAGTCGATCCGGACGTGATGGTACCGGTGCCTGAAAAAGCCAAAGACGAGAAGAAAGGCTTCTTCGGGCGCATATCGGCCGGTCTGAGCAAAACCCGCTCTAACCTCACCGATGGTCTGTCGACACTGCTGCTGGGTAAAAAAGAAATCGACGACGACATGATGGAAGACCTGGAAACCCAGCTCATTATGGCCGACGTCGGTGTTGAAGCAACGACTGAAATAATCGACCGTCTGACGAAGCGTGTAGGTCGTAAAGAGCTGCGTGATTCTGACGCTCTCTACGAGGCTCTTATTGAAGAACTACAGGATATGCTGGCGGTGTCGCAGAAACCTCTGGTTATTGATAGCAGCAAAAAGCCTTACGTGATTCTGATGGTCGGCATCAATGGTGTGGGCAAAACCACCACGATCGGTAAGTTGGCTAAACAGTTTCAGGCGCGTGGTAAAAGCGTCATGCTGGCGGCGGGTGACACCTTCCGTGCGGCGGCGGTTGAACAGCTGCAAGTGTGGGGCGAGCGGAACAACGTACCTGTTGTGGCGCAGCATACGGGGGCAGATTCGGCGTCTGTCCTGTTTGACGCGGTGCAGGCAGCGACATCGCGCGGTGTCGATATTCTGATTGCCGATACTGCCGGGCGTCTGCACAACAAAGACAACCTGATGCAGGAACTGGAAAAAGTCGTTCGTGTTATGAAAAAAATCGACGACACCGCACCGCATGAAGTGATGCTGGTTCTGGATGCGGGTACGGGGCAGAACGCCATCAACCAGACAAAAACCTTCCTCCAGTCCGTGGGCGTCACGGGCCTGACGTTGACCAAACTCGACGGTACGGCAAAAGGCGGCATCATCTTCGCACTGGCGAAACAGTTTGGTCTGCCGGTGCGTTACATCGGTGTCGGTGAGAAAATCGAAGACCTGCGTCCGTTTAACGCAGATGATTTCACCCGGGCCTTGTTCCGGATTGGTGACGACTGACGGATTAACTCTATGCCAATGGTACGCTTCGATGGGGTCAGCAAAAGCTATCCCGGTGGTAAGGAAGCTCTGAGTAAAGTCAGCTTTGAACTGGCTCGTGGCGAGTTTGCCTTTCTCACCGGTCACAGCGGTGCAGGTAAAAGTACCCTGCTCAAACTGATGCTGCAGATGGAGCGCCCGTCGAAAGGTCAGGTGTTTGTCGATGGCGATTGCGTGAATACCATGAAGAGCTCACTGGTGCCCTTGCTGCGCCGTAAAGTGGGTGTGGTGTTTCAGAATCACCAGCTGCTGTTTGATCGTAGCGTATATGACAATGTGGCGATGCCTCTTCTTATTGCCGGGTATCAACCTGCCGAAGCCGCGCGCCGGGTTCGCGCTGCGCTCGATTCAGTAGGTCTGCTCGGCTTCGAGCGTCGCAACCCCATTGAACTTTCAGGCGGTGAACAACAGCGCGTCGGCATTGCCCGTGCCGTGGTCAATAAGCCGCAGCTCCTGTTGGCGGATGAGCCGACCGGTAACCTTGATCCTGAGCTTTCTGAAGAAATCATGAAGCTGTTTCTGCGCTTTCAGCAAGTGGGTGTCACCGTGCTGATTGCTACGCACGATATCCCTTTGATTGAACGCATGGGGCATCGCCGTCTGATTCTGGATCATGGCTCCTTGCACGACAGTGGCGGGCAGCGCGCTGGTTTTGAGCGGGGTGACCATGTCCGCACCTGATTCTCCAAAACGCCAGACGGCGAATGCACCGCGTAAACCACAGGTGGGTGCCTCAACGCACAAGGTCAGTCTGAAAGACCAACTGAATGGCTGGGCTCAGCAGCATCAGCTGGTGGCTGTTGAAACTCTGATGCGACTGCTGACCAAGCCATTAGGCAGTATCATGACCTGGCTGGTGATTGCCATATCACTGACGCTCCCCGGCGCCATGTGGATGACGCTGGATAACCTGAGTCAGCTGAGTAATCGCTTTCAGGCCTCCGGCAGTATGAGTGTGTATCTGAAGCCCGCTGTACAGGATACTCAGGCGCAGCAATTGTTGAGTTGCATAGAAAGTATGGACGGAGTCGCCGATGTACGCTTTATCAGCGCGGATGACGCCCTCGCCGAGTTCCGAGCCAGTTCCGGGCTGGGCGAGGCCCTGGACCTGCTGCCAGAAAATCCTTTGCCCGGGGTGATTGTTGTCGAGCCCGAACTGGCCTTGCCACAGCAGGATGTCATTGCCTTGGCGGATAGCCTGAGAAGCGAGCCCCGCGTTGACAGTGTTGAGCTGGATACCGCCTGGTTGGATCGTCTGCATGCACTTCTGGCATTAAGCGAGCGTATTGTTTGGGTGATGGGCGCTTTGCTGGCACTCGGAATTCTGCTGGTGGTCGGTAATACCATTCGCTTGTCGATCGCGGCGCGTGTTGATGAAATTCGTGTCACCAAGCTGGTAGGCGCGACGAATGCCTGGGTTCGCCGGCCGTTTCTGTATACCGGCCTCTGGTTTGGCATGGTGGGCGGATTAGTGTCCTGGATACTGCTTGCCATCGGTTGGGCTCTGGTGAGCGGGCCAGTCGAAGATCTCGCCGCGCTCTACGGTTCTGAGTACCGCTTGCTGCCGCTCTCGGCAGGTGCTGCACTGGTGCTGTTGTTGGGCGCTATGCTGCTCGGCTGGCTGGGTGCCTGGTGGTCTGTGGTGAGGCACCTGCATCGGATAGAGCCGTAAACTCCGGATTATCAGGGTGCTTTACGTTTACCGACACACTATCGACACAGTAGCGAGTCTAATGGCGCTATTATGATCTTATAGAGAACGGTGAGTGGCGCTGAAGGGAACTTATCCAGCCATTTGCGGTCCTATATAGTGGTGCTAAACTTAGCTCTCGACTTTGATTATCCGGTGGTTGGATACATGCCCCACATGTGTAATCAGGTCACTGTAAGTTGCTGATTGAGCAAAAGAATTCCTTCAGGAGTGAGAGATGAACAACGGTTTGCAAGCAGTATACGCGATGTCTCCGGGTGCGAACCTGGAAGCCTACATTTCGACTGTTAATGCGATTCCTGTGCTTACGCCAGAAGAAGAGAAAGATCTGGCTGAGCGTTTTCATTATCAAGAAGACCTGGAAGCTGCGCGTCATCTGGTGATGTCGCACATGCGCTTCGTGGTTCATATTGCACGTAGCTATTCTGGCTACGGCCTGAATCAGGGCGATCTGATTCAGGAAGGTAACGTCGGTCTGATGAAGGCGGTTAAACGCTTCAACCCAGAGGTTGGTGTGCGTCTGGTGTCGTTCGCTGTGCACTGGATTAAAGCAGAGATTCACGAGTTTATTCTGCGTAACTGGCGCATTGTGAAAGTAGCGACGACGAAAGCGCAGCGTAAGCTGTTCTTTAATCTGCGTAGTCAGAAAAAGAAGCTGGGTTGGTTGTCTCAGGATGAAGCGACGGCGATTGCTGAAGATCTTGGAGTCGAAACCAAGACTGTATTTGAGATGGAAGGCCGCCTGAATGCACACGATGCTGCGTTCGATGCCGGTGCTGACGAAGATGACGAAAGTGCCTATAAAGCACCAGCGTACTATCTTGAAGATCACAGCCAGGACCCGGCTCAGCTGGTAGAAGCCGACAACTACGAACAGGACGCCAACAGTCGCCTGGCAAATGCCATGGCAGACCTGGATGATCGTAGCCGTACCATCCTGCAACAGCGTTGGTTGAGCGAAGAGAAAGCGACGCTTCACGAACTGGCTGATATGTACAAAGTATCTGCTGAGCGTATTCGTCAGCTAGAGAAAAATGCAATGAAGAAACTGAAGAACGCGATTGGTACCGACCTGGTACTGGCGTAATGATCGCTTCTTAAGAGAGTACTTATGAAAAGCCGCTCGATGAGCGGCTTTTTCTTTGCCTCATGAATACCGACCTTGCGTATCAGCGCTATAAACAGGTCTTGTCATAAAAATGTCATATATCGGACCGATACTCTGCAACCCTGTGTTTTCCGGGCGCCAAAGGTGCTCGAGCGGGTTACAATCGGTCTGAAATTCCCCGCCGGCTCAGGAGTAAGTTCCATGGCTTTTAATGATGCACAACGCTTTTTCCCGGAAACCCGCATGCGCCGTATGCGTCGAGATGATTTCTCCCGACGCCTGATGCGTGAAACCCAGCTTACTGTTGATAGCCTGATCTATCCGATGTTTGTTCTGGAGGGGCATCAGGAGCGTGAGCAAGTGGCATCTATGCCCGGTGTAGATCGTCTGTCGATTGATTTAATGATTGATGAGGTGAAACACCTTTATAAACTGGGTATTCCGGCGGTGGCCTTGTTTCCGGTCACGCCTGCGGATGCTAAGTCAGAGTTGGCCGAAGAAGCGTTTAATCCCAACGGCCTGGCTCAGCGCGCCGTGCGGGCAATCAAAGATGCCGTACCCGATATGGGTGTTATTACGGATGTCGCGCTCGACCCGTTTACTACACACGGGCAGGACGGAATTATCGATGCCGAAGGCTATGTTCTGAATGACCGTACGGTAGACACTCTGGTCCGTCAGGCTCTGTCTCACGCCGAAGCTGGCGCGGATGTGGTTGCCCCATCTGACATGATGGATGGTCGTATCGGTGAAGTGCGGGCGGCACTGGAGCAGGAGAATTTTGTGAATACGCGCATTATGGCGTACTCAGCAAAATACGCATCTGCTTACTACGGTCCGTTCAGGGATGCTGTTGGTTCTGCCGGCAACCTCGGCAAAGCCGACAAGAAAAATTACCAGATGGACCCTGCAAATACAGACGAAGCGCTTCATGAAGTGGCACTTGATCTGGCTGAGGGGGCCGACATGGTTATGGTGAAACCAGGCATGCCGTACCTTGATATTGTGCGCCGGGTGAAAGACGAATTTAAAGTGCCCACCTTTGTGTACCAGGTCAGTGGTGAATACGCCATGCACAAGGCTGCAGCTCAGCAGGGGTGGTTAGACGACAACGCCGTCATGATGGAATCACTGATGTGCATAAAACGCGCTGGGGCAGACGGAATCCTGACCTACTTCGCGAAACAGTTTGCTGAATTAGGGGACGTCTGATCAGGCGCTGGCCCTAACGCAGGATTTTTAGGTACCCTGATGACAATCGCTGAAAATACACAGACAAAAGCAGAGCAGCCGCCGGAGTTATCCATGACGGACGTACAGGATATAGATCTCAATAGCAGTGAGTTTTACATCAACCGTGAACTCAGCCACCTGCAATTTAATATCCGTGTACTTGAGCAGGCACTGGATGAAGCGCACCCGCTGCTGGATCGTTTGTTCTTCCTGTGTATTTTCAGTAAAAACCTGGATGAGTTTTTTGAAGTACGGGTTGCTGATCTGGTCCATCAGCTGACATTTAATCGCGAGCTTTCTGGTATTGATGGTCTGCACCCAGCGCAGGTGTTGGACGAAATTTACTCTCTTTGCAGTACAACCGTTGAGCGTCAGTATGAAATTCTTAACGATACCCTGCTACCTCAACTAAAAGAGCAGAATATTCACTTTCTACGTCGTGCTGAGTGGAGTGAAGAACAGCGTATCTGGATACGTGAGTACTTCGATGACAATATTCAGCCTCTGATCAGCCCGATTGGGCTGGACCCCTCGCACCCATTTCCTCGTCTGGTTAATAAAAGCCTGAACTTTATTGTCGCGCTGGATGGCAAAGATGCGTTTGGTCGCCAAACCGGTCTGGCAATCATTCCTGCCCCGCGCTCATTGCCGCGTACTCTGCGCCTGCCTGATGAGCTGGTTCAGGAGGGAGGGGATAATTTTGTATTTCTGTCGTCAATTATTCACGAGTATGCGGATGAGCTCTTTCCAGGTATGACGGTAAAAGGGTGTTATCAGTTCCGTGTGACACGTAATGCTGACCTCGATATCGACCACGAAGAAACGTCAGACCTCGCGTCTGCACTAGAAGACGAACTGCACTCACGAAACTTCGGCGAAGAGATGCGCTTAGAAGTGGCAGATAACTGTCCGGATGAGTTGATCAGCTTCCTGCTGCGCCAGTTTAATCTCGATGAATCTGACTTGTTTAAAGTGAATGGCCCGGTCAATCTTGGGCGTTTAATCGAAGTGATTGATCAGATCAATCGTCCGGATCTTCGCTATCCTCCGTTTACGCCGGGTCTGCCGAAAAACGTTAATTTCAAAAAGAGCATCTTAGAAAGTATCCGCTCGAAAGATACCCTGCTGCTGCATCCGTTTGAGTCGTTTACGCCAGTGGTTGATCTGCTTCGCGAAGCTGCAAAAGATCCCAGTGTTAAATCAATCAAACAAACGCTCTATCGCACGGGCGCCAAATCAGAAATCGTAAATGCGCTGGTTGATGCGGCACGTAATGGTAAAGAAGTTACGGTCGTGATCGAGCTGCGTGCGCGGTTTGATGAAGAAGAAAACCTCTATCTGGCAAACCGTTTACAGGAAGCCGGTGCCGTCGTTGTGTATGGCGTAGTGGGGTATAAAACACACGCTAAGATGATGCTGATCGTGCGCAAAGAAGGAAATCAGTATCGTCGTTATGTGCACCTCGGAACCGGTAACTACCACGCCGGAAATGCGCGGGCGTACACCGACTACAGCTTTATGACCTGTGACGATTCTATCTGCGAAGACGTTCATAAAGTATTTCAGCAGTTAACCGGTATGGGTGAAGTCATGCGTGTGAAGAAGCTGTTTCATGCGCCGTTTACTTTGCACAAACGATTGATTCAGCTGATTGATCGCGAGCGTGAGCATGCGGATGCTGGCAAGCCTGCATTAATTCGCATGAAAGCCAATGGTCTGACCGAACCCAAAGTTATTCGTGCGCTCTATCGTGCGTCTCAGTCGGGTGTGAGGGTCGAGCTGATTATTCGTGGTATGTGCAGCCTGCGTCCAGGAATTGCGGGCGTGTCTGAGAATATTGAAGTTCGTTCAATTATTGGTCGTTTCCTAGAGCATACGCGCGTGTATTACTTTCTGAATGGCGGTAATGACGAAATTTATGCCGGAAGTGCTGATCTGATGGAGCGCAACCTTCTGCGTCGGGTTGAAACCGCATTCCCGGTTGAGACCAATAAGATCAAAGAGCGGATGAAAGAAGAACTTGAGGTGTACGTTAAAGACAACACCCAGGCCTGGATTCTGCAGACGGACGGCTCTTACGTAAGGGCTCAGCCAGGGCCGGATGATGAGGTCATTTCTGCACAAAGCTGGTTGCTCGATAAGCTGGCCGCCAGTAGTGGTACGCCCAGTGCGAGCTGATTAAAAACAGTAAAAAAGAAAAGCGGGGCGGTGCCCCGTTTTTTTATGCTTGTTTTTCTCGCTCGCACTTTTTCCTGCTTTCCAGCTCAGGTAATACTGAGCACCAGCCCGGCGGCACTCTGCAACTCCACTTCCTCTTCGAGGTCCTGGGATGTCAGCGGGAAATTCTCTTGCCAGCCTTCAGGCAGCTTCAACAGTAGTGCATCTTTGTCGGTGGTTGCCTCAGGCAGGGGAACGTCGTAAGCCTCGCGGCTATGATTAAGCACGATAGCAACGCGCAGTAGGCGAATTAACCAGAGGGCAATGGTTTGCTGTCGGGCAGGCAGTAATTCGAGTTCTTCCGGGTGAATTTTACGCCGGTGATTGCGTACCAGCAGGGCCAGTAACATTTGTCCCTGACGGGTAAAACCCAACATATCAGAATGCTGCAGCAGGTAAGCACCGTGTTTATGGAATCCGCTATGAGCGATACTCAGACCGATTTCATGGATGCGCGCCGCCCAGCTCAACCATTGCGCCAGCTCTTTGCGTGCGCCTATGTCTTTACGGACCTGACTGAACAGAGCGAGCGCGGTGGCTTCAACGCGATCCGCCTGTGCCGTATCAACGTAGAAGCGCTCCTGCATGGAGGCAATTGAGCGGCTGCGCACGTCTTCGTGCTCAGAGCGACCAACAAGATCCCAGAGTGCGCCTTCGCGTAAAGCGCCATCCGAGTAGCGCATGTGTTTGATGTCGAGGGTTTGAAATACTGCGTTCAGAATTGCCAGTCCGCCGATAAATACCTGCCGACGGTCGGGCTTCACCCCCTCAATATCGACGTCATCAACCGTCTCATAACTCAGGCAATGATCTGTCAGTTTTTCCAGGCCTTCCGGGGTGATACCCTCGTTGCCCCAGCCATTACTGATAATGGCTTGCTCGACAGCGCGGATAGTACCTGATGAGCCAATCTCACTTTTCCAACCCAGTTTTTTATACTGAGCCTTAATGTTCAGAAGTTCCTGCTGTGCAGCGGAGACGGCTTTTTTAAATTGTTTGCGGCTTATTTTGCCATCAGAGAAGAAACGTTTTGTGAAAGATACGCAGCCCATGTGCAGACTTTCAAGGGCCTTCGCTTCAAAACGTTCACCGATAATAAATTCGGTACTGCCGCCGCCAATATCCACGACTAGTCGCTGGCCCCCATCATCAGCCTGAGTGTGGGCAACGCCCAGATAGATCAGGCGTGCTTCCTCGCGCCCGGCAATGACTTCGACGGGGTAGCCCAGCACTTCTTCGGCGCGATCAATAAACTCTCGCCGGTTGCGTGCGGCGCGAAGAGCATTGGTGGCGAACACGACAACTCTGTCCGGGTCCATGCCCTGCAGGCGCTGACCGAACTGAGCGAGGCAGTCAACGCCGCGTTGGATAGCTTCTTCGCTGAGATAGTTCTGATTGTCCAGCCCCGCCGCCAACTGAACTTTCTCTCCACGCTTTTCCAGAGTACGTATTTCACCCTGAAACTCTTCTGCGATCATCATATGAAAACTGTTTGACCCGAGATCGACTGCGGCAATGCGGCTGGATTCGACCTCTGCTGAATACTGCTCTGACATAACTATCTGTTTCCAATAACCCTATGATGAATATGCCTTCCGGCGTCTCTGACGTCCAGTCGAATAATCCAATTGATTCCGCATCAATGTGGCGTACAATAACCCTTTCTAACTGATTGCACTTTCTGCAGGGGAATTTCATGAGCGATAACATTATTACCGTAACCGACGATTCATTTGACGCTGACGTGCTGGGTTCAGATGTTCCTGTACTGGTGGACTTCTGGGCAGAGTGGTGCGGCCCATGCAAAATGATCGCTCCGGTTCTGGAAGAGATCGCCGATGACTACGCAGGTAAGCTGAAAATCGCCAAGCTGAACATTGACGAAAATGAAGCTACAGCGCCTAAGTTTGGTATCCGCAGCATCCCGACTCTGATTCTGTTCAAGAACGGCAATGCTGAAGCCACGAAAATCGGTGCAATGAGTAAGTCTGAACTGGCTGCATTCATCGAACAGGCGATCTGATTTCCCTGTCAGCTGTATTCCGCACTGCAAATGGGGACAAATGTCCCCGCAGTGCTGGACAACCCCCCTTTATCTGTCTATATTGACTTCGCAACATTGAAGGCGGGCCAACCCCCACTCATTGCTGCCCTCCATGGCGACTCTGCCAGGATTTCTTCAGATCCAGCATCTATCTAATTCAAATAACCTAACCGTATATACCTACACCTATGAATCTCTCAGACCTGAAACTCAAATCAGTCCCCGAATTGCTGAAAATTGCCGGCGATATGGGTATTGAGCACGTCAGCCGTACCCGTAAGCAGGACATCATCTTCGCCATTCTCAAGACCCACGCAAAAAGTGGTGAAGACATCTACGGCGATGGCGTGCTGGAGATTCTGCAGGACGGCTTCGGTTTCTTACGCAGTGCAAACAGCTCTTATCTGGCCGGCCCGGACGACATTTATGTCTCACCCAGCCAGATCCGTCGTTTCAACCTGCGTAAGGGCGATAAGATCGCCGGTAAAATTCGTCCGCCTAAGGACAACGAGCGTTACTTTGCACTGTTGAAAGTTAATGAAATTAACGACGACAAGCCTGAAAACGCGAAAAACAAAGTCCTGTTTGAAAACCTGACGCCGCTGTTCCCTAACGAGCGGCTGGTTCTTGAGGCAGGTAACGGCTCCACTGAAGATCTGTCTTCACGTGTTCTCGACCTGGTTGCACCGATTGGTAAAGGTCAGCGCGGCCTGATCGTGGCGCCACCAAAGGCTGGTAAGACCATGCTGCTGCAGACCATTGCGCAGTCTATTACCCGCAACAACCCTGAATGTGAGTTGATCGTTCTGCTGATCGACGAACGTCCGGAAGAAGTGACCGAAATGAAGCGTTCGGTACGCGGTGAAGTGGTTGCATCAACCTTTGATGAGCCGCCAGCGCGTCACGTTCAGGTGGCTGAAATGGTCATCGAGAAGGCCAAGCGTCTGGTTGAGCATAAGCGTGACGTAGTCATTCTGCTCGACTCTATCACTCGCCTGGCGCGTGCTTATAACACCGTCATTCCATCGTCAGGTAAAGTTCTGACCGGTGGTGTTGACGCGAATGCTCTTGAGAAGCCAAAGCGCTTCTTTGGTGCTGCGCGTAACATCGAAGAAGGTGGCTCTCTGACCATCATCGCAACCGCACTGGTTGATACTGGTTCTAAGATGGACGAGGTTATCTTCGAGGAATTTAAAGGTACGGGTAACCAGGAACTTCACTTGGATCGCAAGATCGCTGAGAAACGCGTCTACCCCGCTATTAATATCCGTCGTTCTGGTACACGTCGCGAAGATATGCTGTTTAACGAAGCTGATCTTCAGCGCCTCTGGATTCTGCGTCGACTTTTGGCTGAAATGGAAGACTTGCAAGGCATTGAATTCCTGCTCGATAAACTCCGTCAGAGCAAAACCAACGACGAATTCTTTGATTCGATGCGTAAGGGCAAATAAGTCCTTACTTGCTCAGAAACGCCCGGCCAGCTTTGCTGTCCGGGCGTTTTTATTTGTATTTCTGTTCGACCTTTTCGATGACGTCATTGGCAATCCGCAGGCTTTCGAGAAGGTCGAGCAGGTTGTAATCTAGGTTCACGTTCAGGTGAGTCTTCTGCCCGTCAAAGAAGTCGGGATTCTTACCTTCAAACTGAAGCGACAGATTTAATTGCCCATCTGGCTGATAGCGCACACCTGACTGCAGCTCGTCGTATTGAAAGTTCTGTAACAGCTTCATTGCCATGCCGACGCTCTGGTCTGCCTGAGCGAGGGCATCAGCACTCTCGTCCTGATATTTGATGGTACCGCCCGGATCACGGGCGAACAGGTTACCTCCCGGCACCATCGGGCCTTCTTTGGTCAGAACAATAGGCAGCATGCCATCCAGCAGACCTGTCGCTTTGATTCCGGCTTCTTTTTCGATTGCGGCGATCTGACTGAGTTGCAGGTGATCAAGACGGACGCCGAAAGCGTTCACCTCTTTGCGACTGTCGTAATGAATCTCGGGTGCGTAGATGCGACCACCGAGTAAGTCGGTGTGGATTTCGTAAACGTCCACTTCGAAATAGCTGAAGTCTTCCGGAAAGCGCGTTTGTGTCCGGGCGAGAAGGTTGGTTAAAGGGATACCGCTGTCGAGTTTACTGCCAGACAACTGAGCATCAAGCTGGTACTCGCCCTGCTGTGGGCGGCGCAGAGCAAGCATGGCATTCCACTCTTCGAGGGTAATGCTGTTGTCGTAAATCAGGCCGACGCCATCAGCCCTCAGCATCATATCGGGAGTCAGTTTGACCCCGGATTCGTTGGCTTGCCAGTCCAGCCAGCCCTGACCTGACAGGTGACCATTGAGCAGTTGCACACTGGTCAGGTTCGCCATGTCGGCAAGCCCGAGCGCCATCCAGTCAAGGCTGGCATCAGTGAGATGCCATTGCAGAGAGCCACTGCCTGATAGCAGGTCGTGCTCAGCCCGGGTGCGGAAATGAATTTCACCATTCGCGGCGGTCAGATCAAGGGAGGCATTAACCCGTTCGCGAATGTCATCCATCGTGATGGTGATTGGGCCGCTCAGACTGATGTCGGGAATTGGCCACAGCCCCCAGTCTGAATCGTTCATGCGGGTTGATAGCGTGCAATTGCCCAGTAAACCATTCGCCAGATCCTGAAGATCGATATCGCCGGGGTCGCAGCCAAGGTGTGAAGGTGCGAAGCGCAGGCGTGCATCCTGCTCTTTTGATGATGCGGTGAAAGGCGCTATCTTCAGGCGCAGATCCCTGGCCTGAGCATGGCGACTGTCATCAAGGTTGCCTTTGACCATTAAGTCCTGCAGTAACGAGATAGTCAGCGGTGTGACAGTCCACCCCTGCCACGGGCTGACTGTTGCCTTCAGGACAAGGCCGTCACTGGAGGCGACTGACCACTGTCCGGTATCACTGAGTTCTGCGTTGAATTGCCCGTTACCGGACATTTGCCATGCTGGCAATTCCTGTTGAGCCGGTTGTTGATAACTCACCGACAGCGGCAGTGCTAGCGATGTAGGCCCGGTGGCCTTCCAGATACCTGCAGGTTCCAGTGTTAGCTGGGTCGTAGTAAGTCCACTCAGTTGAGCTGTCAGGGTTCCATTAAGTTCGCAGGTATCTGCGCTGGCATTGCACACCGCGGCCAGTGCCTGCCCCGGCGTAGTGGCTTTCCAGCGGCTAGCCTGACCATCGACGGTTGTGGTAATCGATGCAGAAAGTGGTTGAGCGGCAAGTAAGGCATTCCAGTCGGCAGCGGTGGTTGCTCGTCTCACTGACAGCGCGATGCCTGCGGGCTGGACTGACATAGTGTCACTGATCACTGATTTTCGTGTAGTCAGTGTGGCGGTCATATCAGCGATCAGCTGATCGGGCCAGCGTGCCTGAGTAGGGCTGTTAAGTGTACCTTCCAGTATGATCTGCTGACCTTTGAGTGGCAGGTCAGCCATTTGCGGCAGACTGTTCTGAACCTTACTGAGATCCGCCTCGAACCTGATGTTTGCATCACTGATGTCTTCTGTTTGTGTCAGGCCGGTCCAGAGTTGTGCCAGAAGCGCTTCTTGTTGAGAAAGCATCACCAGTAACTCTGCGTTGCCTTTTTCGTTGCGCTGCAATTGCAGGTTAACGTTAACGGCTTCCTGAATGTGGGGTAGCCGGAGGTCGCCGGATATGCCCCAATGGTCTGGCTGTAGTGAGCCTGTCAATCGGGCAGAAACGTCTGGTGTATCTATCTCCAGCGACGCTACCCGGATGTCATCAACTGGAAGTGCCATCAACTCAGTAATATGCGGAAGGTCGATATCGGTCCCCGGCGTCAGGCTCGTGGCCGACTGTGAGGGTGTATCGTCGTCTGCGCTGATAAGTACTCTGACGGTTTCCGCCGTCAGACTATCGGCCCTTCCTTGCAGCAACCCTGTGCCGTGGTAATTGAGCTCAGCATTGCGAATCTGAATCAGAATGCCCGGAGATGGCTGGAGCTCCAGTTCATCCACGGCAAACTGTTGTCGAGTAAGGCTACGGATCTGAAGATGACTGCCGGGAGCCACCAGTCGATCCAGAAGAGGGGGGAGCCAGTTGTTCAACAGAGGAACGATCGAGAAATAGAGCGCCACTATCGTGGCGCTCGTTAGCAGCAGAGCAAGCGCTATGCCCTGAAACCACCCTCGGCGGATCAGAGAAGGAGTTTGCTGGTTTGACTCCCTGCGCTCACTCATAGCAGCGAATCAGACTTTCAGTGTCTTAACGCCGTCCTGAGTCCCGAGAAGCAGAACGTCCGCGCCGCGCTGCGCAAACAGGCCGTTAGTGATTACGCCAGTGATCTGATTGATGTCGGACTCAAGCTGCATCGGCGATTGGATCTTCAGGTTGTGCACATCAAGAATCTGGCCGCCATTGTCAGTGATTACGCCTTCACGCCACACCGGGTCACCGCCCAGTTTTACCAGCTCACGTGCAACATGTGAACGGGCCATGGGGATAACTTCGACCGGCAATGGGAAGGTGCCCATCATGCCGACCATTTTGCTTTCATCGGCAACGCAGACAAATTTCTTGGCCACGGCAGCAACAATTTTTTCGCGGGTCAGTGCCGCACCGCCACCTTTGATCATCTCAAGGTGTTCGTTGATTTCATCGGCGCCATCGATATAAAAATCCATACCATCGACGCTGTTCAGGTCGTAGACCGGAATACCGTGACTTTTGAGGCGTTCTGCAGACGCCTCAGAGCTGGCAACTGCACCATCGAACAGGTGTTTTACAGCAGCGAGTGCATCGATAAAACAGTTGGCTGTTGAGCCAGTGCCGACACCGACAATACTGTCTTCGTCGAGGTGGGGCTTGATGTGATCAACCGCGGCCTGACCAACCGCCTGCTTGAGTTCGTCCTGATTCATAGTGTCTGTATCCGGGTGAAATGCTTTCGCGAATTATAAGGCTTCATGCGTTACAATGCGCGTTCGCTCTCGATTTTTTTGGACCAGCGGCATGCTAAACGAATACCTGAAAAAAATACTCTCGTCCCGCGTCTATGACGTTGCTGAAGAGACGCCTGTCCACACCGCCACGTTTCTCAGCGAGCGACTGGAAAACCAGATCTGGATTAAACGTGAAGACAAGCAGCCAGTGTATTCGTTCAAAATTCGTGGGGCTTACAACAAAGTTGTACAACTGACCGACGAAGAAAAAGCACGTGGTGTTATCGCTGCTTCAGCGGGGAATCATGCTCAGGGTTTGGCTCTGGCGGCAAAAAAACTCGGTATAAAAGCCGTCATCGTTATGCCTAGGACAACCCCCGAAATTAAAGTGAAGTCTGTGAAGGCGCGCGGTGCACGTGTGATCCTGCATGGTGATGCGTTTGATGAGGCTTTCCAGTACTCGCAAAAGCTGGTGGAAGAAAAGGGGTATACCTACATTCATCCATACGATGACCCGGAGACCATTGCCGGACAGGGCACTGTGGGTATGGAGATCCTCCGTCAGATGCCAGTGCGCCCGGACGCCATTTTTATTCCGGTCGGTGGGGGCGGGCTGATTGCCGGTGTCGCTGCGTACATCAAAGCGCTGACTCCTGAAGTCCGCATTGTGGGTGTTGAGAGTAGTGAGTCGGCCTGTCTGGCAGCTGCGCTCGCGGCGGGTAGTCGTGTGGTTCTTCCTGAAGTGGGTATCTTTGCTGACGGTGTTGCGGTCGCACAAATTGGCGAAAACACCTGGGAGATCTGCAAAGACTACGTGGATGAGGTGATTACCTGTACGCCGGATGAAATCTGTGCCGCGATTAAAGATACCTTTGACGATACCCGTGCAGTCAGCGAACCGGCCGGGGCATTGGCAGTAGCCGGCTTGAAAAAATACATCGAGCGTGAGCAATGCACAAATAAAAATCTGGTGGCGATTCTCAGCGGTGCAAATGTTAACTTCGACCGCATGCGCTACATCTCTGAGGTTGCTGAGATCGGTGAGGGGCGGGAAGTGATCCTGGCTGTCACAATCCCAGAAGAACCGGGCAGTTTTCAACGCTTCTGTAGTCTGCTGGGTAAGTCACCGATTACTGAATTCAATTACCGTTACAGTCGCGATGATGAAGCGCAGATCTATGTTGGTGTGAAAGTCTCTGACGAGCCTGGCTCCCGTAAAGCACTGGTGTCCGACCTTGAGGCGGAAGGCTATGCGCTGATGGATATTACCGATGATGAGGTAGCGAAATACCATATACGTCACATGGTGGGTGGGCACGCACCTGCGTCGGTAACGGATGAGCGCGTCTACCGCTTTGAGTTTCCGGAGCGCCCCGGTGCTTTGCTTAACTTCCTCAAGAAGCTGGGTAAACGCTTTAATATATCACTATTCCACTATCGCAATCATGGTGCTGCCTACGGCCGCGTATTGGTTGGGCTGCAGATCTCTGACGATAAATGTGAACAGCTTCAGGGATATCTCGAAGAACTTGGCTATCGTTATTGGGATGAGACAGAGAATACGGCGTACCAACGATTTTTGCGTTAATACGCCATTGTCTTGAATCATCTTCACCTTGTTGGGGTGGCAGAGGAGTTTAGACTGCTTCGCTGCGACCCCGAGCCGGATTTTATATGTTAGCTGCTATTCGAATTGCTTTTTTAGCTCTCTACTTCCCTGTTGTGTGTGTGTTGGGCCTTCTTATCTGTCTGCTTCGACCATTCAACCGTAATAATAGCCGCATTATTGCCATGATCTTTGCCTGGGCGCGTTTCGTTATGAACGTTCGTGTAGATGTACTCAACAGGCCGACAGAGAGCATACAGGGGATTTACGTCGCTAATCATCAGAGCACCCTGGACATGTACATGTACGGCGAGAGCCTGCCCGATGACATGGCGATTCTCGGTAAGCACAGCCTGATGTATATCCCTCTGTTTGGTGTTCTTTTCTGGTTGGCAGGAAATATTTTTATTAATCGCGGCGACCGTTCAAAGGCTCGGGGTGCCATGGAAGAAGCCGCGGCGATTGTTCGTGATAAAGGCTGCAGTGTGTATATGTTCCCTGAGGGTACCCGTAGCAATGGCCGGGGTTTGTTACCCTTTAAAAGCGGCGCTTTTATTCTGGCGATAGAAGCCGGTTTGCCGGTAGTTCCTGTTTGCGCAAGCAGCACCCATAAGAACATTAACCTTAAGCGCTGGCGCGCCGGTGAGTGTCGACTGGTGCAGCTTCCCGCCATCAGTACAGAAGGGCTGACCCGCGACGACGCCAAGCATCTCGCCGATGAGGTTCAGGCCCTGATGGCTGCGCAGATAGATCAGATGGATGCTGAGATAGCGCAAGGTCAGTAGCCGCTTTAGTAAACACGCCCTTTACTGAACTGCTCGCGGGCCTGTTGTTTCTTGCGTTCACTCTTACGGAGTAATACATAGAAGGCACCGCTGCCGCCGTTCTGAGGCTGCGCAGTATGGAAAGCCTGGACATCTTCTAACTCTTCAAGCCAGAACACCAGATAACTCTTTAGTACAGCCGGATCACCCTCGTTGCGATCCCCTTTTCCAGGCATGATCAGAACGCTTCTGATGTCTGCGCCAATGCAGTCGTTCACAAAGCGGTAAACTTCGCGCCTCGCTTCTTCAATCGTACGCCGGTGAAGATCAAGGCGAGCTTCTATCTCGTACTTACCCAGTCGTAGTTTACGGAAGACGCCATCCTGAATACCGGGGCGTTTGAACCCAAGTACATCGTGAGGACCGACTCTGGGGACTTCACTGGCGCGAAGGTGGTTCTTATCACTGACCGTCTCCTGAGAAACAGCCGCAGAGCGGCGTGCCGCTGTATTGTTGTCTTTCTGATCACGACGAAGGGGGACGCGCTCCTGCGTTTGCAGCTTTTTAACTCCCTGCATCTCCTGCAGAAAGAGCTCATCTTCTTCAGTCATTTGTACATCCTCCGGGGCAGCGACAAATCTTTGCAATGTCGGACACAAATTTTGGGCTGTGACGCCTAGTATAACCTGATAGTAAGCACCGTATCACAGGATCGATTTATGAAAATGCCTTCTCCCATTGCCCGCTTCCAACGCTCTTTGAGTCTTGTTGCCTGCGGTGTGTTGATGACGACCGCACAGGCTTGGGGATTCGATGACCGCCAGAAGAAAGTCGACTGGGAAAGTTCGCTGAATCTGTCCGATGAGCAGCAGGAGCAGATCGATGCGATTGAAGACAGGTATCGAGATCGCTTTCGTGAGATGAAGCCCAGCGAAGCTGCAGGTAAAGAACGTCGTGAACAACGTCAGGATCTCTATGTACAGATGCGTGAAGAAATCCGCTCGGTACTGACGGATGAGCAGCAAGCGATCGCGGAAGAGCAGGTACGCAAGCGTGAAAAAGAAGGCCGCGAAGAGCATCTGGAGCGTCTTTCCCGAAAACTTGATCTGACGAGTGAGCAGAAATCTGAGCTCGAAGAAAAGTTATCCTTGTGCTCTGAAGAAGAGTGGCCGGTCAGCATGAAAATGCGCGAAAAAGATCGTCGTGACTTTGAGAAAACGGTGAAGTCTGTTCTGACGGAAGAGCAGAAGAAAAAATGGCGTAAGATGCAGCGCGAAGAGCGCGATAAGTGGCGTCACCACGACATGGATCGCCTGAAGGAAAAGCGCGGTCAGAAAGATGAAGACGAATAAAGACGAGCAAAATACAAAAAGGGGCGATTAACGCCCCTTTTTACTGGTTATGGTTACTGGTCATGGCTCAACCGTGATGATCAGAAGCTATAAACCTCAGAAGCTATAAACCTCAGAAGCTATAAACCAAAGTAACGCCAAATTCAGTGTCAGTATTTTCAGTGCCTTCTGGCACTTCTTCCACATGCTTCACTTTGTAGGTGAGCTTAGATGCAAGGCTGCCGCTCAGCTGGCTTTGCAGTCCTGTCTCTGATTTGTAAATAGAGTTGTCGCTACCAACTTCGGCAGTGAAGTTCTCAATGAAGGAGACACCTTCACGAATCTGCCATTGGTAGCCCAGAGCCAGACGACCAATCGCTTCTTCCTGAATTTCGTCTGTCTCTTTCAGTTTGTCGCGGCGATAACCCGGACCAGCCTCAATATTCAGTTCCATGGTGTCGTTTTTGAGAACACGGTAACCGTAGTTAATCGATACCGTGCTTTGGTAAGTATAACCACTGAAGCGTGCACGCTCCTGTTGGGCGACGATGGCCATGTAGGAGTGCTCAGTGAAGTTGCGGTCAAACTGAGTCAGGGCGCTGTACTTCTCTTTTGATTTTACGCCGTCTTCTTCACTGGTCAGGGCTTCCAGTTTCAGAGTTGTATCCCAAACTTCACCGGTACGTTTTGCCATGAAGTTAGCATTAATGCTCTGAGTATCTGTATTACCTGAAGTGAAGATAGTGCCGAGTTCTGCGGCGCCATCCCATGACGGTTCAGCAGCCATTGCTGCGGTTGGAGCGATAACGATGGCCGCTACCAGTGCGTGCTTGCGAAGCATATTTGGATATTCCTTAAGACGACAGTATTCGGTTGCAGAATAGCGAGTGACTATGACAGGTTCAATACTTCATAGTTCATATATCAAGGTTTCAGGCTTGTTTCAGTACTCCAGTCCTGTAGTCCGTAGCGTTGAAGTATTTCTGTCAGTCGACCAGATTTCCGTAAACGCTGAATGCCTTCGTCCAGCTGGCGGGTGTAGGTCTTTGACTGCGTAGGTGTAGCGGGCGAGCAAGCGATGTAGAGTTTGTCGGCAACCCCAATATTGCCCGCGGGCCGTACCGTCCCGTCCATTCCAAGGGTTGCTATAGTGTAGTCGACCACGGTGGCTGACCCAACAATGACATCAATACGCCCCGACAGAAGTTTCTGCAGGTTTTTTTCCAAAGCATTGTCGCCTTTCATCAGTTGCACCTGACTACCGGGAGTGCCCTCGCGGATCGCCGTTGCTATATGCTCGTCGACAGCGCCCTGATCATAGGAATATCCGCCAATGACTCCGAGGCGGATATCATTGAGCTGAGTGGGAGAGTGATACGTCCAGTGGTTGACGGCGCGGGTATAAAACGTACTTTGATCATAACCTAAGGGCAAGGAGTGGAACACGAAGTCGGGAACTTCGTCTGGCAGAGCGCCAAGTATGCAGTCAACGTTGCCTGTACGTGCTTCGCTGATCGCGCGCTCCCACGGAATGGTAGAGTAGTCGACCTGATGACCTTCAGCGTTCCAGATCTCTGTCGCAATTTCGACGATGTAACCTGGTTTGTCGCTGCTGGGCGTTGCATTGTAAGGAGGCCATATATCTGCTCTCAGGCTGATAGTATCTGCGCATGCGGGGTAAACGGCAAAGGCACTGGCAAACACGGTTGCCGCGACACTCAACACATGTTTCATCATCGCCTCCACATTGGGCTGCAATTGATCATTTTTTATCAGGAACGAGGTAGTTTTTTGTCGATGCGTCCCAGCAAAAAATCTTTCAACATGACCCAGTCACCGATAAAGCTCCATAACGGATAGCGGAAAGTGGCAGGTTTATTGTGCTCAAAGAAGAAGTGTCCGATCCAGGCAAAGGCATAACCCGCGACCAGGGCCAGAGGGATATACTGAAATTTTCCACTGGTGATCGAAAACAACAGAACCCCAAGGCCAATTGAGCTACCTATGTAGTGCAGGCTGCGGCAGGTAGAGTTTCTGTGTTCAGAAAGATAATAAGGGTAAAACTCACTGAAATTGGTGAATCTTAGATCTCTGTTTACAGCGTTTTCACTGTTTTCCGTTTCTGTACTCACGATGGCCACCTCTCCTCGTTATTATTATTGGCGGGCGGATGTATCCGCTCATTGCAAAATAACGTCATTATCAGTGTTCCCCACAGGGCGCAGTGCGCCAAGTCCCGAATATATCGGGCAATAAAGAGGCAAACTTAACTCACAGTATAGACAATTTGACCCCTGAGGAAAATAAACGTCCTGAACGTCCGGTTGGTTCGGATTAATTTTTAATGAATGGACAGATACCTGTGAACCTTCAGCTATGCTGGAAGTCTTCCCTGATTCGGGGCTTCTCCCGGATGAATTCTGGTGCGATGACGAGGTGGAATGGAATGCTCTACACAATCAATGCCCACGTAATGAATGCGCTACGCCCAATGCATGTGGCAGCACGCCTGTCCCGGCAGATGTGTTATCAACCCTGGAACCCGATGAATTACGGTTGGTACCTGCGCACTGTTCGTGCCTCGCTGGAACTGGTTGAACGCTTGACCGATTTTTATGAAAAGCCGGAATGGCGGTTGGACACCACACGCATTGATGGCCGCGAAGTCGGCATTGAATATTGCAGTGTGGTTGAGAAGCCTTATTGTGACCTGGTTCATTTCCGCCGTCGCAAGCGTGGCCTTGAGCAACCCAAACTGCTGATCGTCGCGCCACTATCCGGTCACTTTTCTACTCTTCTGCGCGGGACGGTTGCGGAATTTCTGCCCGATCATGAGGTATACATCACAGACTGGCTGAATGCGCGGGATGTACCCCGCTCCAAGGGTGAGTTCAGTTTTGATGATTATGTCGATTACCTGATTGAGTTTCTGGAATTTCTGGGCCCGGACACGCATGTGCTGGCCGTCTGTCAACCTTGTGTTCCTGCGCTTGTGGCAGCGAGTGTCATGTCTGAGCAGGGCAGCAAAGCAGTACCCAAGTCCATGACCTTAATGGGTGGGCCGATTGATGTACGTATCAGCCCAACGGAAGTAAACGATTACGCGTCGGGTAAAGATCTTGAGTGGTTCGAAGACAACGTCATCTGTCACGTGCCAGATGGCTTTGCCGGACGTGGTCAGTCGGTGTACCCGGGATTCATCCAGCTGTCGGGCTTTATGTCGATGAATATGGATAACCATGTCAGCAAGCACTTCAAGTTCTTTACTGACCTGGTGAAGGGGGATGGTGATAGTGCAGAGGCGCACCGGGAATTCTATAACGAATACCTTGCGGTGATGGATATGCCTGCCCGCTATTATCTCGATACCATTCGTAAGGTGTTTCTTGAGTATCAGTTGCCAGAAGGCACGATGGAATATCGGGGCAAGGTGGTTGACCTGAAAGCCATTAAAGAGATGGCTCTGATGACCATTGAGGGAGAACTTGACGACATTACCGGCAAAGGGCAGACGGCTTGCGCTCTGGATCTTTGTGCTGGCATTCCTGACAAGATGAAGGTTCACAGGGAAGAGCCGGGCGTTGGTCATTACGGTATTTTCAATGGCCGTAAATTCCGGGAAAGCATTGCCCCGGCAGTGAAGACCTTTATGGTGAAACATAGTTAAAACGCCAACCGGACCCGCTCGGGTCCGGTTTATTAGCCCGCCTTAATCGCCCCTGCTATCATGATCCACTCCTTATTTGATGGGTTAACAGGACTAGTTGCTCATGACAGACACTTCTCACCGGTCCGGTCTGACCGATGATATCTACGAAAAACTGGTTAACGACGAAGATGCTCGTGCCTGTAAATCGATTCCTGAGAGTGCTTGTCAGGAAGTCTCCGGCAATTTTCTGAAAACCCTACTAAGCATGTTTTTCTCTAAGCTGGGAGATGCTCTGGTCAATCCTAAAATCACCTTGCCGTGGCTGATGCAGTCTGTTGGTGCACCGGCGTGGATGCTGGGCTGGCTGGTGCCAATCCGTGAGTCCGGCTCAATGCTTCCTCAACTTGCTATCGCCAGTGTTGTCCGCACCATGGCTGTCCGTAAGTGGATGTGGGTGCTTGGCAGCGCTCTGCAGGCAATGGCGGTATCCGGTATCGCTGCGGTTGCCTTCTTTCTGGAGGGAAGTATCGCTGGCTGGTCGATGCTGGCATTGGTGGTCATATTCAGTCTGTCACGAGGTTTGAGTTCTGTTGCTTCGAAAGATGTGCTGGGTAAGACCATCCCGAAACCCCGGCGAGGCACTCTGAACGGCTGGGCTGAAACGGCAGCGGGCCTGATTACTCTGACAGTCGCCCTCTTGCTGATCAGTGGTGTGTTGGGGGAAGGGTCTACCACCCTTTATGCCTCTGGCTTTGCGCTGGCCGCTTTGATGTGGATCATTGCTGGTGGTATCTATGCCGGAATCAACGAATTCCCGGGAGAGACAGACGGCGGAAATAACGGATTAAAGGAAGCCTTTGCCAGATTATCGTTACTTAAAACCGACGCCCCTTTCCGACGTTTTCTTCTCTCCCGTTCATTACTTCTGTGTTCGGCGTTAACGGCGCCTTTTATCGTCGTGCTCGCTCATCAGGAGCTGGATGCAGCGATCAGTATGTTGGCCTTGTTTATGGCTGCGAGTGGTGCGGGTAGTTTGGTTTCAGGACGCTTTTGGGGGCGCTTTGCCGATGTTTCCAGTCGCCTGGTGATGGTGCGTGCCGGGATGATGTCGGCGGCGGTTGGCGGAGTGATATTTCTTCTTGGAGTGTTCAGGTCAGAGTGGCTGTCAGAAATCTGGGTTTTGCCACTGTTGTACTTTGTATTGAGTATCGCCCATCAGGGCGTGCGTTTGGGAAGAAAGACCTATGTGGTCAACCTCGGCGAAGGAAATAAGCGCACGGACTATGTTTCGGTGGGCAATACACTGATTGGCGTCATGTTGCTGATGACAGGGTTTATCAGTCTGCTGGAGCCTCTGATTGGCGTCAGCGGCGTTATCCTGATTTTGTCATTCATGGGGATGGCAGGTAGCTGGATGGCCATAAAATTGCCTGAAGTTGAACGCTGAACCTGGCTCTCAACTTCAGGTTTTTCTGCCGGACTTTGTCTCAGGGCCGATTCAACTTTTATCAACCAGGTAGTTGATGTACTCATCCCGCAGGCTACGTTTCTGCAGTTTCCCTGTGGCGGTATGAGGGAGTTCATCCACCACGAGAATATCGTCGGGCATCCACCATTTAGCGATTTTTCCACCCAGGTAGGCGTAGACGTCTTCTTTCGTCACGGTTTTTCCTTCCAGAGCAACGATAAATAACAGCGGGCGCTCATCCCACTTAGGATGCTTTACACCGATAACGCACGCTTCCGCCACATCTGGGTGGCCAACTGCGGCATTTTCAAGGTCGATGGATGAGATCCATTCACCGCCTGACTTCACAACGTCTTTCGCGCGGTCGACGATTTGCAGATAGCTTTGCTCATCGATCACTGCAATATCACCCGTGTCGAACCAGACTCCACCATCTTTGTCCGTAAAAAAGGCATCGGGTTTTTCTGTTTTGTAGTAACTGTTCAATACCCATGGACCTCTGACTCTGAGGAACCCCCGACTGGTGCCATCGTGGGGCAGGGGCTCTCCGTCATCGTCAAAAATCTCAAGGTCGATGCCAAACATAGGCTTACCGGCGGTTGTTTGTATCCGATAACGCTCATCATCAGACATATTGGCCATGGCTTTGGTCGGTGCTCCCAACGTTGCCAGAGGCGAGGTTTCGGTCATCCCCCAGATGGGAAGAAGATAAATACCGAACTCTTTGTCGAGTGTTTCGACCAGTGAACGGGGGGAGGCTGAGCCGCCGACACCAACGGTTTTTACTGACGGAATGGTCAGGTCATTGGCTTTCAGATAGTCGATGAGGCGCAGCCAGACCGTAGGCACCCCAAGCATCATATCGACCTGTGCAACATCGATCAGCTCATACAGGTCCGGACCATCCATGCCTTCGCCGGGAAGTACGAGAGAAGCGCCCGACATAGGGGCAATATATGGCATGCCCCAGGCACAAACGTGATACATGGGGACGACCGGCATAACGACGCTGTCGGAAGACACGTTCAGCGCATCCGGATTACGGCTGGCGTAGGCGTGCAGAACGGTGGAGGCGTGGGAGTACAGAACACCTTTTGGGTTCCCCGTGGTGCCAGACGTATAACAAAGACAGGCTGCGGTATCCGCGTCGAAGCGCGGCCATTCGTAGATGTCGGGTTGCTGAGCCAGCAAGTGCTCGTAGTTATGCACATTCGGTAGCGACGTGTCGGGCATCTGATCTTCGTCGATCATCAGAATAAACCCTTTGACGCTGGATAGTTTGTCGGCGATGGGCTCCAGCAGGGGGGCGAAACAGGCATCCAGGAAAACGTAGCAGTCCTCAGCGTGTTGGATAATGTACTCGACCTGTTCAGAGTAGAGCCGCGGATTGACCGTGTGACAGATAGCCCCGATGCCGGATATGCCGTAGTAACATTCGAAGTGTCGGTAGCCGTTCCAGGCCAGGGTCGCGACACGGTCACCGGGTTGTACGCCGAGTGAAATCAGCGCATGTGCCAGCTGCTTACTCCGCTGTAGTGCGTCTTTGTAAGTGTATCTGTGAATATCCCCTTCAAGCCTGCGGCTGATGATCTCACGAGTTCCGTGATGAGCGGCTGCATACTCCAACAAATCACTGATCAGCATGGGTTGCGTCATCATTTGCCCGGTGACAGTTCGCGCGTTTGTCATATGGCGTTCCTTTGCAGTGTCGCGGCGGTGTGCACGCGAAAGTAACAGAAGCAGTGGGCTCACTATTCAGAGAGATCAGCTTATGCCGAGCAGGCGGACTCAGCCAGTGCAAACGTGCAGATTGTTAACTCTGCTGCTGTGTACGGAGCTTCTGCAGCCAACGTAGGAAAGTCACATAGGTCTGTTTCACGATCTGGCTCGTTTGGACTAATTTTAAATAGGACATATCAGGACATGAAGTTGATCTGATATCACCTGTTCAGTTGGTGTGTGCCCCGTCATTCTTGGCCCGTTTTGCAACATGAGCATACTCTCAGATGAAATTCGCAGTACTGACATTGCTTGTATGGCTCCTCGCCACTGTAAGTGCCTGGGCGCTGGAAGACACGCCGGCACTGGATGAGAAGCAGACCCACGCTGCACTTGAGTCGTCAGGTTGCGCTTATATGGTGTCGGTCATGCTTGAAGAGAGCATGGGCGTGAAAACTAGCGAAGTTGATATATTTGCACTGCTGTTTGTGCACGGTGACCCGGTCAGAATCCGCGAGCAACGTGGCTTCAATTTCTATGACATAAAACAGGCTGCCGCCGCTCTAGGCCTGCGGGCCAGTGCGTATCGCTCTGATGATCTGCTGCTGGATCTGGCGCAGCGTAAACTGCAGCAACAGGACGGGCCGTACCTCCTCTTAAAGGACAACCCGGAAGGTGTTGACCGCTTTTACCTCTACTACTTCGAAGACGAAGAATATGTTTACCTGAGAGACCCCTTCGCTGGCATGATTACCATTGAGCGAAGTGAGTTTAATCGGACTTTCGTCCCTTATGTGCTGATTATCGAAGGCAAGGTGACGGAGTTCACTGAGGTTTAGACTTCAGAATATGGGGATCTGCCCAGATCCCCATAAGTTTGGATGACAGCTGTTCAGTCCCGTTCTACTGCTAGAGAAACGCCCATTCCTCCGCCAATACATAAGGTCGCGAGACCTTTCTTTGCATCACGGCGAGCCATCTCATGCAGCAGTGTCACCAGAATACGGCAGCCTGAGGCGCCAATAGGGTGGCCAAGGGCGATGGCACCGCCGTTCACATTGATTTTATCGGCATCCCACTCCAGACCTTTATTAACCGACAGAGCCTGTACAGCGAAGGCTTCGTTGGCTTCAATCAGGTCGAGATCGTCTACATTCCAGCCCGCTTTGCTCAGGCATTTTTTCGTTGCAGGAATCGGCCCTGTGCCCATGATGCGCGGTTCAACACCGGCATTGGCGTAGCCCTTAATTGTCGCGAGCACAGGAAGGCCAAGCTCTGCGGCTTTGGCTGCGCTCATCAGCATAACAGCGGCGGCGCCATCATTGAGCGATGAGGCATTACCGGCGGTCACTGAGCCGTCCTTACTAAAGGCCGGGCGCATACCTGCAAGCTTTTCTGCGGTCGTACCGGGGCGTGGATTTTCATCCACCTTAAACACAATTGGGTCGCCTTTGCGCTGGGGAATTTCGATCGGGGTAATTTCATCTGCGAAGGTACCCGCTTCAATTGCGGCGAGTGCTTTGTTCTGAGAGGCTGCTGCAAAGGCATCCTGCTCTTCCCGGCTAATGTTGTAATCGCAGGCAATGTTCTCTGCGGTGGTACCCATATGGTAATCGTTAAATGCGTCCCAGAGTCCATCGACCACCATGGTGTCGACCATGGTAATTGGCCCCATGCGCTGGCCATTGCGGGAGTTTGGCATCGCATGCGGTGCATTAGACATAGATTCCTGGCCGCCGGCAATCACTACGTCAGCATCCCCGCACGCAATCGCCTGCGTGGCGAGATGGACTGCTTTGAGGCCTGAACCACAGACTTTGTTGATGGTCATGGCGGGTACAGTAGCAGGTAGACCACCCTTGATCGCAGACTGGCGTGCAGGGTTCTGGCCAGCAGCGGCCGTCAGCACCTGGCCCATGAGTACTTCATCAACAAGCTCTCCGTCGACACTTGTTTTTTTGATCAGGGATGAAATTACGGCAGCCCCGAGGTCAACAGCCGATAATCCAGCGAGTGATCCGCCAAAGCTTCCGATCGCAGTGCGGGTAGCAGCAACTATGACAACGTCAGTCATGTGTATCTCCAGTAAAACAGTAGAAAAGCGGGATGAGCGCCCGCCGATGCGCTACAACAATTCTACTGTATAGACTGTTGAGCAGGATCAGGAGGCAATCCAGATAAGAGACAGGCACATTCATGACAATGCGCCTGGCGGGGCAGGCCGGCTGTCAGTGGCTGCCCGGGTCGGTCCGGTCAAGTTGGCCAAGGTCAAGAACTGGGGAAGCGTCGATGTGCTGTGCATCCATCATGTGCGCAACGCGCTCCAAAGATGTCAGAATCATGCTTTGTTCCCAATCGCGCAAATCCTGAAACTGCTGAACGAAACTATCCTGCAGCGGGCGCGGTGCGTCGACGAGTGCCTGAATGGCCTGCTCTGTCAGGTGTACAAATACTTTCCGCTTATCAGAGCTACCACGCTCGCGCACTACAAAACCACGCTTACTGAGGCGGTCGATAATGGTGGTCACTGTCGCTTGAGAAAGGCTGACTCGACGGGCCACATCACCTACCGTGAGCTCGCCGTGGTGGCGCAGTGTCTGCAAGATCAGAAGCTGCGGAGAAGTCAGGCCGGATATCTTACTCAGCTGTTTGGAATGGAGATCGGTTGCGCGAATGATGCGCCGCAGTGCAACCAGCACTTCGTCATAGCGATTCATAGATTTTTCGTCTTCCAACAGGGGGTCATGATTCTTTCCCTGTAGTTTACCCTGTTGATGATCAATAGAGTACGAAATATTCATAAGGGGGCCTCCTGACCGCTTTCCCGGGTGGCGCATCGCGTCCTATATTTAGATCTCAAAATATCGATCTCTATGTATTTTTCGCGACAAAATGGCGGAAATATTAATAAAAAAGCTCGTTTTGTTTGATTATTGTACAAAAAATTACGTTCTTCTCAATCAAAAAGACCGCTTCTGGGTGAAATATATTTAGTGTTGTATATATTTTGCGATTGACTATAATGTTTAGAGTTCAAACTAATTGACGAAACAGAAGCAATTGACGAGGACGTAATGGCTCACGCCGGTACGCGGACCTCGAAGAGGAAATGAATCAGATTCTGGCGCAGGCAGCGCCCAACGAAAAAGATCAGTCTCAGCGCCTTATTACAATGCGCAAACCGAATCCGGAAGACGGCTCTGTAGTGAACAACCTTGTGGAAAACTGCAAGCCTCTGGATACGAACTCAATGTACTGCAACAACCTGCAGTGTTCTCACTTCCGCGATACCGCGGTGCTTGCTGAAGAGCAGGGTGAAACCATTGGTTTCATTTCTGGTTATCTTCTGCCGGAGCAACCAGACACTTTATTTGTCTGGCAGGTCGCTGTGAGCCCTAAGGCTCGGGGGCTTGGCCTGGCCAGTAAGATGTTACTTGAGCTGCTGTCTCGCCAACAGGGCGCAGTTCGTCACCTGCACACGAGCATCACACCGGGTAATGAAGCGTCCTGGAACCTGTTTAAAAGGCTGGCACGCAAGCTGGATGCGCCACTGAACGAACGCGTTATGTTCGACAAAGAGCAGCATTTTGCAGGACAGCATGAGACAGAGATGCTTGTTCACATCGGTCCTTTCAGTAGTGCTGACGTCAGCGCTGCGCAATAACAGAATTTAAACCAAATACAGAGGGTATCTGATATGGGTATTTTTAAAGATCTTGAATCAAACGTTCGTGGTTACTGCCGTTCATTTCCTGTTACCTTTGTTAAGGCGCAGAACGCAACGGTGACTGACAGTGAAGGTAACGAGTACATCGACTTCCTGGGTGGTGCTGGCACGCTGAACTATGGCCACAACAACCCTGCTTTCAAGCAGGCGCTGATTGATTACATCGAAGCGGATGGTATGACTCACGGTCTGGATATGCACACAGACGCGAAAGCTGCATTTCTGGAAGCCTTCCGTGACCTGATCCTTGAGCCACGCAACATGGACTACAAGGTACAGTTCACTGGCCCGACCGGTACTAACGCGGTTGAAGCGGCTCTGAAAGTAGCTCGTAAAAATACCGGCCGTCAGACCATTATCTCGTTCACCAATGGCTTCCATGGTGTGACTCAGGGTTCTGCTGCGGTTACCGGTAACGGTTACTACAAGAAGGCCAGCGGATTGCCAACAACCGGTGTTCAGTTTATGCCGTACGATGGCTACCTGGGCGACTTCAATACGCTCAAATATCTGGAAAAAGCGCTTGACGACGGTTCATCAGGTCTGGGTCATCCAGCCGGTGTCATTGTTGAGTGTATCCAGGGTGAAGGTGGTCTGAACGTAGCATCTAAAGAATGGATGCAGGGTCTGCAGGCGATCTGTAAAAAGCATGACATGCTGCTGATCGTTGATGACATTCAGGCAGGTTGTGGTCGTTCAGGCACCTTCTTCAGTTTTGAAGAATTCGGTATCGAGCCTGACGTTATTACTCTGTCGAAATCTCTGGGTGGCTACGGTCTGCCAATGGCGGTTGTTCTCCTCAAAGAAGAGCTCGACATCTGGGGTCCAGGTGAGCATAACGGTACCTTCCGTGGTAACAACCACGCGTTCGTTACTGCACGTCGCGCACTGGAAGAGTACTGGAGTGACTACCGTTTTGCTGAAGAAATTCAGCACAAGGCAAGTGTTATCCGTCGTCGTCTGAAAGAGATTCAGGCAGAAAACGGTGGTACCTCTAAGATGAAGCACAAAGGCCGTGGAATTATGCAGGGTCTTGAGTTTGCTAACGGTGACATCGCCGGTGCAATTACTGAGTTAGCGTTTGAGCATAATCTGATTATTGAAACCAGTGGCTCCGATGGTCAGGTTGTTAAGATCCTGACGCCCCTGACGATTGAAGAAAGCAAGTTGAGTGCGGGTCTCGATATCCTTGAGAAATGTGTTACTCAGGTAATGTCTGATCAGGTGAGTAAGGCTTCTTAAGAAGCCTTCTCTTGTAGCCTCTCAACGCCAACGAACTCAGGAAAACGCAGAAAATGATCGTAAGAACACTCGAAGAATGTAAAAACAGCAGCCGCGCCATCAATGGTGGCAACTGGGAAAGCGTCCGTATGTTGCTGAAAGACGACAACATGGGATTCTCATTCCACATCACCACTATTTTTGCGGGTACAGAAACGCCTATTCACTACCAGAATCACCTGGAGTCTGTGTACTGCATGCAGGGCGAGGGTGAAATCGAAACTGTTGAAGACGGCAAGATCTATCAGATTCGTCCGGGCACACTTTATATTCTGGATAAGCACGATAAGCACTTGCTGCGCGCGACCAAGGACATGCACATGGCGTGTGTGTTTAATCCGCCGTTAAACGGCAAGGAAGTCCACGATGAAAACGGCGTCTACGCATTGGAAGCTGACACCATCGAAGACTGATTCGCGTGATGGCCTGGAAATGGGCCAATCCATCAAACAAATAGAATCAGCAGGAATAACATGATTAAGCACAGTGTAGAAAAAATCGGCGGCACTTCGATGAGCCGTTACGACGATGTATTAAAAAATATCTGGCAGCGTCCTCAGGCGCCGCACGGTGGTACCGAAACGACTTTGTATCAGCGCGCCTTCGTAGTATCAGCGTATGCTGGTATGACCAACGGTCTGCTTGAGCACAAGAAGACCGGTGAGCCGGGCGTCTATGCACTCTTTTCCGAAATGGACGAAAACCGTCCATGGCAGCAGAAACTGTATGAAGTACAGGCCGCTATGCTGGCAATGAACGAAGAGATGTTCGATGGTCAGGATATTGTTCGTCGCCGTGCTGACCAGTTTATCAGCAGTCGCATTGAAGACGTTAAGCAGTGCCTTGAGCACCTTGAGAACGTCTGCACATTCGGCCACTTTCAGCTGGATGATCATCTGCACCGTGTTCGTGAAATGTTAAGTGCCCTGGGTGAAGCGCACAGCGCATATAATTCGGTACAACTACTGAAACTGCATGACATTAATGCGCGTTTTATCGATCTGACCAACTGGAGGTCTGACAGTCAGCAGACTCTCGAAGATCACATCAAAGACGCGTTCTCGGATGTCGATTTCACGCAGGAGATGCCGATCGTTACGGGTTATACCCAGTGTCGCGAAGGTCTGATGAAAACTTATGACCGTGGTTACAGTGAGATGACCTTCTCGAAGGTAGCCACTGTGACGGGCGCGGGCGAAGCCATTATTCACAAAGAATATCACCTGAGTACCGCGGATCCTGAAATGGTCGGCGCGGAAAATGTACACCCGATTGGTCTGACCAACTATGACGTTGCTGATCAGTTGGCGAACCTTGGGATGGAAGCCATTCATCCACGTGCGGCGGCGGGTCTGCGTAAGCGCAACATCCTGCTTCGCGTGAAAAACACGTTTGAACCAGAGCACCGTGGTACAGAAATCCGCAGTGACTACAGCAGCAAAACGCCGAAAGTAGAGATCATTGCCGGTACACGCAGTGTCTGGGCAATGGAGCTGTTTGACCAGGATATGGTGGGTGATCCCTCTTATGGCCAGAAAATGAACGACCTGGTCTTTGAGTCAGGCGTGCGGGTTCTGACCAAAGACTTTAACGCCAATACAGTCACGTTTTACCTGAAAGGTAACAAGCGTCGCATCAATTGGTTGATGGATCGACTGCAGGCCAACTACACTAACGCTGACATTCGAGTCGAGAAGATGGCGATGGTCAGCGCGATCGGTAGTGATATGAAGGTTCCGGGCTTGCTGAAGTCCGCTGCATCGGCCTTGTCTGATGCCGGTGTGAATATTTTGTCTGTGCACCAGGCAATGCGTCAGGTGGATATGATGTTCATTGTTGCCGATCAGGATTACGCTGCGGCGGTGAAAGCTCTGCACACCAGTCTGATCGAGAATAACAGTGATTGGGAGGCGGTACAGTCCGCATGATAAGAACCGTCTGGCATATATTCTTGTCTCTGATGGTATTTGCCTCAGCGCTGGTGATTCTACCGGCGCGGGTTAATGCCGCCCCAACAACTGAAGACACAGCAGAATCAGCCGAAGAGGTGCAGGCTAACTACGCCAAGGCTGAAAAAACCATAGAGGCGCTTGAGGCGCCTCTTTATTCTGCATTCACCGAGCGTTACCTGCTTGATGAAGTCAAAACCCTCCGCCAGATGCTGGCAGACCACCGCGTCGAAGTGACAGAACAGATCACAGATCGTGAACTGAGCGTCGCTGACAAGGCGTTAATGTACGCGACCGATACCGTCACATACTTCTTTTACCTGATCGCCGGTGCGTCTACATTGCTGGTTCTGGTGGGGTGGAACTCTCTGCGTGAGATCAAAGACCGGGCAAGTGCTCTCGCCAATGACGAGATCTCCCGGATCACCAGCTCCTACGAAGAACGTCTCGAAAAACTGGAACGAGAACTACACAGTAAGTCTCGGCATATTGCTGCGACTCAGGAAGAGATTGAACTGACCAACGAAGTTCACTCTCTCTGGCTGAAAGCGTCACAGGAATCCAGTGCTCAGAATAAGATCGCAATTTATGATCAGATTCTTGGACTGCGTCCTGATGATATTGAGGCCATTACGTACAAGGCAGATGCCGCCTTACTGCTTGGCCAGAACCAGTGGGCCAATGCACTTGCGAATCGTGCACTGACCATAGACCCTGAAAACAGCCATGCTAAATATCAGCGCGCCTGTGCGCACGCCGAGAGTGGCTACATTGAAGAAGCACTTCGGGATCTCGCTGAAGCCATCGAAACGTCTGAAGCACTGCGTGAGCAGGCCGCCCACGATCCGAGTTTCGAGAAGCTGCGAGATATGGAAGAGTTTATTGCCATGACTCAGGTGTCTTCTTAAGTCGCATTTAAAGACCCATTTAAGACGCATTCTGACGTCAGCGGTCAACCCGCAAAAGATAGATTCCGAGAGCCCGGTGTTTCCACATCGGGCTTTTTTGTTTGCTCTGATTGTCGGTGCCAGCAAGCTTTTCACTATTGGCTGTATTAGAAAAATTCATTTCAATGGAACCAATGCGGGTGTCACCCTTCTGAATTGTGTATGTACAACGGGTTGGAACGAACCGGAGATTGAAATGGCAAACGACGGGACTGTAGACAGTAGTGCAAACAATGGCGTGGCAAGTAACGATACGGTGAGTGGTACAAGAAAAGCCATCGTTGTCGAAGGCGGGGCGATGCGAGGAATATTTGCCAGTGGAGTGATCGATCACTTTCTTGAGCAGGAATTTCACGGATTTGATTTTGGTATCGGTGTATCGGCCGGTGGGACCAACCTGACAGGATATTTGTCCCGACAACCGGGTCGCGCGCGTCAGGCAATTATGGAGTACGCGCGTCAGAAAGAATTCTTCAGCCCAGTGCGTTTCGTTCGAGGCGGGCATATGACCGATGTTCACTGGTTGTGGCATTACACCCATCAGCAACTTCCTCTCGCGGAGTTCGTCGGTGATATGGAACTCTATGCCACTGCAACGCACGTTGAGAGTGGCCAGGCACATTATCTGCCCGTGACCTCTGAAACGGTGCATGATGCTATGGTGGCCACCTGTGCTATTCCGTATTTCTATCGCTCACCGGTTGTTGTCAACAATGAGCGCTACGTAGATGGTGGTGTGGCGGACTCAATTCCTGTGCGACAAGCCTGGAATATGGGGGCCGACGATATTACGGTGGTGCTCTCGCAGCCGCTCGGATTTCGTAAGACATCCAGCCAGAGCGAGTGGTTACTGGAAAAAATGTTCGCGGCTGAAGCAGGCTTGATGAACGCGATGAAGTTCCGCACAGCACAATATAATGAAAGCCTCGATTTTATTAACTCGCCTCCAGAAGGCTGTCGGGTGCGTGTTGTTGCTCCGCCGCCAGAGTTCTCTGTGTCGCGTCTGTGTATGAACGAGAAGAAACTGGCCGATGGTTACGATATGGGCGTCGAGGCGGCCAGCGCCTATCTTGAGGAGTTATACGCCCCGCAGACTGATTTACGTGTGGTATCAGTCGCCTGACTCTTATTTTTCCCAGCGATTTAGTCGGTAAGGAACAGTGCCAGTAATTCATTCAGATATTGCTGGCCGCGTTCCGAAGCGCGGATGTCAGTGCTGCACTCAATCAGACCAAGTGAAAGCGCTTTATTCAGCGGCGCCCTGATGCTGTCGAGTGTCATTCCTGTCCGGGCTTCAAAATCACTCACAGGAATACCCTCCTGGAGGCGTAACGCATTCATCATGCACTCCAGCGCGGTGTCTTCGGGCAAGATACGATCCTGTCCTGCCAGGAAGCGTTTCTCGCTGTTTAAATAGTCTTTCGGTAGTCGGGTTTTGCGCGTACGCAGAATGGTCAGGCCCTGGGGCCCTGTTGAGGTGATCTTGCCATGTGCACCTGCTCCGATGCCCAGATAGTCACCGAAACGCCAGTAATTAATATTATGCTTCGCTTGCTGCTGCGGCAGCGAGTATGCCGAGATCTCGTACTGACGCAGTCCTGCATGCGCCAGTCTTTCTTGCCCCTGCTCCTGAATATCCCACAGGGTGTCATCTTCAGGCAGCACCGGCGGGCGCTTATAAAATTCGGTGTTGGGTTCGATTGTCAGCTGATACCAGGACAGGTGCGGCGGCTGAAAAGACAGGGCGGTATTTAAATCATCCAGCGCCTGCTCTGGCGTCTGGTCTGGCAGACCGTGCATCAGGTCGAGATTAAAATTACTGAATCCCGCATTAATCGCTGTTTCAATGGCCGCAAGCGCTTGCGCTCTGTCGTGTATTCGCCCAAGTTTTTTCAGGTGTTCAGGCTGAAAGCTCTGGATGCCCATTGATAAACGGTTAATGCCCAGCTGTCTGTAGGCTTTAAATTTATCCGCTTCGAAGGTTCCGGGGTTGGCTTCCAGAGTAATCTCAATATCCGAGCTGAAAGAGAGTTTTTCAGACAGCCCAGTGAAGAGTGTTTCGTAGGCGTGAGCCGATAATAAGCTGGGAGTGCCGCCGCCAAAAAAGATACTTTTTATCGCACGCCCTTGCACCCAGTGGAGGTCTTGTTCGAGGTCTTTCAGAAGAGCATTAATATACTCTGCTTCAGGAATATGGCTGCCTGCCTCGTGAGAGTTGAAGTCACAGTAAGGACATTTGCGCACACACCAGGGAATGTGGATGTACAGACTCAGTGGAGGCAGTGTCATGATCCTTTCAGGCGACGCCAGCCTCAGAGCGGGATTCAAAAGAAGGAGATTTGAGTTCAAACCCGGTTTCGTCAATGGCCTCCATCAGCGCGGATACTTTGACTTCCCACTCATTCTTTTCCTGAGACAGGCGACTGTTTTCTCTTTTTACAGACTCATACTGTTGCTGCAACGCGGTAATGGCCGTGTCGCGATGTTGCAGACGTTGCTCCGCATCTGACACCGCCTGGCGCAGCTCCGCGATCGTATTATTTAATTCTTCGTTGGTTTCCTGCAGGGCTTTATTGTCTTTCCGGGCTTCCTGCAGTGCAGATACCGTATTGAGAATCTTCTGTTCGAGTTGTTCAAGCATGTCCAAAGTATCTTTCTCTGTGATGTATCGTTAGTAAGTCTTAAATTCTATTAAGGGCGCCAGCGTCCCAGTAGCTGCTGAATCGCCTGACCTCGATGGGATAAAACGTTCTTACGTTCCCGGCTCAGTTCAGCGGCGCTGCATTGCTCACTTGGGACATAAAATATAGGGTCATAGCCAAACCCTTCTGTGCCTGAGGGCTGTGTGAGAATGACGCCTTCCCACGCACCCTGGAAAACCTGTGGCGTTGGGTCTTCGGCATGACGCATATATACAAGCACGCATTGAAAGCGTGCCGTGCGTTCTGCTTCAGCGACACCTTCGAGGTTTTTCAGGACTTTACTGTTATTCGCCTGATCTCCTTCACCAGAGTATCGGGCGCTGTAAATACCAGGAGCACCGTCGAGCACATCAATCTCAATGCCAGAGTCATCTGCCAGTGCTGGTAGCCCGGTCACCTGGCAGGCATGGCGTGCTTTGATAATGGCATTCTCAACGAAGCTCAGCCCTGTCTCATCGGCGTCAGAAACATTGAGCTCTGTCTGAGGAATAAGCTCAACATTATCGTCAGCAAAGTGCTCAGAAAACATGGCTGAAAATTCACGTAGTTTGCCTTTGTTGCCACTGGCAAGAACGATTTTTTTCATGATTATTCCTGATAGAATTTCTGACTAAATTTCACGTCAAACGTGCGGCTGGTACCTTCTGGCGTGACATCGAGATCAATGCGATAGATTTCGTTTTTATCGAAGCGGAAGGTCGATACATAGTACACCGCATTGGTTTCTTTGATTTCCCGGAAGTCGATGGTGCGACTCTGACCAATCAGGTTTTTGATGGTCCCTGTGAGTTCAGCCGTCACTGGCGTCGGTACCGTGTCTTTCGCGGTCTTCAATACTGAAATGCTCAGATAAGCGAGCGAGCGTGAGCGCGGAATATCGTAGGCTTCGGCAGCTTCCTCAGGTAAGAAGCTGGAATTAAGGCCTATGTAGTGGACCTCATAATCACCAAACACCTGCTTCTGTTCACCACGATCTGCAAAGGTTTGCATAGAGGCGACAGAAAGAGCCAGTACCAGGATAGCGTTGATCTTACTCAGTGCATTCATACTTATCTCCGGGTGATGTGATAAACCGCTATTTCGCCCAGCATGGCTGGCCAGAGACGAATGCTCCAGTGCTCGCGATGCTGATCATCGACAACGGTTTTATTAAGAATACGTATGCCTTTCTCCCGACACAGAATTTCAAAGTCGCGGAAGGTGCACATGTGAATATTCGGCGTGTCATACCAGTTGTACGGCAGCGTATCCGACATGGGCATGCGACCCTTCAATAAAAGGTAGAAACGGGTTTTCCAGTAACCAAAGTTCGGAAACGTCACGATGGCTTCTTTGCCGATACGCAGCATTTCGTCGAGCAGTTCGTCCGGACGCTGAACAGCCTGCAGTGCTTGAGTCATGACAACGGTATCGATGCTCTGATCTTCAAAGTTACTGAGGCCATTATCCAGGTTCTGTTCAATCACATTGACGCCGTTACGGATACAGGCCGTCAGTTTTTCTGGATTAATTTCCAGACCGTAACCGTGAACGTTTTTCTCAGTCTTGAGATAACTGAGTAATTCACCCTCGCCGCAGCCAAGGTCGAGGATTTCACTTTCCGGGCGAATCCATTGCTGAATAATACTCAGATCAGGACGCAGTTCGCTCATGCCAGACCTCCGAAGCTACGTGTTGCGACGCCGTCCATATAAGCATGGAATATATCCAGATAGCGTGGGATAGGGAGAAGGAACGCATCGTGGCCGTTGTCAGACTCGATACAGGCGTAGCTGACGTCTTTATCGGCGTGAATCAGTGCGTTAACGATCTCTTCTGAGCGCGCTGGAGCAAAGCGCCAGTCAGTCGTGAACGACACGACCAGAAAGCGGCACTTTGCCTGACTCAGGCACTTGCGCAGGTCATTGTCGTGATCGCGTGCAGGATCAAAATAGTCCAGTGCTTTGGTCATCAGCATGTAGGTGTTAGCGTCGAAACGAGTACTGAATTTCTCGCCCTGATAGTGCAGGTAACTTTCGACCTGAAACTCAGGTGCGAAACTGAAGTTCAGTTTGCCCTCACGTAATTCACGGCCAAACTTCTGCCGCATGGCATCGTCCGAAAGATACGTCAGGTGCCCTAACATCCGCGCTTGCATCAGGCCTGCTTTGGGCAGGGTCCCTTTCTCCTGATACCAGCCGTCATGAAAATCAGGGTCTTTGGCGATGGCCTGTCGGGCGACTTCATTAAACGCGATATTCTGCGCCGAAAGCTTGGGGGCAGAAGCAATAACAACGGCGTGCTTCAGGCGCTCAGGAAACTGAATAGACCAACGCAGAACCTGCATCCCACCGAGAGACCCACCGACCACAGCGGCCCAGACATCAATACCAAGAACATCTGCAAGGCGAGCCTGACTATTTACCCAGTCGCGTACAGCCATGATAGGAAAGTCGGGGCCGTAGGCTTTGCCTGTTTCTGGGTTGATACTGACCGGGCCCGTCGATCCTGAGCAGCCACCTAAGTTGTTCAGCGAGACGACAAAGAACTTATTGGTGTCGATGGGTTTGCCGGGGCCGATACAGGTATCCCACCAACCGGGCTTTTTGTCTTCCATGCTGTGATAGCCCGCAGCATGATGATCGCCACTCAGTGCGTGACAGATCAGAACAGCATTAGAGCGGTCAGCATTGAGTTCACCATAGGTCTCGTAGATCAGGTCGTATTGTTCTAACACTCGTCCGCTGCGCAACGTCAGGGGTGTATCGAAGTGCTGAACCCTGGGGGTGACGAGTCCGACCGAGTTTTCTGGAATAACGTCCGGCATCGGAGACAGGTATCCATTTGCAAGCTAGTAATGTTTCAAGTTTATCAGGCTTAGAGCTGGCTTGGCACTGGCTGTGCCCGTTGCGGAGAGTATTGGTGCACGGTTGGTTATTTATACATCAGGCTGGCGGCAGCAGAAGTGCTGCTGCCGCGGGCAGGGCAATATCTTACAGGCCCATAATCAGGCCTGACGGCACCTGCAGAACTTGTTTGAGAGGATACAGAATCAGGATCTCTGCCAGCTGAATACCAAGAATCACGACCAGCGGCGACAGATCCAGTCCGCCCATGTCTGGCATGATCTTGCGTACCGGGCGAATGACCGGTTCCAGCAGTTGGTTGATCAATATCAGTGCGGGGTTGTAAGACCCTGGGGCCACCCAAGAGGCAATGACCATAATCAGCATGCCCCAGAAGTAAATACTGATCAGAAGTTTGATGATGCCCACAGCAGCCCAGCCAATCATGGCAACGAATGGCATTCCGGTTCCGTATCCCGCAAGCATCAGAATCAGCGCCATGATCACATATTGAATCGCCAGAGTCAGCACCAGTGATGCCATATCGAGGCCGCCAAACCCAGGAATCACACGGCGCAATGGAATAAGCAGTGGATTGGTAAACTTCACAATCATTTGCGACAGCGGGTTATAAAAATCAGCCCGGACAAGCTGCAGCAGGAAGCGCAGCATAACAATCAGTAAAACCAGGCTGCCAATGGCGTTGACGAGCAGCAGACCTGCTTGTGTGAGTGGTGAACCCATGGATACTCCCGTTGTAAGTGAGCGGCCTCAGAGCCGCGCGGTGCAATCTTGTTGTCTCAAATGTTTACTTTATCGAACTTCAAATGGGGGCGCCTGAGAAAATTTCACCCCCTGTCGTCAAGATTCAGCCATTGCCGAGTTCGTCGCTGAGTTCAGCAGCTCTGCGCGCTGCGGCATCCATGGCAGCCTTCACGATATCGCGCAGGTGTGCGCCTTCGAACGTCGCGATTGCCTGCTCTGTAGTGCCTCCGGGAGATGTCACGCGGCGGCGCAATTCATCAGGGGCGACATCTGAACTGCTGGCCATTTTGCCTGCGCCCAGGGCTGTCTGTAGCGTCAGGCGACGGGCGGTTTCTTCACTGAGTCCAAGTTTGATACCGGCGTCGATCATAGATTCCATCAATAGGAAATAGTAAGCCGGGCCACTGCCGGAAAGCGCGGTAACAGCATCAATCTCAGCTTCAGTCTGTACCCACATGGCCAGACCCGTAGCACCGAGCAGTGTGTCAGTGAGGTTGCGCTGTTCCAGTGTGACTTCGTCGCTGGCGAATAGCCCTGTCGCTCCAAAACCTGTCAGTGCCGGCGTATTCGGCATGGCGCGTACCACAGCTCTGCAGCCGCTCCAGTCTTTGAGTGTTGGCAGACTGATACCGGCAGCAACAGAAATCAGCAGTGGTTGACGTGCGTTGAGTGTTGCCTGCAATGGCTCCAGCACGGCTTTCATCATCTGTGGCTTAACCGCAAGGATGACGACGTTAGCTGTTGCGATAGCATCGAGGTTGGACTCATGCGTCACAATGCCGAAATCCTGGGTCAGGCGTTCACGCTGTTCTGCGCCCGGGTCGCTGACGTGAATCAGATCCGGGCTGACCGCGTCCTCTCTGATCAGGCCGCCGATGATGCTGGTAGCCATATTGCCACCGCCGATGAATGCTATCTGTGTCATTGTTGATTCCTGCTTCTGAATACCTTCACTGAGCGCCCGGGATATTCCGCGCTCCGAATATGTCTGTACCGATACGAACTTCCGTTGAACCACAGGCAACTGCGAGTTCGAGGTCGGACGACATGCCCATCGACAACGTGTCTGCGTCCGGGCATAACTCCTTTAATTCCTGCCATAGCGACTGCATTTTCTGGAACTGGTTACGCAGTCGTTCCTCGTCGCTGGTCGCTTCCGGGATACACATCAATCCCCGAACTTTCAGTCTAGGCAAGGATAGGAGAGTCTGCGCAAAACTGGTGACGCTTTCTGTGGCGATACCACTTTTCTGGTCTTCGTCGCTGATGTTCACCTGTATCAGTACGTTCAGCGGTGGCAGGTTGTCCGGGCGTTGCTCGTTCAGGCGACGAGCGATCTTTTCACGGTCCAGCGTTTCCAGCCATTGAAAGTGCTCAGCCACGGGGCGGGTTTTGTTTGACTGCAGCGGCCCAATAAAATGCCACTCGATGTCGGTCAGCTCCGCCAGAGCGTCAATTTTATCCAGCCCATCCTGCAGGTAGTTTTCACCGAACGCTCTTTGCCCCTGCTCGTAACATGCTCGTACCATACTGGCGGGTTTTGTTTTACTGACCGCCAGAAGGCGCACGCTGTCTGGTTGGCGCGACGCATTTTTACAGGCAGCGCTGATACGCTCGCGAACCCGTTGATAGTTCTGTTCTACAGTAGACATTACGCTTGCTTGGTTTAGGATTAACTTGATTGTTGTGTAGTGACGCTGTTCATAGAAATTTGTTCAACAGCGATTACATTACATCATACACCAGTCGAGGGATTGACCGCTTCATCCGGCTGGTTGCATCACTACTATTTTGGCATTTATCGGGCTGTCTGGCTGAGCTGGCGCATCTGGCCCAAGATCATAGAGAGGATCACATGGATATTACCGAGTTATTGGCCTTTAGCGCGAAGCAGGGGGCCTCTGACCTCCACTTATCGGCAGATATGCCACCTATGATCCGTGTCGATGGCGATGTACGCCGAATTAATCTTCCTGCGTTAAGTCACAAAGAAGTTCACGCCCTTGTTTACGACATCATGAACGACAAGCAGCGTAAGGACTTCGAAGAGTTTCTGGAAACAGACTTCTCGTTTGAAGTCCCCGGTGTTGCCCGCTTCCGTGTGAATGCCTTTAACCATAACCGTGGTGCGGGTGCGGTATTCCGTACCATTCCATCAAAAGTCGTGACCATGGATCAGCTGGGAATGGGGCAGGTGTTCAAAGACCTCTCTATGATCAGCCGTGGCATCGTATTAGTGACCGGCCCGACCGGTTCAGGTAAATCAACGACCCTAGCGGCGATGGTTGATTACATCAATGAGACTAAGTTTGACCATATCCTCACCGTTGAAGATCCGATTGAATTCGTGCATGAGTCAAAGAAGAGTCTGATCAACCAGCGTGAAGTGCACCGTGATACGTTGGGCTTCAACGAGGCATTGCGCTCAGCACTTCGTGAAGACCCTGACGTTATTCTCGTTGGTGAATTGCGTGACCTTGAGACTATCCGTCTGGCATTGACGGCGGCAGAAACCGGCCACGTTGTATTTGGTACCCTGCACACCAGCTCCGCGGCGAAAACCATTGACCGTATTGTCGATGTATTCCCGGCGGAAGAAAAATCCATGGTGCGCTCAATGTTGTCAGAATCGTTGCAGGGCGTTGTGTCTCAGGCGCTGCTGAAAAAGAACGGTGGCGGCCGTATTGCAGCCCATGAGATTATGGTTGGCACGGCGGCGATCCGTAACCTGATTCGTGAAGACAAGGTTGCGCAAATGTACTCGGCCATTCAGACTGGGGCAGCGCACGGGATGCAGACCATGGATCAATGCCTGCAGAGTCTGGTCAGCAAGGGGCTGATCAGTCGTGAAATCGCCCGTGAAAAGGCCAAAATGCCAGAAAACTTCTGAGGTAGCTGATTGTGTCAATGGATAAGTTTCTGCGGTTAATGGTTGAAAAGACCGCATCCGATCTCTTCATTACGGCGGGCGTTCCGCCTTCGATGAAGGTCCATGGCAAGCTGGTACCTCTCAATAAAACGGTTCTTAGTGCTGAGCAGGCAAAAGAAATCGTCTACGGACTGATGAACGACCGCCAGCAGGCTGAGTTCGAAGAGCGCAAAGAACTGAACTTTGCGATCAATGCCACGGGTATTGGTCGTTTTCGTGCGAGTGCCTTCTTCCAGCGTAATGTCGCGGGGATGGTGCTACGACGGATTGAAACCCGAATCCCGAATATTGATCAGCTCGGCCTGCCTGAAGTGATCAAAGAGCTATCGCTTGCTAAGCGAGGTCTGGTGCTGTTTGTGGGTGCAACAGGTGCGGGTAAATCGACGTCATTGGCCTCGATGATCGGCTACCGTAACCGCAACAGTAAGGGGCATATACTCAGCATCGAAGACCCGATCGAATTTATCCATCAACATGAAACCTGCATCGTCACTCAGCGTGAAGTTGGCCTCGATACTGACAGCTATGAGATTGCGCTGAAGAACTGCCTGCGTCAGGCACCGGACGTAATCATGATTGGTGAGGTACGCTCTGCTGAGACCATGGAGCATGCGATTACCTTCGCAGAAACAGGTCACCTGTGCCTTGCCACTCTGCACAGTAACAACGCTAACCAGGCGCTTGATCGCATCATTCACTTTTTCCCCCCAGAGCGGCACTCGCAGATCTGGATGGATCTTTCTCTGAACCTGAAAGCGATCGTGGCGCAGCAGTTAATTCCGACGCCTGATGGTCGTGGTCGTCGTGCTGTTGTCGAGGTCTTACTGAATACACCTCTGGTGTCAGACCTGATCCGTAAAGGCGATGTACACGAGCTGAAGAGCCTGATGGCGCGCTCGACAGAACTGGGTATGCAGACCTTTGACCAGGCGCTGTACGCTCTCTACGAGCAGAGTGAGATTACCTATGAAGACGCGATCGCCCATGCTGACTCGCCGAACGATCTGCGCCTGATGATTAAACTGGGCAATGAAACCAACGCCGACAGATTAGAAGGTGCGACGCGCAACCTGCGCCTGCAGGACTAACGCCAACGGCTTTGATAGCTTTCTCTCAGTCCGGGGTGCTCCAGCGCGCCCGGGCTGCCTGATCCTTTTCTCTTGCCTCAACCCAGTGCTCACCCGACCTGGTGATTTCCTTTTTCCAGAAAGGCGCTTCAGTCTTCAGGTAATCCATGATGTAGCGGGCAGCTTCGAAAGCAGCTTCTCTGTGCGCACTGCTGACACCAACAAACACAATCTGATCTTCAACGGCCAGTGAGCCGATTCGGTGGATGACACTGATACGTTGAATGTCCCAGCGCTGTTGCGCTTGTTCTATGATGCGTTTTAATGATTTCTCTGTCATACCGGGGTAGTGCTCTAAAAAGAGCCCGGTGACATCAGGTTGCTCGCTGAACTCGCGAACCCGTCCGGTAAAGGTGACGACAGCCCCGGTTTCAGGTGCTTGTTTGCTCAAAAAAAGATTTTCTTTTTCTATCGAAAAATCACTTTTCTGAACAGATATTTTAATGTTTTCAGTAGTTGTCTTGTTGCTCATTCTAGCCTCCTGTTACCGGAGGAAAAAAAGCAACTTCATCATTACTTTCTACACATTTTTTTTCATCCGATAATTCCTGATTTACTGCGCATATTGCATAGTCGATACTGAAAAGTTTTTCATAAGTATTAAATTCAGAAATCAATGATTTTCTTATATCGAAAACGGTGCAGGGTGTTTTTATATCAAGATCGAAAAAATCAAGGGAAAGTTGTTCTTTTATTTTTGCAAAAAAATAAACACGAATCATCAAGTTCTCTCCCAGTGTCCAGTCTTTCCGCCTGATTTTTCAAGTACTTTTATGCCTTCGATGATCATCTCAGGATCGACGGCTTTGCACATATCAAACAGGGTCAATGTTGCAACTGAAACCGCAGTGAGTGCTTCCATCTCGACGCCTGTTTGCCCGTTTAGCCGGCAAAGACTATGGACCCGTATCCGCGAGTTATCTGGCTCTACGTCAAAATCCACAGCCACTTTGCTCAGCATCAATGGGTGGCATAACGGGATAAGCTGACTGGTCTGCTTTGCTGCTTGAATGCCTGCGATACGCGCTACGCCAAACACGTCCCCTTTGTGGTGGTTGCCCTCGACGATGGCCTGCAAGGTGGCAGGCTGCATCGTGATGTAGCCCTCTGCCCTGGCTTCGCGAACTGTGGGCTCTTTGCCCGATACATCGACCATAGAGGCCTCTCCGCGGGCATTGACGTGGGAGAACTCAGTCATCATTGGTTACCTTTTTCAGGCGCATGGCGAAGTTGCACGGCTTGTGGCGGCTATCAAGTTGCTGGCAGATGATCTGTTCCCAGGCCTGACGGCAAGCATTCGTTGAGCCTGGTACGCAGAAGATCAGAGTGTCATTGGCTAAACCTGCTGTTGCCCGGCTCTGAATGGTCGAGGTGCCTATGGTTTCGTAGGAAAGCTGGCGGAACAGTTCTCCAAATCCGTCGATCTTTTTATCGAAGAGAGGTTCTGCGGCTTCGGGTGTCGAATCCCGCTCGGTGAAGCCTGTACCTCCAGTGACGATAATGACTTGTGTCCGGTCATCGGCGATCCATGTGGAAAGCGATTCGCGAATTTTATAAATGTTGTCGACAACGATTTTTTTCTCAACAGAGTTATGTCCTGAACTCTCGATTGAATCGACTAAAAAATCACCGCTTGTATCATTTTCTTCTGTTCTTGAATCAGAAACTGTGAGTACAGAAATATTAAGACGTATAAAATCATCGTTGAACATTTTCACCATCATTTAATTCCTATAATTATTTAGTAGATTGCATGCATCACTCCAGGACTCTGGTGTGTTGCAGCTCTTAAGTTCGACTGGATTTTCTGAAGATATAAAATCGAATCTCATATTTTTCAGAAAAGAACGGATTGAAGGATTCTGATCACTCGATAAAATATTTTCAGTAACTTCTTTTGCTTGTTCCAGATTGCGAATAATCAGTGGGAAAAAGCTCTGGTCGAATGCCGTCGATTGACTACTTTTCAGCAGGCGTAAGAACACACCGCACTTCAGTAGGGGCATGTCGCACGGCACAACGATCAGGGAGCCAGTGCCTGGCTTACAATGAGCAAGGGCTGAGTGAATGCCCGCCAAAGGTCCCTTCTCAGGGTAAACATCCTTGATGCTTTTCAGTCCGTTTGCACCTAAACCACTGACTAAAATGTCTTCGATGCCAGCTTCTCCCAGGCAATCGGCGGTAAACGACAGCTGCGAGCGGCCGTCAGGCCTAATCAGTTGCGCTTTGTCGCGTCCCATTCGCTCTGACTTTCCACCTGCGAGGATAACAGCGGTAATCTGCTCGCTGGCTGCTTCCTGCGTCATGAATGCGCCCTCAGATTTACCGGCAACTTAGCCACCAACTTAGCCACCAATGCCAGCAAAGTGCGTTCGCACTCCGGTATCACCGTCGTGCAAGGCATGTGTCGCTTTCTTCTCGTTCAGGCTGTCCTGAAGGAATGCGATAACGTCGGTGATCTGCTCGTCGCTGCCGAGCAGGTGGCGAAAGTCGTAGCCTTGGTCGCCAAAGAGACATAGGTGAAGCTGACCATTCGCTGACACCCTGAGGCGGTTGCAGCTGGAGCAGAAGTCTTTGCTGTAGGGCATGATCAATCCGATGCGCCCGGCGTAGTCCGGGTGCCAGAACTCCTGGGCCGGGCCGTCTGTGGATTTTCTCAGTACGGGCTGCCAGCCAGAATCGAGCAGTTGAGCTTTGATGCTGTCACCGCTGATATGGTTCTCTTCGAAGAAATCCTGATTGTCGCTGGTCTGCATCAATTCGATAAAGCGCAGTGACACCGGCGTTGTCCGGATCCAGTTCAGAAAGTGCGGTAGCTGGTCGGCATTGTGGCCACGCATCAGCACGGCGTTTACTTTGATGTCGTTGAACCCCATCTCGTGAGCCATCGCCAGCCCATCCAGCAGATCCTGAAGGCGATCGTGACCCGTAATGGCTTTGAACTGTCGTGGGTCGAGGCTATCGATACTGACGTTAAGCCGTGTCAGGCCGGCATCAATCCAGTCAGGCAGGAAGGTCGGTAACTTCCAGCCATTGGTGGTCAGTGCGATATCGTCGATGCCAGGGACGGCCGCGACGGTGCGAATGATCTCAGGGAGATCGCGGCGCACGGAGGGTTCTCCGCCGGTAATGCGGATTTTTCGGGTGCCCTGGCGGGCAAAAGCGGTCACGACGCGACGTATCTCGTCCACCGACAACGGGGGCGTGCTATCGCTGCACTGGTAGCCGTCTGGCAAACAGTAATTGCAGCTGAAATTGCACACGTCCGTCACCGACAGGCGCAGATAGTTAAAGCGCCGACCGTGATGGTCCTGCAATGTCATGGGTACACCTTTCCAAGCGCGGGAGGCCCGTCAGTTTCCCAACGAACCCGGCGAACCTACAGAGTTGAGGCGGATTCCTCAGTTCCGGGTCGCGGCCCGTCAACCATATCCATGTAGGATGAAGGTCGCCGGGCTTCGGCGTAAATCTCAGATTAGTGTACGCCTTCCATGCACTACGGACAATTGTTGGCCGGTGCACATGTTCGTTCCGCAGAGTGATCCGGTCAGGGTGCCACCCAAGCGAATATACTTAGTTCATCTGAGACACTTTTATGCTTGTGGCGTAACGGATCTTTGCGTCGTTGTGGATATCTCATCGCAGTGGACAATCGCCATCTGTCGTCCATTGACACTCTCAGACGTAGTGCGTCTGATACCTGTGTTGTGTTTTACAGGACGTACTTATGGAAGCAATCACATACGACTCAATGGAATCCCTGCTCGGTCAGCAGGTGACTTTATCGGACCAGGCTGAGAATTCTGTACGACTGACCATCTCAGAGGTTGAGCGTACTGCGCTGGATGGCGACGAGTGGGAGGCGTTTGCGGTCTCGCTTGAAGGACAGGATGATTTTCGTGTACCGCAGGGTATGTATCGGCTCACGCATGAAGCGATTGGCAGCGGTGAACTCTTTATTACTGCGCACGGCCCGACTGAGTACCAGGCCGTGATCAGCAGGAAGCGTTAGGAATTATCTATGCATGGATGCAGATCAGGCAGACATCAATTCGGGCGTTGTTTCCATCAGAATGTAGACATCGTTAAAGCGGCTGACTTCCTTGAAGCCCAGACGCTCATAGAGCTTTTTCGCCGGATTATTCTGCTCAACGTGAATTCTCACCGGCAGGCCTTTCTCGTTACCTTCTTTGATTATTTTCTGCAGCAGGTGGCTGCCTGCGCCAGAGTCCTGATACTCAGGAAGGATGGCGATATCAACAATGCGGATTTCATCGCTCCAGTAATCAATAAAGAAACGACCGGAAGGTCGGCCATCAATTTCAATAATGCAGAAATGATCGCTGCAGTAATGACTGTGATAGTGCTGTGTCTGCGCCGAAAACTGCTGCTGAATAAAAAGTGTTTTTTGGTGTTCGTTAAAGGGGGTCATCGCCAGCTCCGCTTCGCGGGTGGTGCGGTATAACGACTCCATAAACGAATAATCACTGTCGCGTACAGAACGCAGCGTGATGCGGCTTTCCCAGGCTCGGTTGGTCATTGGTAGTTCCTTGATTACCGGGATCATTCTTAGGAAGAAAGTGTGGGTAAAACCACGAATAAAGTAAACAGAGGGAGATCAGAATGGCAGAACCTTTTTTGAGTGAAATCCGCATGTTCGGATTCGGCTGGCCGCCGCGAGGCTGGGCCGAATGCGATGGCCAGATTTTACCTATTAATCAGAATCAGTCGTTGTATTCATTGCTGAGTACGACTTACGGAGGCGATGGACGCACATCATTTGCACTGCCTGACCTCCGCAGTCGGACGCCAATGGGAATGGATGCAAGTTTGCACCAGGGTCAACGTGAGGGTGTAGAAACCGTGACCCTTACGGATGCCAATATGCCAGCGCACCGACATCCATTGAATGCGACGACAGAAGCCGGAACGACCAAGTCTTTTGATGGCAATATATTAGCGTCCGCAGTCGATGGTGGTTCACCAACGGATTACTATGCAGAGCCTCAGAACCTGGTCTCGTTCGCATCGCAATCGGTGTCTTATATCGGTGGTTCTATGTCGCACAATAACGAACAGCCATCCCTCGTCGTTAATTTCTGCATCGCGATGCAGGGTCTTTTCCCATCGCGTAGTTAAGGAGCCAGTTATGTCAGAACCATTTGTTGGCGAGATTCGTATGTTCGCCGGAAATTTCGCTCCGCGTGGCTGGGCTTTCTGTGATGGTCAACTATTGGCTGTCAGCCAGAATGATGCGCTGTTTTCATTGATCGGGACCATCTATGGTGGTGATGGCCGCACAACATTCGCTTTACCGGATATGCGTGGTCGCTTGCCTGTACACCAAGGGCAAGGACCGGGATTAAGCCCTCGCCGCTTGGGAGCGCGTTACGGCAGTGAGAAGGTGAACCTGACCATCAATCAGATTCCCAGTCACAATCACGAATACCTGGGGGCAGCCAATATCGCTGATAGCAACAACCCGGCAAGTGATGTTGTAGCGTCTCATAATGATGGTGACCTTCCTTATGTTGAAGTGCCGTCAGTCGACAAAATCAAAAGCCTGAGTAGCGATGCAGTCAGTGCTGCGGGTGGCTCACAAGCGCATGAGAATATGATGCCGTCATTGTGCATTAATTACATTATGGCCCTGGTCGGTATTTATCCCTCGCGGCACTGAAAAGGAGTTTTATTATGTCTGAACCATTTATCGGAGAAATCCGTATTTTTGGCTGCAACTTTGCCCCTCGTGGCTGGGCCTTCTGCCAGGGGCAATTACTGCCCATCGCTCAGAATACGGCATTGTTCTCAATTCTGGGTACAACGTATGGTGGTGACGGTCGTACGACACTTGCCTTGCCGGATTTGCAGGGCCGCGCGCCGATGCACCCAGGACGAGGTCCTGGTCTGACGGCGCGTCGCCTGGGGGAAAAAACCGGCGTTAATGAAGTCACGCTCACCGATGCCGAACTTCCCAACCACAAGCACGTCCTCTACGGTGCTCAGACAGTTGGGACAGAGGCGTCGCCATCGAATACCAGAATGATGGCGATAGACAGGCCGTCGACTGGCGATAACATCATGAACCTCAATGCCGCATCAACGAAGAATACAGTGATGGCGACAGAAGCCATCGGTACGATGGGAGGCAGTCAGGCGCACGAAAACCGTCAGCCTCTGATGGGCATGAATTTTTGTATTGCGCTGGTGGGCCTCTATCCAAGTCGTAGCTAATAGCTATGAATGATAAGTGATGTGTGTATGAGTGAGGGGCAGGGAGGCCCCTTTTTCAGTTTAATTGGCTTGAGAAATAATGCGTAGTTTACTGCTGTTGCTCGTTATGTTTTCGGCTCCTGTAATGGGGTGCGAATTGCCTTTCCCGAATCTCGGTAAGGCCTGGTGCTTAGTGCCTGCCGCCAATGACTCCCAGGCGGGCGTGTACCGGGTCAGTGGCAAAGATCTGCTGGTACGTTTGTCTGATCGCCTGATTGTTCGGGCAAATGGCTTTACTCGCGAATCCCTACAGGCGCTTGATTCCCGTATTGAGGCTGTCAGTGAGCTTTACCTCATGGACGCCGCCGCCTATTACTCCGTTAGTGTCGGAATAAGAGACCGTCTACCCGTAGTGATCCGTTCGTTGTCTGAGGTTCAGGGCATTAGTCTGGTGCAGCCAGATATCCTGCAACTGCGAGAGAAGCATGCAGCAGACGTCTCGACGCCGACTCCTCCCACCTATCTCACCCAGCTCGGTATACCTGAGTTGTGGCCGGCGACTCCTCAAGGTCGAGGGGTGCGCGTTGCCGTTATTGATGATGGTTTTGATCTGGAGCATGAGGAGCTCACGCACACTCAGGTGATTTTCAGTTACGACACGGCCAGTCGTTCACAGGATGTAAGTCCAGGGGGAGAGGGCGACTCGCACGGAACCAAAGTCGCGGGTACGGTTTTCGCTGCTCACAATGGCGTCGGCATTGACGGAATCGCGCCGCAGGCGAGCCTGATCGCTATCCGTCAGCCGGATACCTGGACCAGTGATACGCTGCTCAGTTTTTACCTCTCTAAGCTGTCTCAAGCTGACATTGTTAACGCTAGCTGGCGCTCTGAATGGTTATTGGAGCCCGTCGCTGATATCGTTGCAGACTTGGCGCAAAATGGCCGCAGAGGAAAAGGCTCTGCTGTGGTATTTTCCGCCGGAAACAATGGCATGGAGCTGACTGGGGAAGACTCGGAAGCCCAGCTTCAGGCGGCTGTGGTGATCGGAGCAGCTAACGGACAGGGACAAAGGACGAGGTTCAGCAACTATGGACAGTCAGTGGATGCATACGTTTATGGCAAAGCCGCGCCAGCAGTGGTGCCGGGCGGCTATGGACGTTTCAGTGGCACTTCCTTATCTGCGGCTGTGGCCAGTGGCTATTTTGCACTGCTTCTCTCACAAGACCCTTCGCTTACTCTTCATCAGTTGGTTGCGCGACTGCAACAACGCTTGTCTCTATATCAGTCCAGTCTGCAGGGGCCAGAATCATGACTGATACGACTAAGAATCAGGAGAAAGAGCCTCAATTACAGGCGTCGCAGAAAGACTCTGCGGAAAACGCGACGGATTTTTCGTTTACCTATTCGGGTAATATTCCGGCGATTCTTAAGCATCTCAATATCTCACTGGCGTTTACTTCCTATCAGGCCGGTCGTCTGATGCTGGTTCGTACCGACGGCGAAGACCTGGAAATTAACTTTAAAGAATTCCCCCGACCAATGGGCCTGACGGCAACAGATCAGGGCCTGATACTCGGTACCTTTACTCAGATTATTCAATTTCAGCGGGAAGACGGTCTACTCGAGCAGATTAAGAAACCCCTGCCGGATATTGCTCAGGACATTACGGCGCCCCGCGCTCACAAAAACGATGAAGAGAAACAGGCTGATGCTGAACAGCGGTTGGCGAATAAGGCCTATGTTGAAAAACTGAAACCGGTCGACGCACGCGTCGATGCTTGTTTTATTACTCGTTCGACTCACTACACCGGCATGATTAATATCCATGACATCGAATGGGGAAACAGTGGCTTATGGGCGGTTAATTCAAGTTTTTCATGCCTTTGTACTATCGATCCTTCTTACAGTTTTGTTCCTCAGTGGAAGCCACAGTTTATTGAAACACTTACGCCAGAAGACCGTTGTCATTTAAATGGTATGACGCTCCGCGATGGTGAGCCTGCGTATGTCACCACCTTTTCACAATACGAAGACCGCAAACAGTGGCGCGACAGCGACAAGCATACGGGTACGCTGATTGACGTAAAACGCAATGAAGTGGTGGTCACGGGGCTGGCAATGCCTCATTCACCGCGTTGGCACAATGGCCGGGTTTATTTCTGTCATTCGGGTCTGGGCCATCTCAACTGCTATCACCCTGACACGGGTGAAATGGAAGTGATTGCAGAATTACCGGGCTTTACCCGGGGGATCGATATTTACGGCAGCATTATGTTTGTCGGCTTATCCCGTAAGCGTCAGAGTGATGTGACCAGCCCCGGTCTGGTGACCGAAGACTCCGAGAAAACCTGCTCAGGTATCTGGCTGTTTAACCTCGATACGCACGAAGTGATCGGCACGATTAAATTTCAGGGCAATGTTGATCAGATATACGACATCGCCATCTTATACAACACCAGCTTTCCGGAAGTGATCGAACCTGATCACCCGAGAATGCGGAACCACTTTTCTCACCCAGGCCTCCCAACCTGAAGGATTTATTATGGATAACAATCCCAATAAGAAACGACTAGGAGCGTTGACACCCCTCAAAGCCATAGCGCCTGTGATCGCCATGGCAGTGCCTTTCTCTGCGCCTTTTTCTGCATCAATGGCCAATGCCTCTTCGCGTTTAGCCAGTGTAAGCCGAAATGGCCTGAATAAGCGTGCAGTCGTTTCTCAGGTTGAGCAACACAGTCGCCCTGAAGCGGCAGGAGCATTCTCCGCGTTTGGGGGCGGTGCAAATGCACGGGCTGTTTCCCGAACGGTGGATCAGGATGCGCTCGCTTTTCTGGCCAGCAATGACTTGTTATCGGTTGGCGAAGAAAAGACCGGATATGAAAGTGGCGACCTGGATAATCTGACTGGCAGGAAGCATTTTCTCAGCTGCACGAAAAGTGGTGCACCGTATTACTCAACAGCCGCGGGGTTTCCGGTTCTTAGCTCATTATCCTTTTTCTGTACGAGCCTTTTCGGCGGGAACTGGAATCCTGGCCAGGACAATCAACCCCCGTTTTTCAAATTCCGCCCTGAGCACGAGAAGCTGGAGGACATGACGATACTCCCTGGTAACTCTGGCTCTCAGCTTTTTGAAGTCGTTGATAAAAACCAGTCTTCTGTCGGTTTTTCAGTTGCATCCAGTAATGAGACAGCGGTTCGTGCTGAGGATTTATCGGTAGAGCGACTGGGTACGGGTACTTCCGATGATTATCGTATTACTATCAGTAATGTAGTTGGTGGCGGTGGCGCGACCATTACCGTAACGGCTACCGATGGCAACGGTAATTCCCGGAGTGACACTTTCTTCATCGATACGGGTGTAGCAGCGCCAGATCCACTGGAGATGACCGGCGGTGACAGTGCCGTTTCATTCAGCCTGCTTGAAGATGCGGCCACCACGTCTCTCACGCTCAGTGATTTTGCCGCCAGCACAGGCGCAACCGGCACCATGACATGGAGTGCCAGCGGTGGTACCAAAGGCACGGCCAGCGCAACGGGTTCAGTATCGGCGCCGACGACCGGTGCCTCACCTACGTCGGTCACATACACACCGAACGCCAATGCCACAGGCAGTGATACCTTTACCGTTACCGTCAATGACGGATCTGCGACCGACAGTCGTGCTGTGGATGTTTTCATTACTCCCGTGAATGACGCCCCAACGCTGATTGTTCCATCGACGCAGCGTGTCAGTGGCACGGGTGGCACACAACGGACAGTCGCGAGTTTTGCAACAGCGCAGCCGGGCGGTGGTCTTGATGAAGCTGGTCAGACGTTTACCTACTCCGCGGTAGAGACTCTGGATGCGAATAATGTCGTCTCGGCTGTTTCCATTAATTCCTCGGGAGATTTGCTCTTTACTCCAGCAGCAGATGCGGAAGGCTACGCTTACTACTCCATCACGGTAACCGATAGCGGTGGTACCGACGACGATGGTGTCGATACCTCGGCACCTGTTACTGTGACTTTGAGTATTGATACTCTGGCCCCTGAGCTCACTCTGGTAACCCCAGTTGCATCACCGACCACCGATCACAGTCCGGAAGTCACCTACTCCTCGAACGAAGCCGGCTACCTGTCTGGCGGAGGTTCGTGTGGCGTGGCAGATGCCGGGTTGAAAACTCCCGGAACGTACACCGTTCGCCTGACGCAGACCGACAATAGCACGCCGCTGACTGACGGCACCTACAGTGACTGTACCCTGATCGTGGAAGACACGAACGGCAATGCCACTACATTGCCGCTGGGTACCTTCGTCGTGACATCAGACCTCACGGCGCCGACCGTCACTTCAGTCGATGTTCCCACCAACGGGACCTACGGTGTTGGCGATGTACTGAGTTTCACGGTGAACACTAACGAAGCCGTTAACGTCAGCGGCAGTCCGGCAATCAATATGATGATTGGCGGCACGCCCGTTAAGGCGACGTACAGCAGTGGTACCGGTACTCAGGCGTTGGTATTCAGTACCACGGTTGCAGCCGGTGATCTGGATACCGATGGTATCGAAGTGCTGTCACTGACCCTCGACGGCGGCACCATGGCGGATGCTGCGGGCAATGCGATGGACCTGACGCTGAATGGCCGAGGCCCGACCGCAGGCATTCTGGTTGACGGTGTGGCGCCCGTTGTCAGCAGTGTCTCTGTACCGCCTGCGGATACCTACATCGTGGGCGATGTATTGACCTTTACTGTCACTGCGTCGGAAGCGCTGACCATTTCGGGAGGCACCCCCTACCTTGAACTGGTCGTTGGCTCGGCGGCACGCCAGGCGACGCTGGCAAGTACCTCCGGCGCCGATATGACCTTTACCTATATCATCGCAGCAGGTGACCTGGATACAGATGGTATTACCACAGGTTCTCTGGTTGCTAACGGTGCTTCGTTGCAGGATTCTGCAGATAACGACCTCAATCTGGCTCTGGGAACCGTAGACACCAGTGGGGTGTTGGTCGATGCGGTCGCACCTGAAGTGCAATCGGTCAGCATCCCCGCAGCTGCCAGTTATATTGCCGCTGATACGCTGAACTTTACGGTCAGCCTGTCTGAGGCAGTGACGGTATCGGGCGGGATGCCAGTACTGAGCCTTATGGTTGGAGGAGTAGCGCGAGAAGCTGCGCTTGTCTCTGGCAGTGGTTCATCAGACCTGACATTCAGCTATACCGTTGCCACAGGTGATCTGGATACCGATGGTATTACTGTTTCCAGTATTGACCTCAAGGGCGCTTCGGTCGTCGATGTTTCAGGTAACTTGCTGGTGACAACGCTCAATGGCGTTGCTGATACATCTGGCGTTATTGTCGACGCGGTGGCTCCGACCATTGCAGCTGTGCAAGCTCCGGCGGATGGTTCGTACTCTACAGGTGATGAACTGCGGGTTAGTCTGACGTTCAGTGAAGACCTGGTAATCAATACTGCCGGTGGAACACCGGCGATTTCTCTGACGGTCGGTAGTGCGCCACGCGATGCAGCTTATGTGGCGGCGGAGAGTTCGGCCAGCACTGCTGTCTTCGTATACACAGTCCAGACGGGCGATAACGATTCTGATGGTATTGCCATCGGATCGCTGAACCTGAACGGTGGAAGTATCCGAGACAGTGCCAGCAACCCGGCGAACCTCAGTTTCACTGCGCCGGACACCTCAGGCGTAATTGTTGACGCCCTGGCCCCAGAAGTCAGCAGCGTCGATGTTCCTGCAGATGCGACGTATGGCGAAGGGGAGTCACTGATCTTTACGGTAAATACCAGCGAAGACGTGACCGTTGCCGGAACGCCAGAACTGACTTTGACTGTCGGCTCCAGCGCGCTCAGTGCGGTTTACTCAGGTGGTGATGGCACCTCAGCCCTGACCTTCAGCGCAACTGTACCTGCGGGGCTGCTCGACACGGATGGTATCAGCGTGGATGCGCTCAACCTTGCGGGTGGCTCTTTGGCCGATGCCGCTGGCAACCCTCTGGATCTGACTCTGAATGCGGTTGCTCCAACGTCGGGTGTGCTGGTAGACAGTCTGGCGCCTGTGGTCAGCAGTGTCGGAGTTCCGGCTGCTGCTACCTATGTGTCGGGCCAGACTCTGGCCTTCATTGTGAATGCCGACGAACCGATGACGGCAGATACCACAGGCGGTACGCCATCGCTGGCGATCACTGTGGGCTCAGCGGCGCGCTCGGCAGCTCTGAGCGGTGTCAGCGGTAATGCGATGACCTTCACCTACACAGTGCAGAGCGGCGATTCTGATGCGGACGGTGTCAGCGTCGGGGCACTGGCCCTCAACGGTGGTGCACTGACCGATGCGTCAGGCAATACACTTAACCTGACGTTGAATAATGTTGCTGATACTTCTGCGGTACTGGTCGATGCGATCGCGCCAGAGGTTCAGTCTGTCTCGGTACCAGCGGCGGCAACGTATGTTGGTGGTGACACCCTGAACTTTACGATGACTCTCTCTGAAGCGGTCACTGTATCGGCGGGAACGCCGGTACTGACCCTTGATATCGGCGGGGTCACACGTGAAGCGGCACTGACGGCAGGCAGCGGCACTGCCAGCCTCACGTTCAGCTACACCCTGGTGACGGGCGACCTCGATACCGATGGTATTTCTGTGGTGGGCCTGGACCTGAAAGGTGCCAATGCGCTGGACTCTGCAGGTAATGCGATGGTCACCACGCTGAATGGCGTTGCCGATTCATCCGCTGTACAGGTTGATGCGGTTGTACCGACAGTGACGGCTCTGACGGCAAATTCGTCAGGCACGATTACGGAAGGTAATGCGCATACGTTCACTGTCACGTTCAGTGAAAATGTCAGCCTCAACAGTGCAGGAGGCACGCCGCGTCTTGTTCTGGATATTGGCGGCACCACGCGCTACGCAATGGCGTCGGCACCTGTCGCAGCCAATATGAGCTTCACCTACACCGCTCTGGCGGGAGACCTCGATGCCGACGGTCTCAGGGTGACGGGCATTGAAGCCAATGGCGGTGTTATTACCGATGCCGCTGGAAATACTGCGGATCTGAGCAGCCTGCCAACCGCAGATACCTCAGCGATGACAGTCGATGCCATACCGCCTTCGATCAGTGCGGTAGAGGTCACCGCGCCATCTTACGCCATGGCAGGTGAAACAATCACTATTACGGCAGTTGCCAGCGAAGCAGTCACCATTAGCGGAGCGCCGTCCATTGCTTTGGATATTGGTGGATCAAGCGTCGCTGCGCTCTACACAGCTGGCTCTGGCTCTGACCGCATCGTATTCGCATACACGGTGCAGCCCGGAGATAACGACAGTGACGGTTTTGCTATCGGAGCGATCAGCCTCAACGGCGGAAATATGACTGATGCCGCAGGCAACGCGCTGGATCTGACGATCACGAGCGTGCCTGATACGTCAGCTAATCGCGTGGACACCACAGCACCGGTAGTGCAATCGATCAGCCGCTATAATCCGCTGGCCGAGACCACCGCCAGTGACACTCTCACCTGGCGGGTACAGCTCAGTGAAGCAGTCTCCGGTGTTGGAGCAGATGACTTCTCACTCGCCGGTACAACTGCAGCGATTGCTGTTGCACAGATCTCCGACAGCTTGTATCAGGTAACCGCCAGCGGTGGTGATCTTGCAGCACTCGATGGCACGGTCGGGCTGAACCTCGCAGCCGGGGTGACTGCCACGGACCTGGCAGGCAACGCTCTGCCCGCGACGGAGCCCGCGACGGATGAAACCTACACCGTCGATAACACGGCCCCTGCGGTAAATATTCAGGCGCCATCAGCGACACTGACCTCCAGCACTGCGATTACTTACGTGGTCCAGTACACGGACGCTGACAGCATCAGCCTGAGCCCGGATGACGTTGCTGTCACCGCCACAGGCGATGCCGCTGCAGGCACGATTGAGGTGTCTGGAAGCGGGCCTGTAGCCAGAACCGTCACTCTGAGTGACTTTACGGGTGATGGCACGCTGGCGATCGATATTGCTGCCGGTACGGCAGAGGATGACGCAGGTAACGCCAGTGCGGCACCGGCTACGTCTGATGCCTTTACCGTCGATACCACACGACCTACGGTCACCATCACGGCACCGGCAGCGTCACCTGATCCGTTCGATATCACAGTGACCTTCAGTGAAGATGTCACCGGGTTTGTGGTAACGGAGATTACTGCCACGGGCGGCAGCCTGAGTGAGTTTACCGGTTCCGGTACGACGTACACGGCGAAAGTCACGCCAGATGTCGTCGGTTCTCCGGTGGATATCAGTATCGCTGCCGATGTCGCTGAAGACGCCGCAACCAACGGCAACGAAGCCTCTGCGTCCGTGTCGGTAGATACCAATAACGTACCGACGATTGCGATTAGCGGTGATGAGATTGAAGGCCAGACTCTGGCCGCTCAGCTCTCCGATAGCGACGGTGTCAGTGGTAGCGTGACTTATGACTGGATATCCGGCACCGCAAGTGTCGGTAACGCAGAGACTTACACGCTGCAAGCCAGTGATGTGGGTAATCAGTTGAGCGTTAACGCGGTATACACCGACGATGCAGGCTATGCCGAAGACGTTACCTCTGCGCTGACTGGCGTGATTATCAGCATCGAGCAGAACGCCTGGAACAATATCGGAGACAGTGTCGGCTCGCCATCAACGCCGGCATCGTTCGATGACTACCGAAATGTCGGTCTGAGTGGTCCGAGTGATGATGAACTGAACCGCATTATGTCGATTCTGAACCGTGCGGTCAGTCAGCAGGCTGCGATCACCGACATCGATGAACTCAGTGAGCTGGAGTCTCTGGTCGATACCATTATGGAAGGTCAGGACGATGACGAAGATGGTCTGCCGAATCTTGTCGAGGACGACGGTCGTACCGATACCGACGGTGACGGCACCGATGACAGAGATGATGTCGATGCCGACAACGACGGTATTCGTGACAACCTTGAGATCGATGCATTGGCCGACATGACTGACGATGACGCAGATGGCATCGTGAATCTGTTCGACTTCGATGTAGACGGTGATGGCTACCCAGAGCTTAAAGGTCTGACCGATGACAATCTGGATGGCGTCATCGACGAGTTCGATACGCTGGCAGAACTGATCGCTTACTTCGCGCCTGCCACTCCTGTTACTGCGCCCGTGACGGGCTCAGGTACGGGCACAGGTACGGTCGGTGCCGCCGTCGTTTCTCCGGTTGCATTGGCTCCGATTGCCACGACCAAAGAAGCCGAGGTTGATACGGATGGCGATGGCCTGATTAACTCGCAAGATATCGACGCTGATAACGACGGCATTGCCGACGTTATCGAAGCGGGCCTCAGCGACAACAATGATGATGCGCTGGTGGATGATGGTACTGCGCTGATTGATGATGCTACTGATCTGCCAGATACCGATGCCGATTCAGATGCTCGTCCAGACTTCCTGCAGCTCATGAGCAATGGCACAGATACCGATCTGAGCCTGTCTGACGCGTTCTCGGGCACCGTGGTTGGAGCGTTGGATCAGGACGGAGACGGTCAGCTCGACAGCAGTACCGACGTTGATCAGGACGGCCTGATGGATGTTGTTGATAACGCGATCGGAGCCTTTGGTTCTGCCCGTGACTTCGATGGTGACGGTATCCCGAACCACCTCGATCCGGATGACGATAACGACAATATCTCCGACATTGAAGAAAACGCTGAACTTGCAGAATTCTTCACCGGTGAAGATGCGGACGGTGACGGCATTGATGATGGCTTTGACGCTGAAATCAACGGCGAGACCTTTGGTACGGACGATAACGGTAACGGTGTACGGGATGACCGTGAATTGCCGGATCTCGATGGCGATGGTCTGGTCGACTATCTCGATGATGACGCCGACAATGACGGCATCCGCGACGATATCGACGATGAAATTGCACTGCCAGTCGATCTGGCTCCGGGCGCTACTGAGGGCGACCTTGATGGGGATGGCGTCCCCGATGATGTCGATCCTTCTGTGAATACCGAAACAGATGTGAAAGTGGCGGGGAAAGGCAGCATGAGTCTGGCTATTCTTATGTTGCTGGGTGGTGCGCTTGTCCTGATGCGCCGCCGTACCCGATTGCTGGTAGCTATGCCACTGGCTATCCTGACCGGGCACTCTCAGGCAGCCGGTGATCAGGCGATGGGTGAAACGAAGCAGGACTCAAACTTCAGTTTTGCCACGTCGGCGGGGTTATCGAAATTTGATACGGAGCTGGCGGATACGGTAGAGCTGACAGACGAAAACAGCGCGGGCTTTGTACTGGGCCTGGGGTACAGTGTTTCGGATGAGTTGGCGGTTGAGGCGTCCTATGGGCTGTTGGGTAAGGCAGGTGTCAATACGGGCTGGGTCGATTACAGCAGCCTGGCCTTGAACCTGCAGTATCGTCCAGAAGTGGTGAGTTACGGCAAGCTGCGCGGTCAGTTCAAGCTCGGTATGAACCGTTTGTTCTATGACGGAGCAAAGGGGTTGAACCTCGATAAGAAGTCGACGGATGTTCTTACGTTTGCAGTGGGTGTGGACTACACCGTTAATACCAACGATGCGGTCGAGTTTATGTTCACGTCATATGCGGAAGACGCGCATTTTTATAGTGTTGGTTACCGTCATAACTTTTAAATAAAGCCGTTACGGAAGCCGTAATAAACGCGCCCTCAGAGTTATTCTGAGGGCGCTTTTTTTTGCGCCCCAGACTCTTGATATCGAATTGTACTTAAAGGTATCTGCACGGTGACGTCATCAAAAGAAATGGGTATTTGTGCTTGTTCTCCATCGACACTTGCTCGGAAACGATTCTTAATGGGAGCCCTTGTCTGGTGATCAAGTTGCATACTCGTCGAGATGACATGGTCGGTTTCCGGTGTGATGGTCTGATCCATTGAGAAGGTCACGGGACCGCTATACCTGAACGGCATTTTTGTTTTGACCGGCATTGAAAAAGACACCGGTAATTCAAATCGAATCGGAATAATGCCCCTGACCGGCAGTTTTGGCAGCCAACGGTTCACTAACTCGATATCAGAAATGACATCCAGGTTGGTTTCGATCAGAATTTTTTCGTTAAATTGCGCCTCAATATCAATCGGTATCTGCGTATCAATGTCGATGTCGGCTGTGTATGTACCCTTAATAGCGAGGGGTAGCTCAACCGCCTTCAGCGGTAGTTCAACCGGGACGTTACCGGAAAATCTGAAATCAGCCACATTCGTGGTTTCGCTCTCTATAGCGAACGCCTGACCCAGTTGGATAAAACTCAACTGCCGCTCAATTGATACCCCAATAACGAGCCTGGAATACAGCGCAAAGCCGATCGCGCCGCCGATAAGACAAAGCAACAGGGCCAGCCAGCCACCGATAATCACTCGCCTTAATGCAATCACGGCGTCCCTTCTTTTGGTTCTTCATCGGTCAGTGTGGTACTGAAACGCAGGTCTTTTAGCGGCAGCCCCAGGTTCATCTCTGTAATCGCGATGTCGGTCTGCTCGACGAGCGTGACATTGGCATTCAGAGAGTTGAGCACCGGCACAGATAGCTCCGCCTGAATCGGGATGTCTGAGGTAATCAATGTGTTGAGCGACACAGTGATATCATCGTTAACGTTAACCTTGGCTGGGGTACTGAACGACAGATCAATTGAGCGATCAACAGGAATATTGAGGTTTACGGGGATGTCGGTCTTTACTGGCAGTTCGCCGTTCAGAGGTACGTCTACCCAAAAGCCCAATATTTTAACGCTGACTTCTCCATCTACCGGAATCATCTGGTCAATATGAATGGTCTCGCGCACCGGAATGTTCATCTTAACGGGCACTGCGCCTTTAAAGTCGACAGACACGTCCAGTACTTCACGCAGTGGTATGGTCAGTGTCTGATCAATGGGCACGCTCGACGCAATCACCGTATCAATATCGACCTGTAATGGGTCAAGAATATCGACAGTGACAGGGAAACTGTGCGCGATGTTAATGCGTGCCTGTTGATCATGCAGTGGGATATGCGCTGAGACATTGCTCCATACCCAAAATGCGGCGTAACCACCGGCAGCGATGGCTACCAATAGGGTAACGCCAGAGACATAAAGCCAGCGCGGCCCGCCCCTGGTGGGAGTGCTCATATATTGCCTATGTCTGAATACAAAATCGAAGTACCTTATTTTTATCTTCTGATGTTACCTCAGTGCAGCCCCCAAAACCGAAAAATAACAAGCAAAAGCGTGATTGGTGGCTTGTCTCTGATGACCCTGTGGGTAGAGGCCAAGTTTCGCTTCGTCTGACTTCAATGTGCCTTTCACTAAGAAACTATTCTTGATCGACGCATCCTGAATGAAGGCTTCAAATGCCCGTGCGCACATTTCTTCGGGTTGGGAGTAGTAGAGCGTACCGAAGTGCCGGTCGGCCTCTGCGGATGCCTGAAACTGTTGGCTGGGTGAATCCCCGGAGTCATCCAGCATAACGCTTCGGAAACAGTCAAACAGCGCGTCGTTCAGACGGTGCGGCACCGGCGTTGCCTGCTGGGCCAGCCAGGCGCTTGAGGCAAATGCATGTGGGGGAAGGCCAGAAAAAGCCTGTTGGCCAATGTAATGATCAAAGGCATGAAACCACTCATGAGCGATGCTACCGGGGCCGGCGTTCTTAGCAAGGGCGAAGACCTTCTCCTGCGGGCTGTAGTGCGCCGCGACTCCGGGGCGTCCTCCGGTGCCGTAGTGCAGGGCCAGCGTTCCGCGCAACGAAATCACGGTTTCCGGTACACCCAGGATGCACATCAGATCACACAGAGCGTCGTAAAAATTTACCGCTGCAGCCTCCTGCTCGGTACGCGTCACCCAGCGTCCGGTTCTGACGCCATAAAAACCAAAGCGCTCCCTGACTTCACGGAATGAAACGTACTCGTCTTCAGAGCGATGCACCGGGCCGTGCCGGTAAAGTTTTGAGTGTCTGGGCATCAGCACATGATAAGCCGGTAGTGAAAAAAGTTCATGCCCGTGTCAGTTTTACATATCTATAACCAAGAGGTGTGCGGTGGTCCCCTCAGGTCGGTTACACTAATTACATTCAAGAAAGCTAACTATCTGTTTGTGATGGGCAATATATGGGCAGCCAATACTCTCCGGACTCCAACCTTTTTACTGATGCCGATATTTCCCGGATCATTGAGATGGCATGGGAAGATCGCACGCCCTTTGAGGCCATCGAAACACTCTATGGGCTGCCTGAAAAAGACGTTATCGCCTTGATGCGCAGAGAGATGAAACCGTCGTCATTCCGTATGTGGCGTAAGCGAGTAAGTGGCCGGGCCACTAAGCACCTTGCTTTGCGGCCAGCAGGTATTGATCGGGCCTACTGCCCGACTCAGTACAAGCATCGCTGACCAATACAGGCACTGTTGAGCAGTAACTTGAATAGTCTTTCGATCTTTGGTGTCAGCTTTCCTTTGATTCCTTTTTTTGGACTCAGCGCTTTGCTGCTGATTGCCATCGTGAATCGAATTCTGCCTTCTGGCGTTCCCGGGTTAGTCGACCGGATTCTCTCACGAGTGTTTGTGGCTCTGGTGATATCACGCATGGTATTTGTGGTGCAATTTCGCGACCAGTACTTTGCTGCAGAAACGCCGGCTTTCGCTATGGTTGATATTCGGGACAGAGGGTTTGAACCTGTCGCATTTTTAGCTGTTATGGCTCTTGGTCTCGGGCATATGCTGTTGAGAGAGGGGGCTGTGCGTAAACCACTGATAATAATGGTAACGATTGCCCTGCTATGGGTGGGCACGGGTTTCAGCGTGTTTAAATATACCCATGATACGCCCGAGGTATGGCCGCAATTCAGCTTCAACGATCTGACGGGGAAGTCATTGCCGCTCAGGTCTGATCTTGCCAATATCACGGTTGTGAATCTTTGGGCGACCTGGTGTCCGACGTGTAGGGCCGAAATGCCAGTGTTTGAACAAGCCCAGCAAACCTACCCGCATGTGCGCTTTGTTATGCTCAACCAGGGAGAGAGCCGGGCTGACGTCGTCCGCTTTCTCGAGGCTGAGGAGTATCAATTTGATAATGTCTGGCTGGACCCTGACGCAAAGATGGGGCGTTGGCTGGGGCAAACCGCGGTTCCGGTTACGCTTGTCTTTGGTCTCGATGGTGAACTCCTCACAGGGCACACAGGAGTTATGTCGGCTGCCACGCTCTCCAGGCTACTCTCTTCGGAGTCATCCTCAGATCTGTTGAATTAGTCCGCCCTGTGGTCAGGAACGTCCTCGCTTCAGAGCGGATGCCGCATTACTTCTCTTTTTGGTGCAACTGGCCTGTATCTTGCTCTATTTGTGCACAAGAAAATGAATACATTAGTGGATACAGCATTTACCTCATGTTGCAGGCAGTGAAAAACGCGCGTCCGGGCTGGCAAGCCGAGATGGATATGCGCCTCGAAAAACGCGGCAGCAAAACCGTGATGGCAGGCCTGACCCATCGTGGCCCCCTTCGTGTGCAGCGTCCCTTCTACCCTGAGGGCGATACCAGTCATATTTACCTGCTGCATCCCCCCGGCGGTGTCGTCGGTGGCGACGGCCTGACATTCAAAGTGAGCTGTCAGCAGCAGGCGCATGGTTTGTTTACCACGCCCGGCGCAACCAAGTTCTATCTCAGTGCAGGGCCGATGGCAGAAGTACAACAAATGCTCCATGTTGGTGCAGGGTGTGCACTGGAATGGTTCCCTCAGGAGAGTATTTTCTTCACAGGATCGAAAGTAGCCTCGAAAACACAGGTCGATCTTGAAGGCGATGCGCATTTTATGGGGTGGGAAATCAGCTGTTTTGGTCGCCCAGTCAATCAGGAGCGCTTTCTGCATGGTCAGGTAAAAACCCGCTTTCAGGTACGCCGCGATGGCCGCCCGTTGCTGACCGACCATCTCCATGTATCGGACCCTAAGCATCTCAGCGCGGCAGCGGGTTTGCGCGATTACCCGATGCAGGGGCTGTTTGTCGCGACCGGTGGCAATGAAACTCTGTTAGAAGAGTGCCGCGAGGTACTGGCCGCTGCTCAGGAGAAGTTAGTACAGCCGCTGCCTGCTGGCATGACCCTGCTTGATGACCTTATTGTGCTGCGCGTTCTGGGTGTCAGCACCGAGAAAATGCAATCACTGATGATTCCGGTGTGGCAGTTGCTACGCCAGAAAGTTTTAAATAAAGAGGCGGAAATTCCGCGCATCTGGAATACCTGACGGGCAAATTTATGGAACTGACACCAAGAGAAAAAGACAAGCTGCTGATTTTTACCGCAGCGCTTCTGGCCGAACGCCGTAAAGACCGGGGCCTGAAATTAAATTACCCAGAAGCCGTCGCTTTCATTACGGCCGCCATTATGGAAGGCGCACGCGATGGTCGGACGGTCTCTGAGCTGATGGGGCATGGCCGTACCCTGCTTACCCGCGATGATGTGATGGAAGGGGTGCCAGAAATGATTCATGAAGTTCAGGTCGAAGCGACGTTTCCGGATGGCAGCAAGCTGGTGACTGTTCACGATCCGATTGTTTAATTCTGCAGATTAACTGAATTCAGGAGCACACTATGATACCCGGAGAAGTTAAAGCTGCAGAAGGCAGCATCACTCTGAATGATGGCCGGGCGACGATCGAAATCGAAGTCGCAAATACCGGTGACCGTCCCATTCAGGTTGGCTCGCACTACCATTTTTATGAAGTGAATAATGCACTCACGTTTGATCGTGAAAAAGCCCGTGGTTTTCGGCTGAATATTCCAGCCGGTACGGCTGTCCGTATTGAACCCGGCCAGACGCGAACGGTTGAGCTGGTGGAGTACACAGGTGCACGTAAAGTGTTTGGTTTTCAGGGCAAAGTGATGGGAGATCTGTAATGTCAGACAGCAATAAAACAATCTCGCGTCAGGCCTACGCCGACATGTTCGGCCCGACCACGGGCGATCGTGTACGCCTTGCAGACACAGAGCTCTGGATTGAAGTTGAAAAAGACTTCACCACCTACGGCGACGAAGTGAAGTTCGGCGGCGGCAAGGTAATCCGTGATGGCATGGGACAGTCGCAAAGTACCTCCGAAAAAGTCATGGATTGTGTCATGACCAACGCGCTGGTTATCGATCACACGGGTATTTATAAAGCCGACATCGGCATTAAAGGCGGGCGTATCGCTGCTATTGGTAAAGCCGGTAACCCCGACGTACAGCCAGATGTCACGATGGAAGTCGGCCCAGGTACCGACGTTATTGCCGCCGAAGGTAAGATCGTTACGGCAGGCGGTATCGACTCCCATATTCACTTTATCTGCCCACAGCAGATAGAAGAGGCTCTGGCGTCTGGTGTTACGACTATGCTTGGTGGTGGTACCGGCCCAACCACAGGTACCAATGCGACGACAGTCACGCCGGGCCCATGGAATATGGCGCGCATGTTGGAAGCTGCGGACGAATTTCCGATGAACCTTGGGTTTCTGGGAAAAGGCAACGCCAGTCAGCCAGAAGGTCTGCGCGAGCAGATTGCGGCGGGCGCCATTGGTCTGAAGTTGCATGAAGACTGGGGGACGACGCCGGCGTCTATCGACTGTGCATTAACGGTTGCCGAAGAAACCGACACTCAGGTCGCCATTCATACCGATACTCTGAATGAATCGGGGTTTGTTGAAGATACGATTGCGGCATTTAAAGGCCGCACCATTCACACCTACCACACCGAAGGTGCCGGTGGTGGTCACGCGCCGGACATTATAAAAGCCGCAGGGCTTGCCAATGTACTGCCATCATCAACCAACCCAACGCGTCCGTATACCGTTAATACGGCAGACGAACATCTTGATATGCTGATGGTGTGTCACCACCTTGATCCGAGCATTCCGGAAGACGTCGCCTTTGCCGAATCGCGTATTCGCGTTGAGACCATCGCGGCGGAAGATATTCTGCACGACCTCGGTGCTTTCTCAATGATTTCGTCCGACTCTCAGGCCATGGGCCGTGTTGGCGAAGTCGTTACCCGCACCTGGCAGACAGCGCATAAAATGAAAGTGCAGCGCGGTAACTTACCGGAAGATCCTGAAACGCATGATAATTTCCGCGTGAAACGCTATATCGCTAAATACACAATCAATCCGGCGATTGCTCACGGTATGTCCCATGAAATTGGCTCGGTCGAAGTTGGTAAGCTCGCAGATCTGGTGGTCTGGAGCCCGGCATTCTTTGGTGTAAAACCCGACCTGATCTTAAAAGGTGGGTTTATTGCCATGGCGAAAATGGGGGACCCGAATGCGTCGATCCCGACACCACAGCCTGTGCATTATCGACCTATGTTCGGCAGCTACGGAAAAACCCGCAACGCGACCAGCATGACCTTTATTTCTCAGGCGGCGCTGGATGCAGGAGTGCCGGAAAAACTGGGCCTGAAAAACCTGATTGGTGTTGTTAAAGGCTGCCGTACTGCAACTAAAGCGAGCATGGTACTGAATGACTGGCAGCCGGATATTGAAGTTGATCCACAGACATACGAAGTACGTGCAGACGGTGAACTCTTGACCTGTGAGCCTGCGGAAATATTGCCTATGGCGCAGAGATACTTTCTTTTTTAAGTACAGGCGCAGCCGCTTTGTTTTAACTACAGGCGCAGCCGCTTTTTAAAAAGCTTTTCTAAATTGAAGAAAAACATGATTGAACTGATTAAAAAACTAACGGCTCACGAAGTGTCGCACGCAGATCTATCTGCAGCGAAGACACTGAGCCTGCCCATTGATCTGCGCATCAAGAGCCGGCAACGAGTAACCCTGTCGGATGGCCAGGAAGCAGGCCTGTTTCTGGAGCGCGGTACTCTGTTGCGTGGCGGCGATGTGATTACCGACGGGCAGGGCACGCTGGTGTCGGTGAAGGCCGCTGATGAAACCGTCTCAACGGTACGTTGTGCTGATCCTTTGCTGCTGGCAAAAATTGCTTACCATCTCGGCAACCGCCATGTACCGCTACAGATTGAGTCGGGCTGGCTGCGCTTTCAGCACGATCATGTGTTGGAAGATATGGTGCGCCAACTGCCGGGTGCCGCAGAAGCCGCCGAGGTTATCTGTGAACAGGCGCCGTTTGAACCCGAGTCAGGAGCCTATCAGCAGGGCGGTGGACATCATCATCACCATGGGCACGACCATGATGACCACTCACATACACATAGCCACTCGCACTGAAAGCGAGTGGTTGAAATACAGATTGGAGATTTGAAATGAAAAAGTTAATGGCTGGCTTCGTAGCCTCTGTAATGTCTGCTGCCGCAACCTCGCATGAAGGCGATCATTCTGGTGAAAGCCTTGGTGGCCTGGTGCATCACTCTCTATTCGATGCAGATCACCTGCTGATGCTGGCGGGCGCGATTCTCGTCGTTGGCAGTGGCGTTGCGATGTTTGTACGCAGCCAGAAAAAGACTGAAAAAGCTGATAAAAAAGCCGACTGATTATTCATTATGTCTGCTGCTTTTTTTCGTCTTCAACAGTTGATCAGCCCATCACTTCCGATTGGCGCATTCACTTATTCTCAGGGTATGGAATGGGCAGTGGAAAGCGGCTGGATCAGCAACGCTGAATCCTTGCACAGCTGGCTCGATTCTATTCTCAGCGGCACCATGATCACCATGGAACTGCCGCTACTGTTGCGACTCGCCGACTGTATTGAACATGATGATGCGCAAGGCTGCTACGACTGGTCGGTGTATCTGTTGTCTTGTCGCGAAACCAGCGAGCTTCGCGCAGAAGAACAGCAGCGTGGCCAGGCGTTTACCGCACTGCTCGATAAACTGCCTGAAGCGGCTGTCTGGCCAGAGTTGAGTCAGGAAGCATGGCGCAGTTCAATGGAGTTGAGTCAGCTGACGGGTTTTGCTTTAGCTTGCCATAAATGGAATATTAGCCGCGAAGATATGCTGCGTGGCTATTTATGGAGCTGGCTTGAGAATATGGTGATTGGTGCGGTCAAACTCATCCCGCTTGGCCAGAGTGATGGCCAGCGAGTACTGTTCCGCTTTACCGATGTACTGGAACAAGCCTGCCGCGACGCTCTGGATGTTGAAGATGATGATATCGGTGCATCGTCACCGGCGCAGGCCATCGCCAGCAGTTTGCACGAAACACAATATTGCCGTTTATTCCGCTCGTAAATAAGCACGGATAAACAAACATTAAGATTGAAAAATCGTTAATAGAATTCAGAAAGGAAAAACAAATGGCTGATTACAAATCTCCACTCCGTGTTGGTATTGGCGGCCCGGTGGGCTCAGGAAAAACTGCACTGTTAGAACAGCTCTGTAAAGCCATGCGCGACGATTATCATATTGCCGTAGTGACCAACGATATTTACACCAAAGAAGATCAGCGCATCCTGACTCAGGCTGAAGCCCTTGAGCCTGAACGTATCGTGGGTGTTGAAACAGGCGGCTGTCCACATACCGCGATTCGTGAAGACGCATCGATGAACCTTGCGGCGGTAGAAACGCTGGCAAAGAAATTCGGTAATCTGGATGTCGTGTTCGTTGAAAGTGGCGGTGACAACCTTTCCGCAACCTTCAGCCCTGAACTGGCGGACCTCACTATCTACGTGATCGACGTAGCTTCCGGTGAAAAGATCCCACGCAAAGGCGGCCCAGGTATTACCAAGTCAGACCTGCTGGTGATTAATAAAATCGACCTGGCTGAGCTGGTGGGTGCGAACCTTGAGATTATGGATTCAGATACTAAGCGTATGCGTGGCGAAAAACCGTATGTGTTCTCGAACCTACGCACAGACATTGAAGGCCTGAATGACATCGTTAGCTTTATTACCCGTGAAGGGATGCTGAAAAGTCATGCGGAGAAAATGGCGGGCTGAGAATAAATCCGGCTGATGTCGTACGGTTAAAGAACAGTAACTGTTATAACTGTTCTTTAATCGCTATCATCATCTTCATCAACGCGGATCACAGGCAGATAGATTTCAACCCTGGCTCCTGCCTTTAACGTCGTTTCCCGCGTAGCTAGTTTTCCGAAAACTGATCTTTCCCCGATAAACGGGCAAGTAAGTCCACTTGACCAGACAGAGCATTAGAAGGCATCTTAAGTGCGGGTCTCTTAGATTGAACCAGCAAGGATAGTTGTTTACTGCATGGCTGATTATGCTCCCGAGTATACAAAGAAGGAAAGGCTCAAGATTGTCCTTATGCATCTGGCATGTACGATTCCAGTCATACTAATTGCCAAACTGTGGTTCTTACCGTGGTTCAACGAGTATGCAGATAACGCTCATTGCTACGATTACGACTACTTCACCGGCACGCAGGTAGTTCTCTATTCTATTTTTATCGGGATTCCTATCAGCTTTGCACTGCTAATCTTTGCGATAGAAGGCACCCGTTCGTTACGAGTGATTCGCCTTGGTCAGAATCCACTGCCTGGTGAGAAGGTGTTCCGCCCCACAAAGTACAGCTACGGTTTCAGGGCAAGAGTGAAGCCGGTTGCCGTACTGCTGTTGATAGCAGGTATGACGGGTGTAGGTGTGAAGGGTATATTTACTGTTGATAAAGTACTCATCGATAGTGATTACTCCCATAATCAATGCGTAGAACTTTAGGGTTTGCTTATTAGATACGGTAACAATTTCTCGGTTTCTACGATGGAATGTTTATGTTCAAAGTAGTTTTTTTTGTCGTTTTAGCTTTCGTATTTCTATTCTTCGCTCTCCAGCATGATGACGAAATCAGTACTGAAACCCAAAGCTTGATAGCCCGCTTAGCTGACGACGGGAACAGTGAAGCCTATTTGTATTTGTTGGGGATCTACGCCCAGGAAGGCGATGATCCTATTGCTCTGGGAAAGCAGATTCTAGAAGTCAGTAGCTCACCAGAGCTATCTGATGGTCTTTTTGTTTACCCTGAGTCTAAGAAACTATCGCTGCCTGAAGGTGATGGATTCTGTATGTTTGAAGACGACGACTGTATCGGGTATCTGTTTTCTGGCTCGGTAAGGGTTTCAGCGCTGATTGAGCACTATAATGAGTTGCTTGAGCGTTCTGATCGTTTCTTTCAATACGATGAATACAGAACTATGGCGCAACCCACGGCCGATGAGATTTATCCTGAGTATAAATATTTGCTTAGAGCTCATCGTATCAGGCTACTGGAGGGGATATCTTCGTATAAGGATGGGGATGTAGACGGCGCAGTTGGATCTTTGCTAACTCAGTTTTCCATTGTCCGCCGTGCTAATGAGCTTCAGGATAATCTTGTTGGTAAGGTGGTTTTACTTCTCGCACAGTCAGACATTCTGGATGTATTGAGTGTGATTCTGTCTGAGACTGATACGCAGATTGAAGAGATTCCCCGGCTGAGCGCGTCTGAGAAGGGCTTCGGTAGGGTATCCGCCAGAGAGTTTGGCGTTCTGTACTATGGCCTGAAAAGCCTGGATAAGCACCCTGATTTTTTTGAAATAGACGGTGACTTCAGTGATGCGCCCGAACGGTTGGTAAGAGCATTATACAAACCAAATATGACGATCAATGCTCTCGCTCCTCTCTATCTGTTACCCGAGAAACTGGCCGTGTTATCGCCAGCGGAGTTCGCACAGGAATTAGAAAATCTCGAAAGGTACATCCCATCAACTTCAATCATTCGTAACCCGATTGGTAATATTCTGCTAGGCATTGAAGGGCCTGCTTACGAGAGATATGTCGCCAGATTTCACGACCTGGACGTTAAAATCGCCCTGTTTAACCAGCTTCATCACTCGGAGTTAGCTGCCAGTAGTTTGATTAATCCATATTACGGGAGTGAAATCCCCAGGTTGGAGAACGGTAGGCTTTGTTTCTCAGGGCCTTTGGAAACGAAATCTTCACTGCGTTGTTTAGTGGTTGAACTGTAGAAGACAACACACAAATAAACACATCAAGGCTGCCGACTGCACCTGTATTTTTTATCACGCAAATACTCTTTTTACTAGGCTGTGTTTGATTGAGTTCTGGAATGAATGAGTGACGAGAAGGAGCATATTGAGAAGGACAATATGCTCCCCGTAAGGTTTGTCGAACCTATCAGAGGCTCTCATCCGGCTCGGGCATCGGTTCTTTCGATGACATTGGCGTTGAAATTGAGTTAGGTTGTTTCGAGCAGAGGGAAGTAATGGCCCGCCCGAGAGGATTACTGGCGGCCTTCGGCCCGTCGTCGCAGGGTCCGACGTTCTTTCCGTTCGCAGGCTCACTTCAAGTCGAACCTATCAGAGGTTGTTCGTATCGTCCTGATACTCACCCTTCGGGCTACGCGCAAATCTGTTCCTGACAGATTTGTCTCATCCGGCTCGGGCATCGGTTTCTTTGATTGCGGTGGTGGTGAGGTGATGCCCGGAGGATGACCGTCGTCGCGGGCTCCTGTTTTTGAAAAGAGGGTTCTCTCCGTTCGCAGGCTCCTTCCGAGTCGAACCTATCAGAGGTTCTCGTCCTTCTCAGACTTGCAGTTAAATAAAAAAGGCTCCTGAATCAGCACGCGTTGCATGCGGATTCAGGAGCCTTTTTTATTTAATGGCCCGCCCGAGAGGATTCGAACCTCTGACCTCTGCCTCCGGAGGGTAATTCATTATAATATACTAAACTACATCCTATTGAATTAAAAGAACTTTTTAGAAAAATATTTCGCCATATGTGACGTCATTTAAGGGTAATTGATAGTCTTTTGTGTCACATAATTCCGCCCCTATGATTTTGTATTTTGACCTCTGCCGCCAGAAAAATTCATTCTGGCGGCAGTAAAAATTACTATGTCGACAGTGTTGTAATTGAGCAGCGGAGTCAGAGAATTAGGTGTGTTGCATTTAATGGCTTAATTTCAGAAAACAACCTCAGCCCTACCGACGAAGCAAGAAAGTACCTCTACGCCTTTGTAACAGAAGTGCTGATGAATCCAGCACATGCGGGATTGAAAGAGAAGCTTGCTTCAGAACTAGTGGAAAACTTTTTAGTTGTGCTTAACGAAGTTCGGGGAGATCTATCTAAATATGCCCGTGTAACAGATCAACCTGAGCTTGCACGCTACTTCACTCGCGCAATTGAAGCTCTAAATAAGAATGTCGATGAGGGGGTTGATAACCTCGCGGATCTGAAGTTTACCTCTGGGCCATTAAAGGTACTGGTCTCGGTGTATGGTGCCGGTGGCATTGATGCGGTGAAAGGTCTGAGAAATATGAAAGGGTCCAGAAAAGAAGCATTGAACCTATCGTTTGAAGTTACGCTCAGCTACCTAGAAAAAATAGATTACTCGAAGTTCGATGATGCAGATCTCGAAGCGATTGGTACGGTCTTCAAGAGATTCGGAGGCAATATCAACGAATCCCAGGGCGCCATTGGTGAAATGCTTACGGTGTTTGCCATGCAGAAACTTGGGAAGACCGTCTCCAGAATTCAGGAAAGAATTCCAATCACTGGGCCGGGTGGTAAAGTATATGCCCACCGCGTTTCTGATATGTTTATCGATGGAGTCTTCGCGGATGTGAAGACCGTGACACCAGAAGGGCTTGCCAAGCTGATGCAGTTTGGTACGCGCCCCGGGGCGGTGATTGAGGACAGCCTTAAGAAGTCAGGTCAGTTGTTTCGTGATCTGATTGATATGGGAAATAATCCTGACACTAGGAAAATCCTCGTTCTTCCCCCTCATGCTAAAGATCGCGTGAGTGAAGTTAAAAATGCGATTTTTAATGGCGCGGGGTCGCCGGGTACGAGAAATGAGCTTATGAAAATGTGGGGCCTTGATCCAGGTGACGCAAAGCAAGTCGAGATATTCGAAACAAAGTTAGAATCTCTAAAAATCAATTTCGAAGTAGTGGTGTTGGACGTATGATTTTTTCAAGTTTTATATCAAGAGTATCGGTTAATTTATATCGTGAAGAAATCTATATCACCTCTGGTGATATCTATCGCACAGAAAGCTTTTCAATTCATACCGTTATGCCAATTGACAGATACTTGTTCAGCTGGAATCCGTACTCTTCCGGAAATTATTCTCTCGGTTTTTTAGCTAGTGATAGATCTGGAGGAGATATCTATTCGATAGAATCCAATGAATGGATTAGCAGTTTTTTACTGTTTCAACTTGATTCGTTTGCCAATTTTTCTATGGAGCCTATCCTGCTCGAGGGTGAGTACTTATATAACATTATGAGATCGAGTGAAGACTCCACAATAGAGATTACTTTGCCATCTTTTTGGGGTGATAATTATATTGTGACCTTTTATAAAGACAGGAGTGGTAACTTTAGCGATCGTTCTAAAAGATACACTGAGATTAGCTTTAGGTCTCTTGATTTGAATGTGATTTGGACGAATTCAGATTATAAATCGGCCTCGTACGGGTCTTCAGGAGATCAACGTTTTTCTGGTGTTTATGACTTTAATAACTTTATTTGCATAGATAATCATAGTGTTATTTTCGCCCTTGATAAATCCGATGGTAAGGAAGTCTGGCGTTTTGCGCCAGAAGGGGCTCGTAGCTTTGATGCTTACAATCTTGTCAGTGATGACCTGATTCTGTTTGTAGCAATGAAAACTATTTATCTGCTTAACCCTGAAAATGGTGCAGTCCTCAATCAAATCGATTTTTCAGAGAAATACAACTATCTGAGAGCGGAATACGACGGCGAATACATTTACATTTTTATCAATGATTCACCGCAGATTCTGGTGTACGACAAAACATGCTCGACGCTGATTAATCGCATTGATATTCCCGAACCCTACCAATTTATGGCGTTAGAAGTGCCGCATCTGGTCGATGGCGTTCTCTATGCGTCGCTTAACTGCGCTACCCGTACCTACAACGCCTTAATGACTCTGACTAAAGATGAGTTGCTGGGGAAGACCCCTCTAACCATTGAGTATGAAGCACGACCAGAGACCGAAGTCGAATGTGTGAAAAACTCGGATGACTCCGACCACTACGTAGTGACGGTGACGGGTGATAAGCCCGATTGGGTATTCCGCTATGCCGGAGTCGCGGCGATGGATGTTGTGGCCAAGTACGGCACAGCACCGGTACCCTCGCCAGAATTGAATCAGGACTTTAATGGGTTAATTAAGATCCGCATTGGTGGATTGCCGGAAGAAGATCGCACCGATGAGTTCCTTGAGCGTCTTGCTTTTCAGATCGGTAAATCAGCGGCAGACCAACACCACCGAGCAGGCATCCATAAAATCCGCGCTGAGTGTGAATGGGTATAATTAAAGGATTAATAAATGTCTGAATTGTCTCTGTCAGCACGAATGACGTTTTCAACACTCGAAACAGCGGTGGCAGTTAAACATTTATTTCGGCAATGGAATGACAGTGGCAGCTTGCTGGCTGCCTTACTAAAAGAATTCGCAGAGCGAATCCCTCAAGTAACAGAACTCGGAAAACAACTGGATGCTCTGTTGCAAGAGTTCAAAGAGTCAGACGAGATACGGCTCAGAAACGTTAGTCTGACCTTTATCGGAAATCGCGATACTCGTTTTTATTACAAATTTTCGCCAGACGACTACACCATCGCAATGCGGTTCACTAATATTGTCATTGAGTGGGTTGCGTCCTTGCCAGCTACCGAGCAAGTCGTATTAATGACTATCGGCGATGAATATGATTTTACGGTGTACGAGCACGGTAAAACATACAGTGCTGATACCGGTGGTGAACCTAGTTTTTATGATTGGATCATGGCGCAGTCTGATGGCGAGCTTCCCGGTGAATCATTTGACCTCCCTATTTGGTACAAAACCTACGAAAAAGACCTTGAAGTAGCGAAAGTCGCGCTAAGACTTAGTTGATCAAGAATTTTTCGATATGGTGGGTGATTTGTACATAGAAATAAGTGATATTTAATGAAAGCTATTTATTTATCTAATGAGCGCGATGAACGTTCTAGGCTAGAAGAAGAGAGTTTGATTTTTGGTGGCCATACTTATGCCTTGAAAGTATGGCGCGATCAACTTAGTTACAACCTGATGTCGTATTTACCTGAGTTGGGTTTTCATCGTTGGCGAGAGTCGCCCGCCGGTGATCGATGTTTTTTATCCACAGAGATAACTATGAAGGGAGTCACTGAGAGTAACGAACTCAGGGTTTATAATGAGGCGTTTGAGCCTTCGACTTATTTCGGCATAGAGTGCGCTAAAAACAACCTCTGGAGTGTCGGCGATATGTATATATCGGATGAGGAAACCACAGACGAATCATATAAAACTATCCATTTTGCCAGATTTTATACCGAACATTCGCATGACCCCTTTTATGAAATCATTGATCTTTTATCATGTGCTCAACGATATGAGTGCCAGACGCTATTAATTTTCAATAGTTCACGGACACTTATATCTCTTAACGATGATATGACGATTGGGTGGCAACGGGTATTTCCTCAAGTGAATGGTTATTTTAAAGGTGATTTTTTTAAGTATAAGAATAATTTTATTGTAAGCGCAGGAACTATGACAGGCCAAGATCATAGTGGCCAGCTACTGTACTTAGATGCCGACACCGGTGCTACACTGTGGCAGCGAGATCTTCCATTCAGTATTTATTTTTGTACGATGGTTGGTGATCGAGTTTACTTATCAAGTCAATGTGATTGGCACTGGTGTGTATTATGCGCCGATACCGGCGACATACTATTGCAAGACAGCTATGTGATTAAACATGAAATGGATACAATGGGCTGGCTGTGGGGCGACAGTGGGTATATTTTTTTAAGCTATGGGGAGAATATTCTTCGGATAATGGATGAAGTGACCGGTGAAATCGTGCAAGACGTACCTATCCCCGAAGACTTTAGTTTGAGTAATACGTCCCACCCTATCGTAAATGATGATTTTATTTATATCCGATTAAGCAATGGGGGGGGGATCGAAAAAATACATACCTATGGTGGTGTCATAATTTTGCCACGTGAGGAGCTCAAACAAGGCTTTCCACTGACCATTGAAGTTGAAGACAAAGGGGATATTAGCCATCAAGCCATTGCCGATGGAAAAACTGAATACTACGAAATTACTGCCTCCTATGAAGAGCTTGGCGATGTACTGCGTTTTGGTCAGATAGAAATAAAACTTGTTGCCCATCGTTTCGCTTACCATCAGCTAGGAAATTTAGATAATGACTGGAAAACCCGCATTAATAAAAAATTCGATGGACGCATGGTATTTAATGTCGATAAAGCCAAACTAAAGAACCCTGACGACAGCAAGTTTGATTTGATGGTCGAACTGTTCAATAAACACTTTGCCGAAAAATTCCGCGCCCCAGCGAATAAAAAGCCGTTGACGATTGAGTGGCGGTATATTTGATTAAGGGGATGATTCATAGATTCGGGGAAAGGAAAAAGCTTACCTAGATGAGCTAGCCAGTATTCAAACGACCGTTAAGATTGGGCCAGAAAGCTTTAAGCAATCCCGTATTTATGACTATATCTTGAAAGATGGTTGGCACGTTGATAAAAAAGCGTGGTCAGTCTCCAATATTCAGAAATACCTGAAGGGTTCGGCTAAAGGCGATATTCTAATCTCGGGTGAAGAAAGCACAGGCCAGCTGTTTCGTGATTTGGTTGCAGCGGGTAATGGAACTAAAATTCGCTGGAGTTTTGATGCACGGGCAGGGGAGTTAGGTGTGGATAAAATTAAGGAGCTAGTTAGGCAAGGGCTTAAAGAAAACATTGATGATATAGCTCAGGTTGCTAAAAAAGATATTAGCAACCTTGATAAAACCGATGAATTCATTAAAGAAGTAATGAATAATTTTGATATTAAAATAAGTGATATTTAATGAAATTTATTTATGTTTCGGATGAAGTTGATGAAAAGTCTTACCCTTGTAGTTTGAATCTTGTTTTTCGCGGATATACGTACTCTATCGAAGTAGAAAAAGATAGCTATAGTTATAACTTTTCCAGTTATATGCCAGAGCATCGTCTCGGACCATGGTTGGACTCTCCTGAGGGATCTGTTGTTTTGGTTTCAAAAGATATTGGAATTGAACCAAAATACTTTTTTGTTGAGAAAAACGTTTATGGAAGAGACTTCGAGCCAACTGAGTACTTTGGTAGTAAAAGTGTGAACAGGGAGGGGAATAAATTTGGAGATTTATGCGTTATTAATGAAGAATCATCTGTAGCTGGTGAGTACATTCTTAGGGTGTATCGTAACTTAAATGCCCCGTGCCTTTTTGAACTTAATGTAGGGTTAGTGAATGCTTGTACGGTGGTTGATGATAATCTTATTATTCTAACGAAATACCCCCGTGGAATTCTAAGTCTAGATTCTTCATTTGTCATAAACTGGAAAAAAGAATTTCAGAATGCCAATCCCAGGCATGCCGATATCGCTTTCTTTCAGTATGAAAACAGTGCGATTGCTAGCTTAGGAAGCACCCATCGTGACGCTGGCGATGGGCAAATTATCTCCGTTGACACTAAAAATGGAGACACACTATGGCTTCGAGATATCCCGTTTGTTGTTGACTACTGCACACTTGTTGGTGATCGTATTTACCTCTCTGGTCGAGACGATTGGCAATGGTACATATTAAGCGCAGATACCGGTGAAATATTACTTGAGGATTCAATCAATTTTGAAGACGAAGATGCAGATTTAGGGCGTTTATGGTCGCATGATGGTTTTCTCTTTCTTTATCTAAGATATAACGTATTGCGCATTATGGATGAAACGACGGGGAGAGTTCTTCAGGATATCCCAATACCAGAGGAGTTTATCTTATCTCTGGGGTTCTACCCCGAGGTCATTGGTGATTACATCTATATCCGGTTAAGCAATGGGGGTGGCATCGAAAAAATGTCTACTTACGGGGGCGTCATGATTTTGCCACGTGAGGAACTCAAACAAGGCTTTCCTCTTAGTATTGAAGTCGAAGACAAAGGCGATATTAGCCATCAAGCCATTGCAGATGGAAAAACAGAATACTACGAAATTACCGCCTCCTATGAAGAGCTTGGCGATGTATTGCGTTTTGGTCAGATAGAAGTAAAACTCGTTGCGCAACGTTTTGCTTATAACCATTGGGGAAACCTAGACGATAACTGGAAAACTCGCATTAATAAAAAATTCGATGGACGCATGGTATTTAATGTCGATAAAGCCAAACTAAAGAACCCTGATGACAGCAAGTTTGATCTGATGGTCGAATTGTTCAATAAACACTTTGCCGAAAAATTCCGCGCCCCAGCGAATAAAAAGCCGCTGACGATTGAGTGGCGGTATATTTAATTTTTAAGAGGATAAATCATGGATGATCAACGCGAACAGATCAAACAACTATTTATTGGTATGCCATTCGCGCTACTGCGTTGGGTAACACTGGCAGACGGCAATACCCTGGATAGAGCGACAAAGGTAACCTTTGTTACTGTCATCAGTCGTGAGCCACACAAGACAGTAATCGGGTCTTCCTGGCAAGAGGTCAACCCAGAGGTTGGTGATGGATTGTTAGGATCTGATGCTGAGGACCTTTCAGCGTTATTTCAGGCGTTTGTTGGTATCTCAGAAGTCATTGCCGGAGATAAAGAGAGCGGTGAAGGATTACGTAAAGCGCTCTTCGATTTTGCCTACGATCTGGCTCTGGAGTTGGCCGAGCTTCCAAAAGAGGCAAGTGACTCTGAGCTACCTGATATTCAGAGGCTGTGTCTTCATGCACTCCTAGACCTGTTTGCATTATCGGAGAATGTCACGGAGTAAAACGTTTTTTACAAGGAAACCGTTAAAAAATTTGATATCGATCCGGGTCGTCAGATTTGAGTACTTAAATTCTCGGGTGAAGAAGCATTCCATCATTATTTTCAAGTGAATGGGTATTCTTCCGGCGAGCAAAATGACTTCTCTTCAGGTGACCAAGCAGGCCCGCTAAGACACCGCCCCAACCGTTACGTACCGGTAAAAGTGCCACTGTATGACGAACAAGGCACCATTAACGACCAAATAGCCGTTGCTAATAGCGATGACGACAGGCTAACAAAAGCCGATGTTGATGCACGCTTTGGCTGGGTCTACCGCCCAGAACTCAGCTTCAGCATGATTGACCTTATGGTCAGCGAAATAAACGAAGAGGATTTACTCAACCCGAGCAACACCATCAACCTGCTGAACGAAAAATCCCCCGTGATTAGCAGTACCGCCGATCTGGTTAAAGTGATTTTTAATTTAATTGGCTCAGAATACGAACGCATCACCTCGCTTGATGGCGAGCAGCAATACATCTTCGCCCTTGGTGATCAAGAAATCGAAGTCACACTGGATAAAGGCAAAGACGGAAGTGAAGAACAACAAATCAGTTTCAGCAATCTTGAATACCTCAGTGAACTCGAAGTAGAGGATTACCTGACGTTGAGTTTGTATTTAAATCAAGATGCACAGAATACGCTTTGGGAGTGGGCTTTCACCACGCTAGATGTCGATATCGACTCAGACAATAACAATGGCTTTGAATCGCCTGATAGAACCCCAGAAGAAGAAAACATAGAAAAAACTCAACAACACACCGGTAAGCGCATTCGAGTCAACACCGGAGATATTAACAACAATGATATTCCCGACTTTGCAGAATTTGACTATCTAGATGAAACCGGTGCGCGCATAGGTAAACCCTTTGTGCCTTTTGTGGTTGAAATCCCGCCCGAAGTGCCCATCGTTAGAGCGACACTCAGTTTTCAATATAGCGGTTCAGATCCCCTTGGCGTCACCAGTATTGACGACCCTGATAATGAAGGCAAAAAAATCTACACCCGCTTCTACGACGACCGCGAACGCGACCAACCCATCGAAGACTTAGAACGTCAGTTCACCACACCAGAATGGGAAGTAGCCATGTTTGACTGCGATGATGAGGCGTTATTGAAACTCACAGAAGCGCTAACGGATGCATGGGGCCATGCTTTGAAGGACGGTAATCTTCCGGAGTAAGGTTCAAACCCGCATCGTTTCTGATGCTGTTGGTAGCTACGAACATAATACCTGTAAATATGATTCAACTAATTCCACCTGTCTGAAAACTGGTGGATTCGGGTACTCAGTTAACATATGCATGTAGAATTTAGCTTTGCAATGAAACTATCTTCTGAGAATTATGCGAGTGTCACGGTATTAGTCAGGTATTAGTCATGGTATTAAGAGTAGTGATCTGAGAACACCGATGCTTAGAAAATAGGGGTAAGCGGATTAAATGGTTG